>NZ_SDHX01000001.1:2700000-3000000 GCF_004118375.1 Oleiharenicola lentus
TTCCTTCCAAGGCCCAGGAACCTGGACTCAGCGTTCGGTCTGCATCGATTACCTGCACTACGCGCCTGACGGCGCAGTTATGCCCGTCCAACAAACCATCGGGGGCGTGAAACCGGTGAGAGTCAACCAGCCCTACGAAATTAAACTCGCATCCCCGACCGCACTGACCGGCAACCATGCCCAGCTCGGGAAGATCCCGCTCGGGACCGGCTATTACTACTTTGATGCCACCCTCCGGGCGCCAGCCGGCTTTTCCGGCAAACTCGAGATCCGCCTCGATCGCGTTGATGGTCCCCTCGTCGGCACCTGCCTGATCTCACCCGAGCTTCTGGCGAAGCGCTCGGGGCTCATCGACACGTTCATCCGCGACGCCAAACAGACCCGCGATGTCTTTCTGGTGCTGAGACCGGCGCCCGGCTTCAGCAGCGAAGGCGTTGCGCTCATCTCCCCGCGATTTTTCGCCGGCGCGCCGCTGCCGCGCTGATTCTCACAAGCGCACGAATTGCTCCGCATCATTCGCACCCAACCTCACGGATTCTTCGCCCCACAATCGGTCATGAGAAACATCATCCCTCTGCTCCTCGCCTCCTTGCTGGCCGCATGCGCCGTCCGCGCCGACGAAAAATGGATCACCCTGTTCGACGGCACCGGCCTCGACGGCTGGGACCAACTCGGCAATGCAAACTGGAACATCGCAGACGGGATCGTCCAAGCCACCGCGGGCAAGGGATTCCTCGTGACCAAGGAATCCTTCGTCGACTTTGAACTTCTCGTGGAGTTCTGGGTCGATGAACCGGCCAACAGCGGCGTGTTCCTTCGTTGCGAGGACCGCCGGGTCGTTACCGACGCCAACGCCTACGAGGTGAACATATTCGACCGGCGCCCGGAGCCCCGCTACGGCACCGGCGCCATTGTCGGGGTCGCTGCCGTTGATCCCATGCCCAAGGCCGGCGGCCGCTGGAACACTTACGAGATCAGCGCGCGCGGCAATGTGCTCACGGTGACACTCAACGGCGTGCGCACCGTCGATGCCGTCCACGACACCAAACACGCTGCCGGCCCCATCGCGCTCCAATACGGATCCGGCCTCGTCAAATTCCGCCGCGTGCTCCTGCGCCGGCTTTGAATCTTCCGCCGCTCCGGGCCGGCTGATTACGGTCAAACCCTGAGGTCTTCGCCGCCGCGGATTTGTCAGTCACGCTGGGGACAGCTTTCCCCATGTCTTGTCCCCACGTTCCTGTTATCCGGGCTCTTCTCGTCGCCCTTTGCGGGTTTTCACTAGGCGCCAGTCTTCCGCCGGCCAACCCCGCCCCCTTCGCGCCCCGCCCCTTCGCGAATTGGTCATCCACGCCGCCGCGCGGCTGGAACAGCTACGACGCCTATCACGCCGCCATCACCGAAAAACAATTCAAGGCCGCCGTCGACGTCCTCGCCCAAAAACTCCTCCCCCACGGCTACGACTACGCCGTCCTCGACTACATGTGGTTCCACCCGGGACCTGCCGGATGGGACCCCGACAACCGCTGGCACACCTGGCAACCCAAGCAACAACGCGACTCCGCCACCGGCCTGCTCCTGCCTCAGCTCACCGTCGACGCACACGGCATCCCCCTGCCCGCGCTCAACCGCTTCCCCTCCGCCGCCCACGGCGTCGGCCTCAAAGCCCTCGCCGACTATACCCACGCCAAGGGACTTAAGTTCGGCCTCCACATCATGCGCGGCATCCCCACGCAGGCCGTCGAAGCCAATCTTCCTGTGCGCGGCACGCCCTATCGCATGCAGGACATCGCTGAACCCGGCGACACCAGCTCCTTTCAAGGCGGCATCTTCACCGGCGTGAACGTCGATCACCCCGGCGCGCAAATCTACTACGAACAACTCTTCCAAATGTTCGCCGACTGGGGCGTCGATTTCATCAAAGCCGACGACATGCTCCGCCCCGCCTACCACGAGCGAGAAATCAGCATGATGCGGCGCGCCATCGACAAGACCGGACGGGCCATGGTCTTCAGCCTCTCTTATGGCGAAGTGTCGCCCAGCCGGGCCGCCCACCTCGTGGCCAACGCCAACATGTGGCGCGTATCCGCCGACTTTTGGGATCGCTGGGCGGACCTCCGCCGCAACTTCGACCTGCTCGACGCCTGGTCCCCCTTCATCGGCCGCGGCACCTGGCCCGACGCCGACATGATCCCGATCGGCAAACTCATGCTCACCGGCTGGGAATTCGCCGGCGCCGAAAATCTCAACCGCACCAAAGGCCGCAACGAACGCCACGACAACTTCACGCCCGCCGAACGCCAGACTCTCATGACCCTCTGGTGCATCGCCCGCAGCCCGCTGATGTGGGGCGGGGATCCGCTCACCTCCGATGAAGCAACCTACGCGTTGCTGACCAACCCGGAAGTGCTTGCCGTCAACACCCACGGCGTCAGCCCGCGCCAAGTGGTCGGCAACAACCACAAGGATGACTCGCTCCGGGTCTGGGTCTCAGACGTGCCCGACGCGGACGCCCGCTACGTCGCCCTCTTCAACCTGCGCGATGCGGATGCTGCGGTGACCTTTGATCTGATCGCCGAGGAAATGCGCGGCCCGTGGCGGGTTCGCAACCTGTGGACCCGTGCCGACGAAAATCCGGTCGAGGACCGGCTGACCCGCTTGCTGCCACCCCACGGCTCCGCCCTGTTCAAGCTCTCTCGCTGAAAGGCACCAACCGCCCCTTACCATGCCATTTGTTCGCATCCTGGTCTTCGCCCTCATCTCGCTAACCGTCAGCGCTGCGACCCTTCGTTTTGACCCCAATCTGCCTCAGGCCGCCTTTGCGGCCGCCGAAATCCAGTCCGCGCTCGCCCGCGCCAACCAGCCCTCCCACCCCATTGTTCTCCAAATCGACGGATCCCTCGACGCCCAGTCCTACGCCATCGAGCATACCGGCGAAACCCTGACCGTTCGCGGCGGCGATGCCCGCGGCTTGCTCTACGGCGGCCTCGAGCTCGCCGAACAACTTCGCCTCGCCTCCGGCGACGCCACCCGCGTGCAACCGGCCAACGGTCGACCCCATGTCGCCCGCCGCGGCCTGAAGTTCAACATCCCCCTGGATATCCGCAACCCGTCCTATCAGGACGCCGGTGACGCCGCCCAAGCCAACATCGCGGAGATGTGGAATTTCGAGTTCTGGCGCGAGTTCCTCGATAGCATGGCTCGCCACCGCTACAACACCCTCACGCTCTGGAACCCTCATCCGTTCCCCTCGATGGTGAAGCTCGCCGATTATCCCGACGCGGCTCTCCGAGATGTTTGCGGCACCGCACTTCCCCTCGACACCGAACGGGCCGACGAACCTGTCGCGAAATTCATCGCCGGCTGCGGCATCTCCCAACCCGTGCTCGACCACCTGATCGTCCTCAAGCCGATGACGATTGATGAAAAAATAGATTTCTGGCGCCGCGTCATGCGCCACGCGAAGGACCGAGGTATCGACGTCTACTTCGTCACCTGGAACATCTGGATGAACAGCCTCGCTCCTGCCGGCTGGTATCGCTCGCAGGAAAACCTCCAGGGCGACGCCGGCCTCTACGGCATCAATAACGACCAGACCAACCCCCGGACGATCGCCTACCTTCGCGCATGCGTGCGTGAATTCATCCTTACCTACCCCGACCTCGCCGGGATCGGTTTCACCCCCGGTGAAAACATGCAGGACCGCGATGATGAGTTCGACCGGGAGAAGTGGCTCTGGGCCACCTACGGCGAAGGCATCCTTGACGCGAAAAAGCTCCAGCCCGAACGCTCCGTCGAGGTCATCCACCGTGTATGGCAGGCCGGCATGCCGAAAATCATCAATGACTTCGTCCGCCGCTATCCCGGTCCCATCAACCTCAGCTACAAATACACCCGCGCCCGCATCCACTCCACCCCCGCCCCGCACTGGGCCGCACAGGAAATCATCCCCGACCTCAAAAAATACGGTGTGAAATCCTGGTGGAATCTCCGCAACGACGACCTCTTCCACTTCCGCTGGGCCGACCCCGCCTACGTCTCCGCCTTCATGAAAGCCCTACCCGGCCCCGATCTCACCGCCGGTTATTACCTGGGTTCCGACAGCTACGTCTGGGGCCGTGAATTCATCAGCACCCGCCCCAACCACCCGCGCGACCTCGAGATCCGGAAACACTGGTTCAATTTCCTCCTCTGGGGCCGCCTCGGCTACGACCCCGACCTGCCGCCGGCCCGCCTCACGGCCATCCTCCAGCATCACTTCCCCGACGCCGACGCCCCGCGCCTGCTCGCCGCCTGGACCGCCGCCTCCCGCACCGTTGCACTCGTCAACCAATTCCACTGGCGTGACTGGGATTACATGTGGGCCGTCGAGGGCTGCCTCGACCTCCGCAAAGGCTTCCATACCGTCGACGATTTCATCGCCACCAAGACGATGCCCGGCTCCGGTCTGCTCACGATTCCGGAATATCTCGCGACACGCGTCGCTGATCCCCGAAAGGACAAGATCGCGCCGCCCGCCGTGGCGAACCAGTTAGAATCCGACGCCGCCTCCGGCCTCGACTATGTGCGTTCGGTGCGCGCCGCCCGTCGTCCGATTGCCAAGGAACTCAGTGAACTTCTCTACGACATCGAGTCCTTCGCCCATCTCGCCAATTACTACGCCGCGAAAATCCGTGGCGCCACGCACCTGCATGCGTTTCGCACGACCGGGGTTCCGGGCGAACAAGCCGCTGCCGTCAACGCCCTCGAAAGCGCGCTCGCCCACTGGAAAGCCTACGCCGCCTCCGCCACCGCCAACTATCGCCCGCAGTTCCTCGCCAAAACCCGCACCATCGACTGGGTCCGACTCACCGACGACGCCCGCCGCGACGTCGACATCGCCCGCCAAAGCACCGCGGCCAAACCTCAGTGATCACCTGCTTGGTCGTCCGAGATGCCGGACCGGCCATTACCCGCCTCACCGACGCCCCCACGTAATTTCCCGCCCAAATTATCCTCATCCTCTTCATGAAACCCCTCCTGCTCCTGTTGTCCTCCTGCCTTTTGCTGGCGTCCGCCCCGACGGTCGCCACCGCCACCCCTGTGAGCGGGGAGCTAAAAACCTGGCACAAGGTCACCCTCGATTTTGCCGGACCTGAAACCAGCGAAACTGACGCCTACAACCCCTTCACACACTACCGCCTCAACGTCACGTTTACCCATGCCGCCAGCGGCCGCACCTTCCTGGTTCCCGGCTACTTCGCCGCCGATGGCAACGCGGGCGAGACTTCCGCCGTGAGTGGCTCCGTCTGGCGCGCCCACTTCGCCCCCGATGCCCCCGGCGAGTGGACTTGGTCTGCCCAGTTCCGCAAGGGTCGCTTCGTCGCCGCCAGCACCATGCTGCTCGCCGGCGAACCCGCCGGTTTCATGGACGGCAAGTCCGGCACCTTCACCATCGCCCCGTCCAACAAGACCGGGCGCGACTTCCGCGCCCACGGACGTCTCCAGCACGACGGCGGCCATTATCTCCGCTTTGCCGGATCCGGCGTCTACTTCCTCAAGCAAGGCCCAGACGCCCCGGAGAATTTCCTCTCCTACGCCGACTTCGATGGCACCTTCCATCAGGACGGCAAGAAGGACAACCTCGTCAAAACCTGGGCGGCCCACCTGCGCGACTGGCAAAACGGCGACCCCATGTGGCAAGGCGGCAAGGGCAAAGCCATGATCGGCGCCCTCAACTACATCGCGAGCAAGGGTCTCAACTCCGTCTCGATGCTCACCATGAACATCGAGGGCGACGACCAGAACGTCTTCCCCTTCACCGACTATCACACCCACGACCGCTACGATGTTTCCAAACTCGACCAGTGGGAGATCGTGTTCACCCACGCCCAACGCCTCGGCCTTTTCCTCCATTTCAAACTCACCGAGATGGAAAGCCAGGGACTCCTCGACCACGGTTCCGTCGGCCTGAAGACCATGGTCTACTACCGCGAAATGCTCGCCCGTTTCGGCCACCACCTCGCTCTCAACTGGAACCTCGGCGAAGAAAACGGCGAATGGGTCACCAACCATCCCACCACCCCCATGAACCCCGACCAACGCCGCGCCATGGTCTCCTGGTTCCGCCGCAACGACCCCTACCAACACCCCATCGTCATCCACAACGGCCTCCCCTTTACCGATCTGCTCGGCCCAGACGTCGGCCTCACCGGCCTTTCCATCCAGATCGACTCCCACTCCTGCAACGAGGTGGTTCAACACTGGCGCCGCCTCTCCGTCGCCGCCGGCCGCCCCTGGATCATCGCCAACGACGAACAAGGCCCGGCCAACTTCGCGCTGCCGCCCGACGACATTGATCCCGCCCACGACCTCTCCCGCCAAGGCTCCCTCTGGGGCGCCCTCCTCGCCGGAGCTTGGGGCAACGAATGGTATTTCGGATACAAAAATCCGCACTCCGACCTCACCTGTCAGGACTGGCGCACCCGCGACAAATTCTGGGACCAGGCCCGGCACGCCTTGGACTTCTTCGGGAAGAACAAAATTCCCTTCTGGCGCATGAACCCTGCCAACGAGCTAATCTCTCATCGCAACGGCTACTGCCTCGCACTCCCCGGCGACACCTACGTCATCTTCCTCAAATCCGGCGGCACCAAAACCATCCTAAACCTCGGCAGCGCCGGCGGCCTCTACACCGGGCTCGGCAAAGAGCGCTTCCTCGGCACCTACGAGATCCGCTGGTTCGACCCCCGCAACGGCGGCGATCCCCGCTCCGGCTCGATCACCACCATCACCAACACCGGCAATACCGGCGAAGATGGCGACGGCGACAACAACGCCCGCCAATTCCTTGGCCAGCCGCCCTCCGACCCGGACCGCGACTGGGTCATCCTCGTGCGCAAACAACACCAAGCCCCCCAGTGAAAGCCGGCAGCGGGTATCCTTCGTCTTCCCGCGTCCGTCTGCGGCCGTCGCATGTTTTCGCTGCGCTCGCGGCGACGCTCGTCGCCGGGGGGGAGGCCAGTGCCACGGACCGTGATCCGGATTTCAGCCGCGAAATCCTCCCGATTCTTTCCGACAATTGCTTTCACTGCCACGGCCCCGACGCCAGCCATCGCAAGGCCAAATTGCGGTTGGACGAGGAGCCGGACGCGAAGGCCCCGCGCCAAGGATACTTCATCATCAAGCCCGGTGACAGCGCCGAGAGCGAGCTCATCAACCGCATCAACTCGTCGTTCGACGACGAGTTGATGCCGCCGGCTGATTCGAACAAGCGCCTCTCCCCCCACCAAAAGGACCTGCTGACACGCTGGGTCGCGAGCGGCGCCCGATGGGGTCGCCATTGGTCATTCACCCCCCTCACTCGTCCGGAAGTGTCCTCGGACGGCCGGTCATCGACCGCGGGGCATCCCGTTGATGCATTCGTGCGCCAGCACCTCGCGGCTGTCCGGCTTGCTCCGGCGGCGGAGGCAAGCCGCTCGGCCCTCATCCGTCGGGTTACCTTGGATCTCACCGGCCTGCCACCCACTCCGGCCGAGGTGGCGGAGTTCCTCGCTGATCGCGAGGCCGGCGCCTTTGAGCGCGTCGTCGACCGACTGCTCGCCTCGCCGGCTTACGGCGAACGCATGGCCTGGGACTGGCTCGAACTCGCCCGCTACGCAGACACCAATGGCTACCGCGGCGATCTGACGCGCACCATGTGGCCCTGGCGGGATTGGGTCGTCAAAGCGTTCAACGAAAACCTCGCCTACGACCGGTTTACCCTCTGGCAGCTCGCGGGGGATCTGCTTCCGCATGCCACCACCGAGCAGATCTTGGCCACCGCATTCCTGCGCAACCATGCCATCAATGGCGAAGCCGGCCGCATCGCGGAGGAAAACCGCATCGACTACGTTCTCGACATGACTGAGACGACGAGCACGGCCTGGCTCGGGCTGACCCTTGGTTGCGCCCGCTGTCACGACCACAAGTTCGATCCCGTCACCCAACGCGACTACTATGCGTTCTCCGCGTTCTTCAACCGCACACCGGTCGACGGCTCCGGAGGCGACCCGCAAACCAAGCCGGTCCTCGATCTCTCAACGACCGCGCAGCGCGCCGAGCTGGCCGCCTGCGAAGACCGGCTCGCACCGCTGCAAGCGGCGGTGGACGAGTTGGAGCTGGCCGTATTTCCTCGTCCGCCCGGCGAGCCTGCCTCCAAATCCCCCGCCGCCCTCGGCTTCAACGGAGAGATCCTGGGCGCGCTCGACAAGGCCGCCCACACCCGCTCCGCCGAGAAGCTCCTCGCCCTCGCCGAGGCCATCGAAGGCGCCCAGCCCGCCTACGCCGCCGCAGTGAGACGGCTGCACGCCGCCGTCGCCGCCCGGGATAAGCTCCTGGGTGCCATGGTCCGGGTGATGATCATGGCCGATGCCCCCAAGCCGCGCCCCGCCCACGTGCTCGATCGCGGCCTTTACAACCGTCCCCTCGCCGAGGTGGCGCCCGGCGTGCCTGTTTTTTTGCCCGGACTTTCGTCCGGGGCACCCGCCAACCGGCTCGACCTGGCCCGCTGGCTGTTCTCCGCGGAGAACCCACTGACGGCCCGGGTCACCGTGAATCGCATCTGGCAGATGTTCTTCGGCGTCGGGCTCGTGAAGACAGTCGAGGATTTCGGGGTTCAGAGCGAAGTCCCGTTGCATGCCGATCTGCTGGACTGGCTCGCCGCCGACTTCCGCGACTCCGGCTGGGACATGAAACACCTCGTGCGCACCATCGTCACCAGCGCGACCTACCGGCAGGATAACCGGCTCACGCCGGAGCTGTTGGATCGGGACCCGGAAAACCGTCATCTCGCCCGCGGCCCCCGGTTTCGCCTGCCTTCATGGATGATCCGCGACCAGGCGCTGGCTGCAAGCGGCTTGCTGGTGCGCACGATGGGGGGTCCCGGCGTTTTCCCTTACCAGCCACCCGGCATCTGGGAGGAATCATCCTTCGGAAAACTACACTATCAGGCCGACACGGGGGAATCCCTCTACCGTCGCAGTCTCTACACCTTTTGGCGGCGGAGCGTCGGGCCCACCGTGTTTTTCGACACCCCCGCGCGCTTCGTCTGCTCTGTGAAGCCCACGCGCACCAACATTCCTCTGCACGCCCTCGCCACGCTGAACGATCCGACCTATGTCGAGGCGGCCCGTGTCCTAGCCGGGCACGCGCTGGCCGCCGGGACTTTGCCGGGAGACCGCCTGCACTTTGTCTTCCAACGACTGCTGTCTCGTTCACCGAGCGCCGCCGAGGCCAGCATTCTGCTCGCCGGACTGGCCCGCCACGAGGCCGCCTTCGCCGCCAGTCCGGAAGATGCGCGGGCGCTCCTCAACGTCGGCGACTGGCGTGCGGCTCTTTCAACCGACCCCGCCGAGCACGCCGCCTGGGCCATGCTCTGCCTGGCTGTGCTCAATCTGGATGAAACCCTCACAAAGAGCTGATCTATGAACCCGATCCACGCCCGCCAGCAGCACCTCTCCCGGCGCCAGTTTATCAGCCACAGCGCCGCCGGGCTCGGCACTGCCGCGCTCGCTTACCTTCTGGCGCGCAACGGGCTCTCCGCTGCTACGGCCGCCCCATCCCAACGCTTCGGAGGACTTCCCGGACTGCCCAACTTCGCCCCGAAGGCCAAGCGCGTGATCCACCTGTTCATGAGCGGCGGCCCCACCCACGTCGATCTATTCGACTGGAAACCGCGTTTGCAGCAGATGCACGGCGAGGTTGTCCCGCCGTCTTACGTCGGGGACAAGATCTTCAGTACCATGACAGGCGAAGCGAACGGCAAGGTGATGCTGGCCCCCATCGAACCTTTCCGTCAGCACGGCCAAAGCGGAGCCTGGGTCAGCAACTTTCTCCCCCACACGGCAAAGATCGTCGACGAGCTGTGTTTCATCAAGTCGCTCCGCACGGATTCGGTAAACCACGCCCCCGCCGTCACGTTCATGCTGACCGGCGCCCAGTTGCCCGGCCGGCCCACCTTGGGCGCCTGGCTGAGCTACGGCCTGGGTTCCGAAACCGAGGAACTGCCGGCCTTCGTCGTGCTGACTTCGGTAAACCATGCCACCACCTGCGGTCAGACCTTCAACGAATTTTATTGGGGCAACGGGTTTCTTCCCTCCCGTTTCCAAGGGGTGAAATTCCGCGGCGGCCGGGAGCCGGTGCTCTACCTGGAGAACGCCCCCGGCATCAGCCCGCGGATGAAGCGCGAGGTCCTGAATGCGATCGCCCAGATCAATTCGCAACAGCACCACCTGCTCGGCGACCCGGAAATCACGACCAGGATCGCCCAATACGAGATGGCGGCACGCATGCAGATGAGCGTGCCGGAGCTGGCTGATTTTTCGGCGGAACCGCCGGAGGTGCTGGCCAGCTACGGCCCCGAGGTTAACCGGCCCGGAAGCTTTGCCCACAACTGCGTGATGGCGCGCCGCCTCATCGAGCGTGGCTCACGCTACATCCAGCTGATGCACGCGGGCTGGGACCAGCACAATTCGGTAACGACCGAACTCTATGACCAGTGTCGCGACACGGACCAACCTTCCGCCGCCCTCGTCAGCGACCTCAAGCGCCTGGGACTACTGGACGACACCCTGGTCATCTGGGGCGGCGAGTTTGGTCGCACGCCTTTCATCCAGGGCAATCTCGGTGAACGCCACCGCTGGGGGCGCGACCACCACCCCTACGCCTTCACCAGCTGGCTCGCCGGCGGAGGAGTTAAGCCGGGCTTTTGCTACGGCGAGACCGACGATCTGGGCTTCAATGTCATCAAGGACCCCGTTCACGTCCACGATTTCCAAGCCACCATCCTGCATCTGCTGGGGCTCGACCACACCCGGCTCACGTTCCGGTTCCAAGGGCGGGATTTCCGTCTCACCGATGTCCACGGCAATGTGGTCCATGACATTATCGCCTGATCCATCACCTTCATGAAGCCACCCCGTCTACCCCTCCTCCGCCTCGCCGCCCTGGCCTGTGCCCTCTTCGGCGACAACGCCCACGCCGCCCAAGGAACGCCCGCCACCGTCGCCTTCACGGTAGCCGCACCGGAGACGGTGATGTCTTCCGCCCGTATGAAGGATCTCGGTATCCGTGAATTCGACACCGGCATCTACCGGATCGCCGAACGCGAGCAGAGCAAGTGGTTCAGCACCTGTTCCAAGGTACCCGAGGGGCAGACACTAGCCGTTGGCACGCTAGACGAACCCTTCGCGCTCGTCGCCGAACGCGGCGTGGAGTTTGTCGGTTTGCCCAACCGCCGCCTCGACCGCGACCAGCCGGGCAACTTCGGCTGGTTCGCTGGCATTCATGATCTCGGCAACGGGCAGGTGCTGGCTTTCATCCACACCGAGGAAAGTGTCGTCGCCCGCGGCGACCAAGGACGGCGCGGCGTCTATTTCCGCTTCGGCCTCGCCTTGTCAGGCGACGGCGGCCGCCACTGGAAGTGGCTCGGCTACATTATGGAACCCAACGCCTCGTTCCGCGACTGGTACACCGGCGCCAAAGGCAATCTCAACGTTGGCTATGCCAACGTGATAGTCCACGACGGCTGGTTCCGCCTCTACTACCGCGACAACCGCGTGGTCGGCGACCGCCTCGAAGACGGCGTGGCCGTCATGCGCGCCCGGGTGGACGACGTTGTCCGCAGCGCGCAGGCAGGACGCGTCGGCGTCTGGCACAAGTACCACGAGGGCGATTGGCGCGAGCCCGGTCTCGGCGGACGCTTCACCCCGCTCAATATCCCCACGCGCGGCTTGATGCACGGCGACGCCGCCTACAACACCTTCCTGGGCCGCTTCATCATCGTCACCCGCGGAAGCAAATGGGAGGACGTGCGCCAGAGCGAACTCCAACTGACCACTTCCGTCGACGGTCTCGTGTGGAGCGACTGGCAGATCCTGTTCCAGGATCCGCATCTCAACGACTATCCCACGATCGTCTCCACGGGCGACGACAACGAGATCACCGGACAGGAATTCTACGTCTATTTTCTCAAGCACCACGACCGCGTGATGCCCGGGAAATTCGGCGAAGTGCGCTTCGACCGTATCAAGGTCCGTCTTGACGACCGCGAACGCTCCGCCGCGGGCACCGCTGTCCCGACGCCAGCCACCCCATGAAACGCGTCCCTCCGCCCCGCATCTTCACGCAAACTCCTATTATTCCCCGTCCATGAAAAACACCCTCCTCCCCCTGACAGCTCTGCTACTCGTCACCGCACCTTACGCGCCCGCCAAAAGCATCAAGGAATTGAAATATCCTCACTTGATGCCGCCCTTCATCACAGCGGTGACGACTTTCGGCGAACGTCCCGACTGGTCGCACGACGGCAAACGCATCGTCTTCCTCGAGAAAACCTGTGGCGACGTCTTCGAGGTCGATCTCGCCACCCGCGAAATCACCCCGCTCACGCATCACTACCCGCACGCCGGTTACACCCGCGCACTCTACCTCGCCAACGGTGACATTCTCCTCTCCGGTGCCCGCTTCTTTGACCCCGCCAATCCCGGCCCCTCGCGGCAGGAAGTGGGCGCCGAGCTCTGGGTGCTGCGCCCCGGCTCCGGCAAACCACCCGTGGCGCTCGGCGCGCATTGCAAGGAAGGCCCCGCCGTCTCCCGCACCCAGATGAAAATCTTCTGGGCCGTGAACAAAGGCCTCGACCTCGCCGACATCGCTTACGACGCCAACGGCATCCCCTCGCTCGTCAACCGACGCACCGTCCTCAAGGAAGTCGACCTGCCCCGCCCCGAGAGCCTCATGGAAGCCCAAAACTTCCGCCCCGGCGCCGAGCACGAACTGATTTTCAACATCTACACCAAACGCGACAACTACCTTTCCGAAACCTACGGCCTCGACCTCAACACCGGCAAGCTCACCGACTACACCAAACTCCCCGACCGTTACAGCGAACCCGAGGGCATTTTCCCCGATGGCCGCTACACGCTCGTTGAGAGCAGCCGCCACCGCCATAACGTGCCCGGCAAGAAAAATTACGACGGTATCGACCACTACATCGTCGCCCTCGACGGCACCGGCGCCACCCAACGCCTCACGTTCTTCAATGATGACCCCGTCTTCAAATGCACGCAGGGCGTCATCTCCGACGACGGCAAATACATGACCTTCCAGCTCTCCAAGACCACCGACGAAACCGGTTACGGCTACGGCGTCATGGTCATGGAAATCGCACCCTACATGGCCAGCCTCGGCCTCAAGATGCCCGGTGCCCGCTGATGTCCTCGTGAAACGGCGCCTTCGCCTTTTGCTGCCCCTCGCGGCAATCTTCGCTGCGACCGTCACTTTCGCCGCCACCTCCGCCGGCGAAGAAACCGCCACCCTGCGCTTCGTCGAAATACCCCGCAGCCGCATCGTCGTCCTCACCGACATGGGCAACGAGGCCGACGACTCGCAGACCATGGTGCGCCTGCTCGTTCACGCCAACCAGTTCGACGTCGAAGGCCTCATCGCTGTGTCGTCGTGCCATCAATACGCCGGCAAAAACGACTCCGACCTGGTCCGCAACGACGTCCAGCCGACGATGATTACCGAGCGCATCCACGCCTACGGGCGCGTGCGCGATAATCTCCTGCTCCACGCTGACGGCTGGCCGACTGTTGAACACCTCCTCAGCCGCACCGGCAGCGGTCCCCGCGAATACGGCATGCTCGGTGTCGGCGACGGCCGCAGCACTGACGGCTCGGAATTGATCGTGCGTGCCCTGACCAACGGCGACCCGAGGCCTCTCTACCTTTGCATCAACGCCGGAGCCAACTGCCTCGCGCAGGCGCTGTGGGATCTCCGCGCCCGGCTCAACGCTGCTGCCTTCGACGCCGCGCTCGCCAAGCTCCGCATCTACGACGACGCCGGCCAGGACGACGCCGGTGCATGGATCGCGCGCAGTTTCCCCCATGTGCGCTACCTCCGCAGCCAGTTGCAGGTTTTTAATCTCATGAACAACGACGGCCCCGTGACTTGGAATCCGTCCGCCGCCTACCCCGGCAAAGGCCAGCACGACTGGGCCCGCGAACACGTTCAGACCAACCACGGCCCGCTCGGCGCCCTCTACCCGCGCCGCGAAAAATGGCAGCAGCCGGAAATCGATCACACTCTCGAAGGCGGCGGCACGAGCACGTGGCTCGGCCACGCCAACCCCGGTCTCTACGTCCCCGAAGAACCGACGTGGGGCGGCTGGGGCGGCCGCTTCGCCACTCAAAAACGGCTCAACGTCCGCGCCGACCAACTCAAGTGGGCGGATCTCGTCGCTACCGAGGAAAAATTCATGCCCTTCGCCATGGTCCCCGAAGCCGCCGACTGCTGGACCGACCCTCAAACCGGCATCCACTACCACGGCATCGGCGTCCCCATCTTCCGCTGGCGCCGCGCCTACCAGAACGAATTCCAGGCCCGCATGGACTGGTGCGTGCAACCCTACGCCCAGGCCAACCATCCTCCCGTCGCCGCGCTCAATGGTGACCGCAGCGAACGCATCGCCCGCGTCGACGCCCTCCCGGGCCAGACTCTCCGCTTCGACGCCTCCGCCTCCTCCGACCCCGATGGCGACACTCTCACATTCCGTTGGTATTTCTACCCCGAAGCCGGCACCCACCTCGGACCGTTGCCGATCATCGAAAGCAACGGACCGCTTGCCCGCTTCACCGTGACGACTCCGCCCCATCGCGGACAGCTGCACCTCATCCTCGAAGTTCAGGACAAAAACTCCGGCGTTCCGCTTACTGCCTATCGCCGCGTCGTGATCGACTGTGACTGAGCTCGCCCCCTCCAAAAGCTTTTCTTCATGCGATGAAGCATTTTTCCTCACTGTTCCTCGCTCTTAGCACGCTGCTGGCCCCCGCCTCAGCCCAGCTCATCAGCTACGACTGGCCCGACGCGACCGGACAGGCGAAGCTCTCCGATAGATACGACGTCTACGTCCGCCTCGGCAACGGCCCCGAGCAAAAGGTTGAGGTTCTCATGTCCGAGGCAATCTATGCCGGCGATTTCCGCGCCACCGAATTGCAGGGCCGCACGTTCTCCTTCGTCAACGTCAGCTACAACCCCGCCGCCGGCTCCGTTCTCACTTTCCGCGTCGTCAAGAAATTCGGCACCGACGCCACATCCATCACGCTCTCGCCGCGCAGCTACGGCTACACTCCCACGTCCACCTCCGGCACGGAAACAACCTTCACCGTCAACGCCGCCAACCGCTACCTCTCGGTCAATTTCATCGCCGCCGACAACCAGACCTCACCGAACCTGTGGATCAAACACATGCTCGGCATCTTCGTCGATCCGACCGAGACCGGCCAGCCCGGCCGCACCGACGCCGGTGTCGTTGTTTACGGCCCCACCGTCAGCCCCGCCAGCCTCGCCGCCGCCTCCACCATCTTCTTCCCGGCCGGCTATCATAACCTGAAAAACTACGCCGGCGGCACCGGTCTCATCAGCAGCGACGGCGTCCTCGCCCTGCAAAACGGCCAAGCGCTTTACCTCGAAGGCGGCGCCTTCGTCGAAGGTATCCTCACTCGCCAAGCTCAGAGCAACTCCAACCAAAAAATCTTCGGCCGCGGACTCCTCACCGGCCGTCAATACACTTGGCACGGCACCCCGGGCTTCTCCGGCACCGACTACGGTCAGCTCGTCCTTATCGGCAACAACAACGCCACCGTCGAGGGCGTCACCATGATGGAGTCCCCCGAGCACGGCATCGTCGGCAACCGCGCCACGATCAAGAACCTGAAATTCCTCGGCTGGCATTCCAACAACGACGCAGTCCGCGTCGGTTCCGGCTCCGAGATCAGTCACAGTTTCCTGCGCGCCGTCGACGACCACTTCTACAACTTCGACATCTGGGTCCACGACTGCGTGCTCTGGGCCGGCCACAACGGCGCCATCCTCACCTACGGTTGGGGTGGAGATGGCGGTAACACCTACAACTCCGGTTCCTCGCTGCTCGAAAACATCGACATTATCCACCCCGAGTGGATCGGCCTCGGCAACAACAACGGACTCGTCGCCGCCCAGATCGGCCTCGACTACCGCCCCTTCGGCTACGGCGGCAACACGCTGACCATTCTGCAAAACATCCGCATCGAGGGCACCATCCCCGGCTTGGTGAACTTGAAACCGCGTTCCAGCAGCAACGGTGTGCCCGGCGCCCAGCAAGTGCCGTTGGCGAACGTCGGCTATCTCGGGGATCTTTTGCTCAGTAACATCACGGTCGACGCCCAATTCGGCAAAGGCCGGATCCGCGGCCAGACCAACGCCGCCTCCAACGGTACCGCCACCTTCCGAGTGAAAAACGTAGAGTTAAACAACGTCACCATCGGTGGCACCACGATCACCGACGCCAACAAGGCCACCTACCTCGACATCGAAACCACCACCACCACAGACATCCGCTTCGGTACCGCCGCCACCCTTCCCTCTGCCCCCGGCGGCTTGGCGGTCGGCACCGCCACAGCATCGAGCATCACACTCTCCTGGACCGACAACGCCAGCAATGAGACCGCCTACCGCGTCCAACGCAGCCCGGCCTCGGCCGGCCCATGGACCGATCTCACCGACCTCGCCGCCAACGCCACCGGCACCACCGTCACCGGACTCAACGACAGCACGACATATTACTTCCGCGTCGCCGCACTGAACACATTCGGCCTGTCTGATTACGCCGGTCCCGTGAGCGGCTCGACAACCGCGACCACGCCGACACTACCGCCACCGTCGCCCCCCACGACTGGCGGTGGTGGTGGCGGAGGAGGAGGCGCCCCCAGCGTCTGGTTCCTCTCCACCCTGAGCCTGTTGGCACTGCGGCGCGTTTCCCAGTCCCGCCGGACCACTAGCCTCATCCCACCCGGCACAACCTGATCCCCCGTCGTCGTCCTCCTGTTATGAACCCACGCCTCGTCTTCATGCCCGTCCTGACTCTCCTCGGACTCCTGATCTTCGCGGCGGTTTCCGCGATTGGCGCCACCGAGCGCCCGCCCAACATCGTAATCATCTTCACCGACGACCAAGGCTACGCCGACCTTGGCTGCTACGGCTCCGAAAGCATCCGCACCCCCCGCCTCGACCGCATGGCCGCCGAGGGTGTCCGCTTCACCAACTTCCACGTTGCCGCCTCCGTCTGCTCCGCCTCGCGCGCGAGTCTGTTGACGGGCCGCTACTCTTCGCGCCACGGCGTGCGCGGCGTCTTCGTCCCCGGCAACAACGGCCTGTCGCCCGGTGAACTCACCCTCGCCGAATTTCTCCGCCCCCGCGGTTACGCCACCGCCTGCATCGGCAAATGGCACCTCGGCGATGCCCCGCAATTCCTACCCACCGCCCAGGGCTTCGACACCTATTTGGGCATCCCCTACAGCAATGACATGTATGTCGGCCCCTCCCAAGCGTGGGCCGACAACGCCACCTTTCGCGATGGCTGGACCCGCGAGCGCGCCCTCGAAGCACAATCCTTCGTGAAAAATAATGTCGCCAACCGCGCCGCCATCGAAGCCAAGGGCCTCCGCGACCTCGTCCCACTCATGGAGGGACAACAGATCGTCGAATTCCCCGCCGACCAAGCATCGCTCACCCGTCGCTACTTCGACCGCGCCCTCGACTTCATCGACCGCGCCTCCGCCGACAAAAAACCCTTCTTCGTCTACCTCACGCCCGCCATGCCGCACGTCCCGCTCTTTGCCTCGTCAGAGTTTCTCGGCCAAAGCCCGCGCGGCCTCTACGGCGACACCGTCGAGGAAATCGATTACCACGTCGGCCGCCTCCTCGATCACCTCGCCGCCCGCGGGCTCGACGAGAACACCCTCGTCCTCTTCGCCTCCGACAACGGCCCCTGGCTCGGCAAAGGCGACGCCACCGGCAGCGCGGGCACTTTCCGCGATGGCAAATTCTCTACCTACGAAGGCGGCCTCCGCGTCCCCGCCATCATCCGCTGGCCCACCCGCATCCCCGCCGGCCAGACCAGCGACGCCCTCGTCTCGACCATTGATCTCTTCCCCACCCTCGCCCGTTTCACCCGCACGCCCCTCCCCGACCGCGCGCTCGACGGCCATGACCTCTCGGCCCATCTGCTCACCCCCTCAGCTCCCTTCGCCTCGCAGCCCTATTTCTGCATGAACGATGGCCAGCCCGTCGGCGTCATCTCCGGCCCATGGAAACTCCTCCCTCATGGCGGCAAGCGAAACCTTTCCCCCGAAACCCCTCCCGAACTTTATAACCTCACTGATGATCCTGGCGAAAAAACCAACCTCGCTTCAGCCCACCCCGAAAAAATCCGCGAGCTTAAAGCTCTCCTCCATATTTTCTCTAACTCCCTCTAATTTATGAATCACCCCTGCTCGCGCCCGCTCGCCGCCTCCCTTTGCTCGCTCCTTCTCTGCCTCGGCGTTTTTTCCCCTCTTCGTGCAGCCGCATCACCCGCCGCCGCGGGCCGCCCCAACATCATCTACATCCTCGCCGACGACCTCGGCCTCGGCGACCTTGGCTCTTACGGCCAAAAAAAACTGAAGACACCACACCTCGACCGGCTCGCCACCGAGGGGATGCGTTTCACCCAACACTACTCCGGCTCCACCGTCTGCGGCCCCTCGCGCTCCAGCCTCCTCGAGGGTCTCCACACCGGCCGCACCTCCGTGCGCGGCAACGGCAAGGGCCAGCAGCTCGACCCTGCGCGTGTCACGCTCCCCGAAGCCCTCAAAGCCGCCGGCTACACCACCGCCATCATCGGGAAATGGGGCGTGGGCGAACCTCTCCCCGTCGACGATCCCCTACGCCACGGCTTCGACCACGCCTACGGCTACGTGAACATGTTTCACGCCCACAATTTTTTCCCCGAGTTTCTCTACCGCAACGGGGTGAAGGAAACGCTCCCCGCCAACGTCCTCGACCCCGCCCACCCCTTCCCTCACCTGCCCGAGGGCACCGGTGTCGCCAAGGTCAAAGGCACCTACGCGCCCCACCTCATCGAGCAGGACGCAATGAACTTCATCGTCACGCACCGCGACCGCCCCTTCTTCCTCTACCTCGCTCTCAACCTCCCGCACAACAACGGCGAAAAAGCCAGGGCCACCGGCGACGGCACTGAAGTCTTCGACCTCGGTGAATTTGCCGACCGCGACTGGCCGTCTGTCGAGCGTAGCTATGCCCGAATGGTGCAGTATGTTGATCTCACCGTCGGCCAGATCATGGCCCGACTGCGCGAGCTCGGCCTCGACGAAAACACCCTCGTCATCTTCGACAGCGACAACGGCGCTTACGGCGGCGGCGGCCACAACGTGGAGTTCTTCGACTCCAACGGCCCTTTCCGCGGCTTTAAACGAGACCTCTACGAAGGCGGCATCCGCGCCCCCATGATCGCCCGCTGGCCCGGCCGCATCCAACCCGGCACCGTGAGCGAACATATCAACGCTGCTTGGGATCTCTTTCCCACCTTTGCCGAAATCGCCGGTGCCCCCGTCCCCGCCGACCTCGACGGCATTTCCTTCCTGCCCACCCTGCTCGGAAAACCCGGACAGAGAAGGCACGACCACCTCTACTGGGAATTCTACGAAGGCGTCGGCTCGCAGGCTGTCCGTGCGGGTGATTGGAAAGCCGTGCGGCTCAACCTCGCCAACGAAAAACCCGAAAAACTCGAGCTCTACAACCTAGCCTCCGATTCCTCTGAAACGCGCGACCTCGCCACCGAGGAGCCTGAGATTGCCGCCCGCCTGCGCGCCCTCATGACCAGCTCACATCGCCCCCACGCTGTCGTCCGCTTCAACAAGTCGCCCTGAGCCGCTCGTGGCTTGGGAACATCCTGCCCCTCCTCTCTCCTTCCCCGGTTCACGGCCCCTAGCGCTGCAATCGCATACTGATCGACGTCCTCGAGCGATAGCCCGGCCATGTGCGGCGATGATCGGAACCGCGCCTCAAACTCCCGCCAGCCGCTCGTCAGCGTCACCGAAGTGGTCGAGCTTCACGTCCATGCGGTCCATCAGGCTCAGGTAGAGACTGCATAGTTTACGATTGTCGTCGCCCGCCCCGGTGTAGTCGAGCACCCGGCCGGTCTTGAGCGTCCGGCCCAAACCGCCGACGGTCACGAGCGGCACCTTGGAGTTGTCGTGCCGCGACCCCGACCACATGTTGGAAAGGAACATGAGGCATGTGTTGTCCAACACCGTGCCGTCCCCCTCGGGCATCTCGTCCAGCCGCTTGGACAGGTAGGCGAGTTGGCTCACATGAAACCGGGTCATGCGCTCGTAGTGGTCCGAGGTGTCGCTGTGCGATGTCTTGTGATGCGGGTCGGGGGCGTTTAGCCAGGGATAATACAACCCCGACAAATCCCGCGCGAGCAGCAGCGAGGCCACGCGGGTCTTGTCCGTCTGGAATCCAAGGGCGATGATGTCGCACATCAGCCGCGTGTGCTCGCGCAGGCCTTCCGGGAGCCCGTTCTCGGGCCGCTGCATCGAGAAGAGGGGCCGGCCGGTGTGCTTGGCACGATCTGCGGCCTTGTCCATGCCGGAGCGCATGCGTTCGATGCCGCGTTCCACCTCGCGCACGCTGGTGAGGTATTCGTCTAGCTTGCCCTTGTCCGCCGCGCTGATGCGGCGGCTCAGTTCCTTGGCCCGGTCGGCGATACGGTCCAGCACGCTGAGGTTGCGCAGGCTTCCACGGTTCTCGAACAGGCTGTCGAAGGCCAGGGCGGGATACAGCTCGTTGGGCACCGGGGAATCCGCGTTGCGCCAGGAGATGTGCGAGCTGTAGGCGTTGGAGAAATTGGTCTCGTGGTAACCCGTCATCGGCTGCTCACAGGCGAGCACCATGCTGGGCTGGACGGTCTCCTGCCCGATGTGGTTGGCCAGAACCTGGTCCATGCTGATGCCACCCTGGATGATCGAGCCCTTGGCGATGGGCGTGCCGGAGAGCAGGTTGCCGGTCTGCGCCGGATGGATGCCTTGTCCCGTGGCCTGACGGTTGAAGAGCCCTTCGATCACGTTGATCTTGTGCTTGAGCGGCTCCAGCGGCTCCAGCGACCGTCCGAGTTCGAGGCCGACGGGCGTCTCCTTCGCCCACCAGTGCGGCGGACAGATGCCGTTGCCCATGAACATCACCCCAAAACGCTTGGGCGCCACGGCCGCCGCGCCCGCCGTCTCGCCGGCAGTGGTGACGAGCGGTCCGGCGAGTGATTCGAGCCAGGGCAGCGCCATGGTCACCCCCACGCCCTTGAGGAACGTGCGGCGGCTAAGGGTGTGGCGGGGGGAAGCGGAACGATGGCTCATGGGGTTCATGACGCGAGGGGGTTCATGGTTCGCGGGGGGTGCCGCGCTTGTGCAAAAACTGGTGACTCGTGACGATGCTCTCGATGACCGCGCTGAAGCGGTGATCGTTGGCCGCCAACCTGGCCTGCATGTCCTCGACCAGCAGATCGTCCGACAGGATCGGGCTGCGGTTCAGGGCGTAGGCCAGGAGCTTCCGGCAAAAGTTCGCCACAAAGTCGTCCTGCCGGTGCGCGCGGATGTGCTCGCGCACGCCCGCCAGCCCCTCGCCATGGCCGCCGTCGGGAAACTCCGCCCGCGTATCCACCGGCCGGCCGGCCATGTCTTTAGTCCGTCGCTCGCCGATGGGGCCAAAACCTTCGAAGACCAGCCCGAAAGAATCGATCCGGGCGTGGCAGGAATAGCAGCTCGGGTCCTCCCGGTGACGCGCCAGCATCTCCCGCAAGGGCAGATCACTCTCCGCCTCGCTGCTGGGCAGCACCGGCACATCGGCCGGCGGCGGTGGCACGCGTTCTCCGAGCAGGTTCTTCACCACCCAGTTCCCTCGCTTAACCGGGCTCGTGCGCAACCCGGGCGCGTGCAGTGTCAGGAAGGCCGCCATCGGCAGCAGTCCTCCCCTCTCCTGCCGGTAGGCCTCGGGCGCGTGACTCCACCCGTCCGCACCGGCCGGCCCGGGCGTAATCCCATAATGGGCCGCCAGCACTGAGTTCACGAACGTGTCCCCCGCATGCAGGAAATCCAGGATCGACCGGTCGCGCTGGAACACATCGAGCATGAACCGCACCGGCTCCTCATACATCGCCTGCCGCAACTCGGGCGTGAACGTCGTGAAGTGCGCCAGGTCCACCGTCGCGATCTCCTCGAAGCGGCGGAATTCTAGCCAGTTTCCGCCAAACTCCACCGCCAGCGCCCGGGCGCGCGGATCGCGCAGCATCCGCCGGGCCTCGGCGGCGATGACCTCTGGCCGCCTGAGTTCCCCCGCGGCGGCCCGCGCGAGCAACGCCTCGTCCGGCATGCTCGACCACAGGAAATAGCTCAGCCGGCTGGCCAGGGCATGATCGGAATACGGTTCGATCCCCGGTCCCTCCGCCAGCAGGTCGAGGCGGTAATTCATATCCGGCGCCACCAGCACGGCCGTGACACACTCCCGGATCGCCTCCTCATGGGTTAGCCCTTCCTGCCGGGTCGTCCGGTAAAAGGCCAGCGTGACCTCCCGCTCGGCAGGCGACAGGGGACGTCGGTAGGCCCGCTCCGTGAATTTCAGCAGGGCATCCAGGTGCGCGAGCTCAGCCGCGATGCGGGCCGCCTCCACCGCCCGGATCGTGGCGTTGGTGACGTTGAAAAAGTTACTGATCGCCGCGCTGACCAGTTCGCTTTTTCCCTCCGTCAGGTCGATAAGCCGCGCCTGCATTCGCCGGATCTCGGTCTCCGAAACGGTGTCGGTGGCCGCGGCCGGCGGTTCAATGTCCTTCACGTCCGCATCGGGATTCGCCGCGGTCATGCTCTTGTTGCCGGCGTTCTGCCGCAACGTGCGCAGCGTCGCGTTGGCGACAAACTCGCTATCCCACCACAGGGCGTCGAGCTCCGCCTGGCCCGCCTCGTCGAGGATCAGTTCATAAAGCGGTTGGTCATCCCGGAAATAACCGAGGCGGCTGTGCACGCCCGAACTCAGGTAGCGCCCCGTGTCCTTCTTGGTTTCGAAATAATTGCGACCCCGCTCGGCCTTGTAGAACAGGTCGGGAAACACGCTGCTGAACCGGGCGAACGCCGCCTCGTAACGCGCGCGCTGCCCGGCCGGCACGTGCAGGTCGGGATCACCGGGCAGGTTCTCGATCAGGGGCGTCTTGCCGGGACCAAAGGGATTCTTGGTGCCCGGCTCGACCACCGGCTCGCTGTACGGCCGGGCCTCGCCCTCCACCTGCAGTTGGGCGCGGTCATAGGACCGCCGGTGCGTGGCATACTGCACGTTCTTCCAGATCAGAAGCGGATAGCTGTCCGCCGCGATCTTGCCGGCCTCAAGGTTGAGAAACCGATGTTCAATCTTGCTGCGCACGCGCACGACGTAGTCCCGCATCGCCTCGCAACCCACCCGAACCGCCTCCGGGCCGGCCATGCCGGGCGCGGGCAGTTGCCGCCAACGCTCCCGCAAACCGGCCAGCGGTCCAACTTCATCCAGTTCCTCTTCCATCAGCGCGTGAACGGTGGAGAGATACTTCGCGCTCACCCCCTGCTCCCGCGCCACGTCGGCCAGCGTCGCCGCCGGCTTTCCGAACGCGGCCCGGTGCCGGAAATGCCAGGCGGCGGAAAAATAGGCGGCCAGATCCGTGTTCTGGCGGCGGTAGAAATCAATGATCCGATGAACCCAGAACTTGTCGCGGTCCGTGTCGGCGAGCATCGGAAAGGGCGCGAAGGCAAAGCCGTCGGGCTGCAGATACAGGTGGCTCGCCACATCGCGCGCGGCCGCCAGATACTTCCGCAGCAGGGTTGGTGACATGATCAGGGTCTCGCCCGAGTTGTCGAAACCCGCCGTGTTCGCCGGGTCGATCGGGAACTCCTTCGTCGGCCGGAGATCGACTGCCGTGAGGTCACGCACCGTGTAGTCATACTCCCGGTTGCTCAGTCGCCGCGGCAGCACGATCCCCGGGTCGCCGGCGCTTTTCGCGGCCTCCGCCTGGAAGGCATCCTTGATCCACGCGAGCACCGCCGCCCGCTCCACCAGCGTGGGCAGCCGCTCCGCATCGTCCGGCGGCATGTCGCCGTCCTCCAGCATCTCCCGCACCAACCGCCAATGCCCGTGGTCCGCCAGGGCCAATGCCCCGGTGGTGTAGGGCTTGAGGTCGAAATCCGCCTTGGCCTTGGCGCCGGCGTGACAGTCGAGGCAGTAGGTTTCGACGAAGGGTCGCACCTCTTGGAGAAAGCGCTGCTCCATGACCCGGGCCTCTCCCCCGTTGTCGGGCATCGCCATCATGCTTCCCCAGACACTCATCCAAACCAGCGCGTGGATCGGACCGTGACAGTGCCGGTGCCAATGCCAATACCGCACGCGGCTGGTGGCACAGGGAAGCGGGGTGTCCTCGGGGTGCACGGCTTCGAACGAATCCGCTCCCCGGACTCCGACAACCGCCGCCGTGTTTTATCGTCACTCATGCCGCCGCATTCCAGCCCTCCCCGGACCCGACATGAAAATAAACCGCGCCGCGACGCCTCTCGCCTCCGAAAATTCAGGTCGCCATCTTGCGAACGGAGTCGCCATGCACCCAGTGGGCTGCCACCAGGGTCGCGCAGGGAATTTCGGGCGGCCCAATTTCGCGGTTGTGGATCATGCCAATCACCCGGTCCACGGCGGCCTCCCCGGCCAGATCGTTGCGTTGATCCATGCCCGCCCATCCTTCATCGGACGCGAGTCGCTCCAGCATGACCACCCCCACGTCGGCCGGAACCCTGGTCCCGCAGGCCCCCAGCCACTTTTTGACCTGCTTGTAGTAAGTCAGCAGAACATCCGGACGGAACTGCTGAAACCATGCCTGAAATTCCCGTGGATCCTTTTGAGCGGCCTCCCCGCGCATGAACGCCGGCACGCGGGCCTCCATCGGCAGGCCGCTCTGAGCCAGCCACATCGCACTGCTCAGCCGCCCGTCCACCAGTCGGTCGATCCGCTGATCGATCACCAGAGCTGGACGCTTGTAGCCCAGTTCCATGGTCTTCTGCACGGCCTCCACCACCAGCTCGTGGTGATCAACGCAGCAAAAGGAGAGCGTTGGACGGTGGGTCCGAACGCCCGCCACCACACACGCGAATCCCGCCCAGATTTCTGCATGGCTCTCCGGGAGAACGTTGCTGTTGAAACCTCCTAGGATAATCCCGCCCTGTATCCCGCGAGCGCGCAGAATTTGTCCCAAGCGTCGGGGCTGAAAACCGGGGTCATGCAGCCAAAACTCGTCCGTGCCATATCCCATCACCTCGGCCCGCCGCCGGCAGCCCTGGACCCAGGTCGGAATCGTATCGTTGGCCGTGAAGGCATCGCGGTTTCCATGGGCATTGAAGAGAGCCAGAGTGTGTCGGCGTGGCATTCGATGATCTCGCCGCAGCTCGCTCAGCAAATGCGCCACCACCGGGTTCTGCGCATACCCCAATTTCTGGGCGGCCCGCTGCACCCGATCGCGGGTCTTAACCGGTATCTGCCGGCTGCCCCGAAGCGCGAGCGAGACTGTCGCCTTGCACACCCCCGCCTGCCGGGCGACATCGTTCATGCTCGGCCGCCGGACCATCTTTTCCTTCTGCAATCGTTTGGGGTGCATGAACCGATGGGAGTGAGCCCTGCTTACTAAACTGTTTAGTAACGGCAAGCTTCATCGCGTGGGTCGCCGCACGTAGCCTCTTGGCGTCACTAAGGCATCCACGCCTACCCCTGAACCTACCCGCCCGTCTCTTGCTGGAGCCCGCCTTCCGCTTTCAGCACGCCCCTTCGTTTCCTGCCCCATGAAAACCCAAGCATCCTATCTGATTAGTCTATGCGTCGCCGTGTTGCTCACGGCGTCTGTTGTTGGCCAAACCTCCCCGACCACCGGCCCCGCTGCGCCCTCCGTCTCCGAAAAAGAGGACGTTCTCGTGCTTTCCCCTTTTGAGGTCACAGGCGAAAACAATAATGGATACGCAGCCAGCAACACACTGGCCGGAACCCGTCTGCGCACCGACCTCAAGGACGTGGCGGCCTCAATCCAAGTCGTCACCAAGGAGTTCATGCAGGACATCGGCGCCAACACTCTCGACGACCTGCTCGTGTACACGGTCGGAACTGAGGCCGCCGGCATCGGCGGCAACTACAGCGACTCCAGCGCCAACGCCGACACCGTCAGTGCTTTCGGCTCCATTCGCTCACCGCAGGGTTCAAACCGCGTGCGCGGTCTTGGCTCCGCCGACCAGACCCGCGACTATTTTATCACCAGCTTGCCCACCGACGGCTACAACATCGATCGCGTCGAGGTCAACCGCGGCCCCAACTCCATGCTTTTCGGCTTGGGCAGCCCGGCCGGCATCATCAACACGGGTCTGATCAAGGCGCTGACCAACAACACCAAGACTAAATTGGAGGCCCAGTTCGACCAGAACGGCTCTAGCCGCGCCACCCTCGACCACAACCAGGTCCTCATTAAGGACAAGCTGGCGTTGCGTGTCGCGGCCCTTTACGGCGACAAGCGGTATCAGCAAGAGCCGGCTTACGTCCGCGACGCCCGCTTCTATGGCACGGTCACTTGGAAACCCTGGAACAGCGGCACCCTCAAGCTCAGCGCGGAATCGGCCAAGCAGCACTCTAACAAGGTGCAGACCCAGCCGCCCCACGACCAGTTCACCTGGTGGTTCGCGCTGGGCAAACCCGTCTATGATCCGACCACCGGCATCGGCAGCTACCTCGGCACCCCGCCGACCGATCCCAATCTTCGCGCGATCAATACCAACGGTTCCGCCAACGGCAACCTGCTCTCCACCTGGAGCGGCACGCCCAACCTGATCATGGAGAATCCGAACGTGACCAAGTTCGGTGTGACTGGTCTCGATCCCGCCATCTGGGCGATCGAGGGCAACAACAACCGGGTAAGGCTAAACCCCGCCGGCACCGCCTTTGCCAACGATGCCATGCGCCGGCTGCAGGCGGGCAAGAACTACCTCCAGCGCATCAACCTGACGGCCAGTCCCGCGCTCAATAATTTCTGGCGTGATTTCCGCTTAACCGACCCGGCGATTTTCAATTTCTACGACGAGATGCTCGAGGGGCCCAACAAGCGCGAATGGTCCTTCTGGAAAAGCTACAACCTGAGTTTTGAGCAGCGCCTCGGCGGAAATGCCGGCATTGAGATTGCCTTCGACAAGCAGTCTTTGGACAGCGGCTATGTCAACCCCTTCGACTTCCGATCCCACGCCATCAATATCGATATCAACACCAAGCTGCCCAATGGCCTGCCCAACCCCAATCTTGGCCGTCCTATGGTCACCGGGGCTAGCTTCCAGTCTTCTGGCTACACCGATCGCGAAGCCTTCCGCGCCACCGCCTACTACAACCTCAACCTGCAAAAAATACTGAAGCCAGGCTGGCTCGGCACGCTCTTGGGCCGTCATGTGTTTACCGGTGCTTACACCGGACAGAAGCGCTTCAGCAGTGGTTACGGCGGACGCGCCTACTACGCCGGCTACGATTGGTGGCAGGCCGACAGCCTGAACGATCCCCGGACCATCGACGTCGGCAGCAACCGCACCATCCAGCGCCTGACCTACGTCGGCCCCAGTTTGGTCGGAGCCTCCAGTCCCGTGAATGCCGGAGTGCAAAGCATCCGGGTGCATAACGGACTCGATGGCATCCAAAATCTCACCACCCTCTTTTATCAAACGCCACCCACCTCTCCGGTGGCTCTCGCCCCTTGGCAAACCCGCACCTTCAGCGTGATCCAAGGAACGAAATACGATCTCAGCAACAACGCCACCTTTACCAGTCGTAACGGTGAAGACATCAAGTCCACGGTCTTTGTCGCCAACAGCTACTGGTGGGACAACACCCTCGTCAGCACCCTCGGCTGGCGCAACGACGCGTTCAAGACCTTCGACGCCGGCGCCCCGCCGATCGATCCAGCGAGCGGCCTTCGCATTCTGACCGATGCCGCCTGGCCTAACCGGCTCAGGATCGACAGTTCGGCCTCTTCCTTTAATTATGGCGCGGTCCTTCACGAACCTCCCTTCTTGCGCGGCAAGCTGCCTTGGGGCGCCAACCTTTCGCTGACTTACAACAAGTCGGACAACTTCAAGGTCAGCGGCCAGCGCGTCGACCTCTTCAACCAGAGCATCTCGCCCCCCACCGGTACGACGAAGGAATACGGCATCATCCTCACGCTGCTGGATGGCAGGCTCGATCTTCGGGCGACCAAATACGAAACGAGTTCCGCTCTTTCCACCAATACCGCGTTCCGTGAGCTCACGAATCAACTTGTCCGCCGGCTCGACGACCAAATCGAGTTGAATTCCAACGCCGCTTACCAAGCCGTCGCACCGGCCGCTGCCCTCAGTGCCTGGACACAATGGCAGCAGGGGGCGGATGCCAAGCAACTCATGGAGACCTTCACGTTTTCCTTCGCCCCCGGTCCCAACGGCACGACGATCGTCAATCACGACGACCGCATCGACATCGTGGCCCAGACCTCGGACACCGTTGCCACCGGCACCGAGTATGATCTCACCTACAATCCGACGAAAAACTGGCGGATTGCTCTCAATGCGGCGCGGCAGCAGGCGGTGCTCAGTAACACGGCCTCCAGCTATCAGAAGATGATCACTATTCTTGATCCTGTCTGGGGTGGCTCAGCCGCGGCACTGCCTGACTCGGTGACGAGCACCTCCACGCTCGGCAATCAATGGGGCACGATTAAGGCCAATGTGCAGAAGCAGATCCTGCTCGACGGCTCTTCCAACCCCGAAGTCCGGAAATGGCGTTTCAACCTGGTGAACAACTACACCTTCAGCAGTGGACGCTTGAGCGGTTTGAACATTGGCGGTGCTATCCGCTGGCAGGACAAAGTCGCGATCGGCTACCCGGTCACGATCCTCGCCGATGGGTCCGCCCAATACGATGTCACCAGCCCCTACTTCGGGCCGGCCGAGACCAACTACGACGCATGGGTCGGCTACCGGCGAAAGATTGGTCAAAACATGACCTGGCGGATTCAGCTCAATGTCCGCAGCATCGGCGTCGGCAACGAACTCATCCCGATCAGCGCCCAGATCGATGGCACCTATGATTCCGTGCGCATCGCCGAGCCCCAGACTTGGTCCATCACCAACACTCTGGAGTTCTGAAACTGCGCTTAGAAATTCAGCGCGAATAAATGGATTGTTCGTGCGGCTCGCGGCCCCGGCATCAAGCGCCGGGGCTGCAATCAACGGTTGATATCATTCCACACCTGAATGGTTCGACGCGGCGCCGTTCTTGTTGGAACGGGTGTGCCCGAGGCCCGACTCTCCGGTGGTTCCGGTCGGTCGGGCCTTTTGCTGGGTGTCTCCCACGATCATTCGGCTGGCTTGCAGTCTGCTACAGACGGCGGTTGCAGGGGGGATCGCAGCAGGAGCGGGGCACGCATTACGGCAATACGGCGGCCTGTTTGCCGCGGCACACCTCGCAGCATGTCGTGGCCTTACCGATGCCGGCTTTCCCCCGAGTCCTGCTACCGTTTGTGCTTGTCGCGGGCCCATTGCTTTCGGCCCCACATGATCCCGCTTCGCTTCGCGCCGCCATCGACGCTAACGACCGCGCCATCCACGTCCTTGATGTGTGGATGCGCGATCCCTATGTCACCACCGGACCCGACGGTGCCTACTACCTCACCGGCACCACCGCGAACCAGGGCGATCCTCGCTGGCCGGTAGACCGCTACAACAGCGGCCTCGACAGGCCGGATATCACCGGCACCACCGTTCCCGCAATTGTCGGCACCACCGTCCGCCTCTGGAAAAGCGACGACTTGCTCCACTGGGACGAATTGCCCTCGCCCTTCGCGCTCACGGACGGCTACTGGCCAAAAGTTGAGTCGGCGGCCTTCGCCACCGTGCCGGCCAAGGACTGGCGCCTCTGGGCCCCTGAGGTCCACTTCCTCCAAGGCAAGTGGATGATCGTCCACACCAGTCCCACACCCATTAACCAAGGAGCCAACCTCGCCATCGCCGCCGGCCCCGGTTTCGCGGGTCCCTTCGCCCATCCGCTGAAAGACAAAATGCGCGGACGCCACGACCCGTCCCTCTTTCAGGATTACGACGGCACCATCTACCTACTCTGGGGCAACACTTGGATCGCACCCCTACTGCCCGACTTCTCCGACTTCGCGCGCGCACCCGTGCGCATCGATCCTTCCGACCGCCGGATCGGTCACGAAGGAGCCACCCTGCGCAAGATCGGCAACAAATACGTTCACTTCGGCACCGCCTGGTCCACCGACCAGCTGCGTAAAGGCACCTACAATCTCTACTACTGCACCGCCGACCACCCCTTGGGCCCCTACGGTCCGCGCCAATTTGCGGGCCGCTTCCTCGGTCACGGCACGCCGTTCCAAGACAAACAGGGCCGCTGGTGGTGCACCGCCTTCTACAACGCAAATGTGCCACCCGTGTCCGACGACAACATCGAGACACGCGATCTGGCGGATAACGCCCAGACCATCAACGAGCAGGGGGTTACGCTCGTGCCGCTTGAGGTCCGACTCCTCGAAGACGGCGAACCATTAATTCGCGCCAAGGATCCCCGCTACCGCAATCCCGGACCCGACGAAGCTCAGTCATTTCCCCAACACTAGGATGGACCACTCCCCGGGTCGTCAAAAATCCCCCTCGTAAATCCATGAATTCGTTCGCTCGCCAACTAGCTCTCGTCACCTTTCTGCTCACTCTGTTCGCACCCATCCGGGCTGCCGCCAGTCTGGATCCAACCGCTCTCCGTGAGGCTCTCGAGAGCCACGACCGCGCCGTCCACATCCACGATAATTGGATCCGCGACCCTTTCATCACCCTTCAGCCCGACGGTTGGTATTACCTCACAGGCACCACGCTCGAAGCCGGCATGGATGGCATCGTCGGCATCTATCTCTGGCGGAGTCTTGACCTCGCCAACTGGGAGCCCCTGCCCCGCCTGTGGCGATTCGAAGACTCGTCGTGGATCAATCTTTCCCAACCCGTCAAACACCGTGCTGGAAAGCTGCTCGTGTGGGCGCCCGAACTGCATCGGGTCGGTGATCGCTGGGCCGTCGTCCACACCACCAACAACGGCTTCGCCAACCTCCTGCGCACCGCCGGTCCCGAACTGAACACACCGCTGGACGAGCCGATGGGCGCAAGCTTCGGCGGTCGCCACGATCCCTCGATCTTCGTGCATGAGGATGGCACGCCCTGGCTTGTCTGGGGCGTCCTTTCCCTGCAGCCCCTCAAGCCCGACCTCAGCGGCTACGCCGGCCCACAGATCAATCTGGCACCCAGCGATCGCAGGATGGGCCATGAGGGTTCCTACATCATAAAAATCGGAACCAAATATGTCTGGTTTGGCACCGCCTGGTCCACCGACCAGATGCGCAAAGGCACCTACAACCTCTACTACGCCACCGCCGATAAACTCACCGGACCCTACGGCCCGCGCCGTTTCGCCGGCCGCTTCCTCGGCCATGGCACGCCGTTCCAAGACAAACAGGGCCGCTGGTGGTGCACCGCCTTCTACAACGCCAATGTGCCCCCGATCGCCGATGAGCAGGCCCACGCGGAGTTCTCCGACAACGCCTACACCCTTAACCGCCAAGGCACCACGCTAGTCCCGCTTGACGTCACCATCGCCCCAGACGGCGAAGTGAGCGTTCGCGCCAAGGATCCCCGCTACGCCTCCCCCGGTCCGGAAGAGGTCCAAAAATTCCAACCCTGACCCCATGCACCGCTCCCTCCCCACCTGCCTGCTCCTGCTCTCCTCCGTCCTGACTGCTTTGCTCCGGGCGGCTGACGCCCCCGCCTGGCAACAGCTGCTCGATGCCCAACTCTCCCGGTGGGAGGTCTGGATCGGCGTCCCCCACTCCAGCGTCACCGGCCTGCCGTCGGATACGCCGCAGTCGGACAACGTCACCAAGGGCACACCCCTCGGCCTCAACCACGATCCCAAGAAAGTCTTCTCCGTCATCGAGCAGGACGGTCAGCTCGTCCTGAAGATCACCGGAGAAATCTACGGCGGTCTCACCACCCTCGCCAGTTACGGCGACTATCACTTCTCCTGCCAGGTCCGCTGGGGTGAAAAGAAATGGCCGCCCCGCGAAAATCTCCGCCGCGACTCCGGCCTGCTCTACCACTGCACCGGCCCGCACGGCGCTTTCTGGAACGTCTGGAAACGGTGCGTCGAGTTTCAGGTTCAGGAAAAGGACTTCGGCGATCTCTTCATGCTCGCGGGCACCGGCGGCGACGTCCGCTACCGCGACCTTGAAGTGAAGGCCCAATACGACCCCAAGGGCATCTGGGATCCCACCCAGCCCCTCCGTCCCCTCGGCCGTGTCCAACGCTCGGCTGACCACGAGAGCCCCCACGGCGAATGGAGCACGCTCGAGATCTACACCGTCGGCCACCGCGCCATCCACCTCGTCAACGGCCACGTCGTCATGGCGATCGAAAATATCCGCGTGAACCAGTCAGGTTCGCTCTCCTCCGGCCAGATCCAGATCCAGTCCGAGGGCGCCGAGGTTTACTACCGCGACATCAAGCTCCGCCCCATCACCCGGTTTCCCGATAATCTGGCCCGAGCCGCTGGTTTTTCACCCTGAGGCACACGCGCCTCGCTTGAAATCAGCCCCAAGCAACGCCTTCTCATGAAATCCTCCTTCGTCCTGCTCGCCTCTGGACTCCTCCTGGCCGCCGCCACGACATTCGGCGACGTGCCCAAACCTGTTGTCTGGATCTACACCGACATGTCCGACAAAACCATCCCGGGCAAAAACCACATGGGCACCGTCAACGACCCGGACGACATCTCCGCCATGGCCGGCTACCTCCTGCTGGCGAACGAATTCGACACCCGCGCCATCATCGTCGCGAGCACCCATCGTCCCGAGCACGCCACCACGCCCGACCAGGCGGCGTGGGCCGATCGCTTCATCGGCGACGCCTATCGCGCCGAGGTCGCCAATCTCAACGCCAACCTCGGCGGCGGGTTTCCCGCCGACATCACCTTCACCCAATCCTCCATCAAGGAATCCGCCGAGCGCTACGACCCTGCCAGGACCTACGCTTCGCTCAACGCCTATCCCACCGTGCGCGCCCTCTTCGACGTGGCGGCGCGCGAACCCGCTGGCGGCCTGATCAACGTCCTCATCTGGGGCTCGACCACCGAGCCCGCCATCCTCGTCAACCACTGCCTCGCCACCGGTCGCGCCGACGTGCTGAAAAAACTCCGCTTCATCGCCCATTGGACCAATTCCCCCCTGCACCAGGGCACGCCGGAAAATCCCGAGCACGTCGCCAACTGCCGCGAGGACGCCGCCGCCTGCGCCTTCCTGAAGCAAACCGCCGCCGCCGGCCGGATCGACTACCGCGAATGCGGCGCCATCGGGCAGCACGGCATCGTCGGCGGCGCGCCGCGCGGCGCGGAATACTACGAGGCCTTCAAGGTCAGCCGCCTCGGCCGGATTTTCGCCGAGGGCAAGTTTGTCAACGGCAGCGTCGATCATTCCGACTCCGCGACCTACTGGGTCCTGCTCGGGACCATGGGAGTCACCCTCGCCGACATTCCCGCCGACGGCACCAACACCGCCGCCCGCGAGCAGGCCAACGAGGACAAGTTCCGCGCCCAGGCCCGCGCCCTCCACGAGGAACTACTCCGCCGCGCCCGCGCCGCTGACGGCCGGCGCTGATCGTCGCTTCAGGCAACTCCGCCCCTCCCCCAATACCCATGAAACTCCGAATCTTCCTGCCGATCGCCTTGCTTGGTCTCACTGCGCTTCACGCGAACGCTGCCGCGCCGGCTGCGATCACCACCACGACGTTTGGGCGCCTGCCCGACGGCCAAGAAGCCACCCTCTATTCGCTCGTCAATGCCCACGGCATCCGGGCCGACATCACCGACTACGGCGCGATCATCGTGCGCCTCTTCACACCTGATCGCGCCGGCCGGCTCGACGACGTGGTGCTCGGCTACAACTCGCTGGAAGACTACGTGAAGGCCACGCCCTATTTTGGCGCCATCGTCGGCCGCTACGGCAACCGGATCGCCAACGGGAAATTTTCCCTCGACGGGCGCACCTACTCGCTAGCCACCAACAATGCTCCCGCGGACATTCCCTGCCACCTGCACGGCGGCAAGGTCGGCTTCGATAAGGTGCTCTGGTCCGCCACACCGGCCATCGCCGGAAACGTCCCGTCCCTCCGCCTGCGCTACCGCAGCGCCAACGGCGAGGAAGGCTACCCCGGCAACCTCGAGGTCACCGTCACCTACACCCTCGGCAATGACAACACGCTGCGGATCGACTACCTGGCCACAACCGACGAGGCGACCCCGGTCAATCTCACGCAGCACTCCTACTTCAATCTGAAGGGTGAGGGGCGCGGTGACATTCTCGGCCACGTTCTCACAATCAAGGCCGCACACACGACTTCAGTGAACGCGGGATTGATCCCGACCGGCACGTTGGCGCCGGTCGCGGACACACCCTTCGATTTCACCACGCCCCACGCCATCGGCGAACGCATCGACCAGGCCGGAGATGAACAGTTGAAATTCGGCGGAGGCTACGATCACAACTGGGTGCTCGATTCCCAGAATGGCGCCCTGGCCCTCGCCGCGACTGTGTTCGAGCCGCTCTCCGGCCGCACCCTCGAGGTCTGGACCGAGGAACCGGGCCTGCAATTCTACAGCGGCAACTTCCTCGACTCCTCCAAGGTCGGGAAGAGCGGCCGACCCTATCACTATCGCAACGGCTTCTGCCTTGAGACCCAGCATTATCCCGATTCCCCGAATCAACCAACCTTCCCCTCCACCATCCTGCGGCCCGGCAAGGAGTATCGCACATCGACTCTCTACAAGTTCGGGACCCGCTGAACCTCCCAGACCAGGGCGCCTGCATCGCCGCACAACTGGGGGTGCAACCAAGTCCGGCATGTCATGATCCACCTCAGCCACGTCCTCCCGCACTCAAACGGCGCCGAACACGACGCCGGCACCCCGACCATCGAGGTGATGATCACGGACGGCTGCCAGATCGGCAACGACCACTGCCATGCCCCCCGCCGCGCCTGACTTCGGCGTGACGCTGAACGAGTCGCTGCTCAGCCAGGCCGAAACAGTCCTACTGATCTCCCGATTCCGGTCCTCAACAACCGTCCAACACAACCACCCCATGAAACTTCCCATCCCACTCGCCGCACTCTGCCTCGCCCTCCTCCCCGCCGTCCGGGCCGAGCCCCAATCCCTCTTCAACGGCCATAACCTCAATGGGTGGAAAGTCGCCGTCGCCGACCAGGGCTTCCTCGACCAACAGGACATTTTCGTCGTCCACGACGGACTTATCCATGTGTATCCGACCCAGAAGCACGGTAGTAAACAGCCCTACGCGGGGCTCGTGACGGAGCAAACGTATAGTCACTACCGGCTGAGTATGGAATACAAGTGGGGCGAGAACAAGTTTCACCCACGCTTCGACATGGTGCGCGATGCCGGCATCATGTTTCATCTCCACGGCCCCGTGACAATGTGGCCCGACAGCGTCGAATGCCAGATTCAGGAAGGCGATACCGGCGACCTCTGGATCGTCGGCGCCCAAGCCAGCTCCCCCGTGCAGGACGTCATCCGCAATCATTCCCCGCGCGGCAAAATCGAGACCCGCGGCGGCCGCCAGCCGCGCTTCGCCCGCTTCCACCGCGCCTATTGCTGGGAAACCCCTGGATGGAACACAGTGGTGGTCGAAGTTCGCGGCGATCAGGCCCGGTTCTTCGTCAACGGCCAGCTCGTCAACGAGGCACGCGACATGAGGCATTGGGACGAGGCCCGCAAGCAATGGGTTCCCCTCGACCGCGGTCCCATCCTGCTCCAGGCCGAAGGCGCCGAGCTGTTCTACCGAAACATCCGGATCGAAGAGCTCAGCCCGGACGCGCCGCGGGAGACACGCGGCAGCTGAAAGACTGCGGCGTGCTGCGCTAACCGAGGGCGGCATGGGCATCAGGCCGCTGAAATTCCCCGCGCCATTCGCATTCTGCCGGACGGGGCACTCGGCATTGCCAGCGGCGGACCGGATTGAGCGGCCGTAAGCGTCCCCATTGGCATTCACTGATTTCGTGCCAGCTCATTTTGTCTCAATAGCGCGCATGAGGCCAAAGCGTCCATCAGATGGCCTGGTAAACCTTCAGCAAGACGAGGGAGCCGAAGCATCAGCCGGGCCATGCACTCCGGTCATATTGCAATTATCCGGAGACCGGGGCATCCGCCAATGTTACGTCATACTTGGCCGGTGTTGTGCCGCTGACCACCGGTTTGTCACGCTGGAACATAGAGGTAGGACGCCGACCTCAGCCACGCCTGGGCATCTCCGACTGCTTCGGCCCACAGCGATACCTCATCGCTGGGGGTAATTTCGGCCCATATCCCCATGCACCGCAGCCTTCGCCTCCCTCCATCCATTCGGCGCCGCCTCTGTGGTCTCACCTTGGCGACTCTTATCGTTCCCTGCATCACCTGGGCGCAGTTGCCCGCCGAACGTCCTGGCCAAAAAGCCTTCCCGACGTATGCTCAGGTTTTCACTTCGCCCGAAGGCCCCAATCAACCCATGGGAATCGGCCGGGGGCTCTACCCCGGACGCGTTGTCTGGGCGCAGGATTTCAAGGCCACCAAATGGGACGGCGTCACGGGCAAATGGTGGGAAGCCCCCAACATCGACCAGCCCATCGTCGAGCGCATGCTCTCCGACACACTGCGCACCCTCACCGGCGCGTCCACCGACACCGCCGCTTGGGAGCAACTGTTCCGCTACTACAACCGAACCCACGGTCGCGGGGATCGCGGATACCGGCCGGGCGAAATGGTCACGATCAAGGTCAACATGAATCCCGACGAAAAGCCGGGCGAGTGGACCAACGCCGGTTTTCCGAGCCCCCACATGACCTACGCCTTGATGCAGCAGCTCATCGAGCACGCCGGCATCCCGGGTAACTGCATCGTCATCACTGATCCCTCCCGCCCCATCAAGGATATGCTCCTATCCCAGATCCGCGCGGACGTCCGACCCGACTACCAGGACATCGTCGTGGCCGACCGCGAAGGCACCACCGCACGCCGCATCCTGGCCGAGCCCGACTTGACCGTGCCCGTGAACTTCCAGATTCCCCACGCCGACGGCACGATCGAAAAAACCGACCTCTATCTGCCCAAGGTCTACACGCAGGCCGATTACCTCATCGACTACTGCGTCGTGCGCCCCCACCGCGTATTTGGCCTCACCCTGTCATTCAAGAATCACTTCGGCTCCGTCTACAACGCCCAGCGCAAGCGCTTCACCCCTGACATCCTCCACAGCTTCGCCATCTGGGACTACCCGACACCTTACTCGCACGGCCACTACAACGGCCTCGTGCCGCTCCTCGGCCACAAGGACGTCGATGGCAAGACCATCCTCTATCTGGCCGAGGGCCTCTATACCTCGCCCAACCAGGGCACCATCACGACGGTTGTTCGATGGCAGACTCTCGGCAACCGCTGGTTTTCCAGCGTGCTCGCCTCCTGCGATCCCGTGGCGCTTGATTCGGTCGCCCTCGACCTGATCACCACCGAGCCCAACCTCACCATGCAGCCCGATGGCAAGCCCAACCCGAGCTTTAACGGCAACATCGACGGCTACCTGCACGAAGCCGCTCTCGCCGATCATCCGCCCTCCGGCGTCGTTTACGATCCCGAGGCCGACGGCATGCCTTTGAATAGCCTCGGTGTCCATGAACATTGGAACAATCCGGTAGACAAACAATACTCCCGCAATCTCGGCAAGGACACCGGCGTCGAATTGGTGCGGTTGATCGCCAATTAAGCCTCTCCAGGGCAAACGCCATGACTATCAACTCCCCGCTTCTTCACCCCGGCCGGCTGGCTCTTCTCGCCGGTCTGCTGTTTTTTCACTGTATGGCCGCCAAAGCCGCATGGACCACCACCGAACTCTCGGCCGGTTGGCGGATAAAGTCGCTCGCTCCCGGCGGTGAGGTCCCCATCGCGCTGCTCACCGAAGCGGCCACCGGACAAGGCGCCGATTGGCTCTCCGTTAACCAGATGCCCCGCATGGTCCACGAAGTGTTGCTCGACCATAAGCAGATCGAAGCTCCCTGGCTGCCCGGTAAAACCGCTGCCTGCGCTTGGGTGGCTGAGCGCGATTGGGTCTACGCCACGCGCTTCACCGCTCCGGATCCAGCTTCGCCGGCGTATCTGCGCTTCGATGGCCTCGATACGATCGTGGCCATTTGGCTCAACGGCAAAAAAATCGCGGAGACCCAGAACATGTTTGTCGCCCACCGCCTCCCGTTGGCCGGTCACCTGCAAAAAGATAACACTCTCGTCCTACATTTCCGCTCGGTGTTCGCGCCCGCCGACGGCAAACTGAAGCCACTCAGCCAATATCGCGGCCAGCCGGTCCGCCGCTCGGATCAAAACTATCTCAACTATCTCGGCCCCGACCAACTCCTGTCGCGGGTCGGCGTGTTTGACCGCATCGCCTTGCAAACAACCGAAGGCTCCGAACTCTCTGAAACCATCGTCGCAGCCTCGGTGGACGAAACCCTCCAGCATGGACGTCTGACCGTCGACGTCAGTGGCGTGACTGGCGCCCGCCCCACCCAAGTCACCACGCGCCTGCTCGATGCCAGTGGCCAAACGCTCGACACCCAATCAACTGCGATCACGGTCGATCCCGAGGGGAACTTCACCGTCCAGCTGCTGTTGTCCATTGCCCAGCCGCGATTGTGGTGGCCCCGCGGGTATGGCGACCAGCCGCTCTACACCGTGGAAACAGCTCTCGTCGTCGATGGGCACGATCATCAAGTGGTGCGCAAGAAGGTCGGCTTCCGACGCATCACCCAATCCTCGCCCCTGCACTTCGTGGTGAACAACGTGCCGGTCCGCCTCTGGGGTGGCTGCTGGGTCACGCCCGATTGCCACACCGCCGTGTGGGATCCCACTCGCGCCGACCGCCTGTTCGCCCTCGCTGAGAACGCCCACTTTAATGCGTTCCGGGTTTGGGGAGTCGTCGAGCCGCCGCGAGATGAGTTCTACGAACTGGCCGACACCCGCGGCTTCCTGATCTGGCAAGATTTCCCCTCGCTGCCGCTCGGGCCCAGTCCGACCAACCGCGCCCAAAGCCTGGCTGATGCCGAGTTCATGCTCAAACGCCTCCAGCATCATCCGTCGATCCTCTCATGGTGTGGCGGCAACGAAAACGCCCTGTGGCATCACCCCGAATACAACGGCAAGCTTGAGGACCGCGGTCCTTGGCCCGGCCAGGCCACTGCCGAGGAGGTCGGGGAACTATGCCGACGTCTCGATCCCGACCGCTATTTCCAGCCGACCTCGCCCTATGGCGGCATTGATCCCAACGACCCGCAGCAAATCAACACCCATGGCTATACAAATCTCTGGTACGTGCCTGGCTACGATTATCTGAACTTCGCGAGCGAGGACACGCGCATCGCCGCACCCACTCTCGCCACCGTCAAACGTATGATGCATCCCGCGGACGTCTGGCCCGCCGGCTACTCTGCCCTCTTCAAGCCCGGCACCGTTTATCCCTTCCCGCAGGAGTGGCTGAAATATACCACCAGCTTTAGCTGGAAAAAAACGGGACCCATCGAGCAATATTATGACGCCACCGACGCCGCCTCGCTCGTACACCGACTCGGCATGGCCGAATCGCAGTATTACACCGAGACCGTCGAACGCCAACGCCGGGGCCGCGCAGCCGACGACCCCACCGACCGGCGCCGATGCGGAGGCTACCTCGTCTGGAAATTCAACGACTCTTGGCCTCAGATCTACAGCGGCAAGGTCGACTACTTCCTCGAACCCTATCACGCTTATTATGGGCTGCGCCGCGCTTTCGCGCCCGTGATGCTGTCCTTCGAGATCGGCACTTACGTCTGGTTATGGGCCGTCAACGACAGTCCCTCACCCGTCAGCGGCACCATCAGCATCGAGCTCTTCCACCTCGAACAGAATCGGGTTCGTAAGACGATCACGCGCCCGGTGCAACTGGCGCCGGGCCGCTCCCAAGTCGTCGTGCGGCTCGACCAGGCCGGCATCGGTTCCTTTCGTCGCGAGCACATTTTGTCCGCCACTCTCACCACGGCCGATGGGCGCGAACTCGCCCGCACCGTCGCGCTCGCTGATATCGAACGCAATGTCGCGTTCCCCGCCGCCACGCTTGAGATGCGCCTACTTCCCGATGGCTCGCTCGAACTCACGACCGACAAATTCGCCCGCTCCATTGAGCTCAGCGGCGACGCCGGGGGCGACGAGTTCGGCTGGTTTTTCGACGACAATTATTTCGACCTCCTACCCGGTCAAACCAAGATCGTGCGCATTCTCGGCCGCCATCAGTCCGGCAAAATCACGGCGCGTCCCTGGTATTCGCCTCACGCGCGCACCATCGACTGGCGCGTGCCTTGAGCCCCATCGCCTTAGGCTCAGGAGCTGAGTGGTTCGTCATTGGTCAGTACAGTGGGCCCATAGATGGGTTTAGCGAACGTCTTGAGCCTTTCGAAACGGATGAACTACTTTTCCTCCCACTAAGGCGGGAACCTCGCACTGACAGGCCATGATCCCGGCGCGCTTGCAATAAGCCCACCGGTAGCCGGTTCGGTCGGGGCGTATGTTCCCACCCGGTCCGCGAGGCGGCCTACTTGAACACAATGTTGCGCGTGGTCTCGGGATCGACCGCGATCACGTCCGGATCAGCGCCCGCGAGCTTCTTCCCGCCCACGATCACGTTGTCGAAGGTAACGTCCGTGACCGGATGCTTCTCGTCGTGACCCATGATGAGACTGGCGATACGCGGCGTGCCGTAGAACTCGATGTTGCGGAAGACCACCCGGCGAATCGCGCCTGCCTCCGGATTCCACTGGCCCCAGCGGTTGGGCTTTGTTATGATGCTGAACATCCGCCAGTCCGCGTTGTCGATGCGGATGTTCTCGAAGAGGTAATCGGACTTGGTGCCGCCGCCCCCGTGAATGGCGCAAAAGACTGCTTCGTTCTCGTTGTCCCATTCTGATTCGACGCGGATGACATCGATATCCGACGCATGGTGCCCAGACCGGTCCTCCTCCCCGCCCCAGCCGAACTGAAATGGCGCCCCGTTCTCCATCTGCCAGATGACGCAGCGCCGGGCCGAGGTGTTGTTTTCATAGAGCATGATGGAGTCGTCGTTCACATGCATGAACGAGTCCTCGATCATACCGTCGGACCCGGTCGAGGCACCGTCGGTGCTGAAATGCCAGCCGAACAGCTTCACATTGCGGACCACATGGTCGCGCCCGGTCAGGCGGATGTTGTGGGTGGGCGGATGGATCAGCGTGATGCCCTCAACGAGCGCCTGCTCCACGTTGCGGAACGTGATCATGTAATGGGCCGTCCGCACGGGAAATTGTTCCCCGGAGAGAATACCACGGCCGCGAATGGTGATCTTCTGCGCGTTCTCCGAGAAGAATTGACCTTTCACGTATGCCCCTCCGGCCAGATACACGGTTTGCCCGGAGGGAATCACGAATTTCTCTCCGATCTCGTGCACGCCCGGACCGAACCACGTGACGCGTGGGTCATCCGGCCGCGGCACGTCTACGTCGGGTGGATTGGCAAAGATGAACAGCGGATGCCGGATCCTCAGTCCCCGCTCGAACTCGACCGAAAACTGACCCGGCCGGTCCAGTTCAAATTCGACCGTGCGGCCCGCCAGGCGGACCGCAATGCCTCGCGAGCGCGGCAATACCTGGCAGAACCCGATGTCCTCCGTCAGTCGCGTAACCCGCACCGTGACCCGGCCCGTGAAGTCAAAGCCGGTGAACGAGGCGGTCTCACTCTTGTTTGTGTAGTGCTGCGCATGCATCAGATACACAAACGATTCCTGCATTCGGCCATTTTGGAGCACCTCGACTTTGTATTGATGCGACGGCGCGATGAACTTGTCACCGGGATACACGTTGGGCGGGACAGGGTAAACCATGACGCCGGCGGCCGCGGCCGTGTATCCACCCAGCATCAGTCCGAGAGTAAGCAGGGGAATTCGCGTCATGGGAGGGAAACGCTGTGCTGGGGCTGCTTGGGCGCCGGAACCACCAGGCCACCGGCGCCGTCAAACTTGATTGGCTCAATGACCAGGTGCGGCTCGGAGTATTTCTCCGAGCTGTGATAGGCTAAGTAGTCCAGGCCGCCTGGTCCGCGGAATATCTGGTGATGAAAGATCACCTGGGTCGGCGGGGCGAATGAGTATCCCGGCGGATATGGCATGCGGAGAGTCGAGTCCGCCTCACTCTCGATAAAGGTCAGCAGCGGTTCCGCAGCCATCGTCCAGGGGCCGTCGGCCGATGACGCTGTCAGGTAGCGCACCCGGATGATGTAACCAGCGTAGAAGGAAGAGGTGATCATGTAGTATCGTCCGTTCCGTTCCGTCACAAACGGCGCGTCCAGAAAGCGGAACTGTTTGCCCAGTGTAGCCGGTCCGAGGATTTCCCCTGGTTCCGTCTTCAGCGACCCCTTCTCGGGATCAAGCTCGGCGGAATAGATCCGTCCGTCGCGATCCCAATAGAGATGAATGCGGCCGTCCGGGGCGGCGAAGAGGTTGGTGTTGTTTCCCCAATAGAGCGGCCGGTCCGGCGTGAGGTTGCGGTAAGGTCCCTCTATATGGTCGGCCACAGCCAAACCGAAACCTGGCAGCCGGTAAGGCCGCTGCCGGTTGTTCCGGCAGTGAAAGAGCGCGAAATACTTGCCGTTGATCTGATGGATCTCCGGCGCCAGCCATTCGTCGCGATACCACGAATCCGCCGGAATGGTCTCCCGGTCAAAAAGCAGCGACACCTCCCGCCAATGCACCAGGTCCGGAGAACGATAAAGTACTAGCCCACGCTTCTCCTGTGCTGGCACACGCATCTCCGTAGCCACCAGATACCAGTTGCCGGCGTCGGCCAGGATATGGACATCCTTCTGGCCGTAACGGTTGAGGCCGTCAGTGATTGGATTAGCCCAGGCAAAAACCCCCTCAACCGGCGCCCTGGTTTCAGCAGCGGCGGGCAGTTCACTCCCGGCGATGACCATACTCGTGGCCGAAACCAGCACACGACCTAAGGTGCTAACAGGTGTGGCTCGCATGGGAAAGAGGCTTGCGGGACAGTGCAGGCGACTCACGAACTTTATCATATCACCGTAACATGGGAATCCTTTCCATCTCAAAAGGACAGTCGACTAGTTGACCGCACACGCCGCGGTACCGTCCAAGCGGTCGGCCTGGATTTAGAAATCAGTCCAAGCATTCGCCCCCTACGACCGCGGCCTCATCTTGCTCCTAGCCGAAGGCGCCGAGCTGTTCTACCGCAACATCCGGATCGAAGAGCTCACCCCCGGCGCCCCGTAACCGCGCCACGCCGCTCCGGCCGGTCCCCGGACAACGTTACCGGAATCCTCTCTCAAGCCCGAACCATGCAGTTGGAAAGCGTTCCTGAGCGAAGAGGCTATCATGAGATCGATTGTAGGGCCGGCGCTTGTCGCCGGGCCGGTTTTCGCTCCTGAAATGGCCCGCCGACAAGCGGCGGCCCTTCATTCAATTACATGGTTCCGGATCAAGAGGGGATCCAATCAACCGATCTTAAAATTCCCTCTAGGAAGAGGGATGTCCGCAGGGCGGGGGGGTGGGGAATTGGGCGACATCCATTTCGATCAGCCGGAGCCGCATCCAGTAAATTTTGCGGCAGCGAAATCACCTTCGCGACAAAATCTGACCCGCTTCGAGGATTTGAAGACTCACTCTAAATCCGCAACGACGATACGGTGATGCCCGAAGCCTTCAGCGGCAGCTGACGAACCCGGATCCCCGTCGCGGCAAAGATGGCGTTGGTGATGGCCGGGGTCACGGCCGCGATGATCTCCCCGAGACCTGCCGGGCGTTCGACCCCCTGCAGGTAGGTGATCTCCACCTCCGGAGCCTGGTCGATGCGCAAGAGGGGATAATCGTGGAAATTGCTCTGCTGCGTCCGCCCTTCCGCGAAGGTTATCTCGCCCTGCGCGGCGCTGAGCGCATCCATCACGCAGCCTACGACCTGGTGATCCGCGCCGCTACGGTTGAGAATCGGTCCGACGTCGATTCCGGCATAAACTTTCTCAACCTTGATCTGCCCCGGTCGGTCGCTCGAGACCTCCGCGACGTAGGTCATGTAGCCATCGTGATCGTAATGAAACGCCACGCCCAGCCCGCGGCCGGCGCCAAGAGTGCGGCCCCAGCCGGCCAGCTTGCTCGCCGCCTTCAGGGTGTTGCGGGTGCGCTCGAGGTCCAGCGGGGGTTTGCCATAGGCCTGCTCGAGGAGTTGCAGCCGGAATTGCACGGGATCGAGCGCCGCGGCCTGGGCGAGCTCGTCGAAAAAACTCTGGTGGGCCCAACAGTGGGCGGAGTGCCCGGGAGCACGCCAGGGGCCCGTGGGCACGGAGCAGGGAATCATCGACTGACGCAGACGGAAATTCGGGGTCAGGCTTGCCGGATAGTAATCCTTGGCGAACCATGCCGCGGGAGCGAGATTCCCTTCCCGGCTGAAGGTTACGAAGTGATGATCCCACGCGAGCAACCGGCCCTGTTGGTCGAGCCCCGCCTTGAAGTGATGCCACGCGGCGGGACGGTAGAAGTCGTGCTGGATGTCGTCCTCCCGCGTCCAATGCAACTGAACCGGCCGGCGAATTTTCTGGGTGATTGCCGCGGCTTCGACCATGTAATCAACGCTCAGGCGCCGGCCAAATCCGCCGCCCGACCGCGTGACATTGACCCGTATCCGATCGGCGGGAATCGCGAGGGTCTCGGCGATGAGCTTGCGGCCCTCCAGCGGATTCTGGGTCGGTGCCCACAGTTCCAGGTTGCCCGCACTGTCCAGATGCGCGGTGCAGTTTTGCGGCTCCATCGTCGCATGGGCGATGAACGGATAATGGTAGCTGCCCTCGACCACGCGATGCGCCCGCTCCAGCGTCCGCACGACATCGCCGTCCTCGCGCTGAAGCGTGCTTTGCGCCGCATCCTTCAGCGCGGCGGCCTGGTCGGCGTAGCCCGCGGATGAATCCTGATTCGGGCTGTCCCACGCGACGACCGCTTTTTGCCGCGCAGCCTCGGCCTGCCACCACGTGTCAGCCACAATGGCCACGCCGGGGAGCAGGCCCTTCAGATCACTCGTGCCCTCAACCACGAAGGCGTCGTGCACGCCGCCCTCCCGCTTGAGCGCGTCGAGGTTTGCCGATCGCACCTTCCCGCCAAAAGCCGGGCATTTCAGGTAAACCGCGTAAAGCATCCCCGGGAGCCGAACGTCGCTCCCGTAGAGCGGCTGGCCGGTGAGGATTTTCGGATTGTCGATGCCGCGCACGAACTTCCCCAGCAGCTTGAATTCGTCGGGGCGGCTTTTCAGCCGGAGCGTGCCCACCTCGGGCACCGCCTGCTTCGCGGCGAGGCTCGCGAGCTCGCCGTAGCCCAGGCTGCGTCCCGAGCCGGAGTGAATGACCTGACTGTTTTCCGCCGAACACTCGTTCACGGGCACTCCCCATTTTTCGGCGGCGGCGGCGATCAGCATCTGGCAAGCGGCGGTGCCGGCGACGCGCAGGTCGTCCCATCCATCCGGCGTCGATCCGCTGGCGGCGACCAGTTGGCGACCATAGCGATCATCCAACGGCGCCTGCTCGACCTGCACGGTGGTCCAATCGGCGTTGAGGCATTCCGCCACGATCATGGGCAGGGAGGTTTTGACTCCCTGTCCGGTCTCGGGATTCTTGCTCACGATGGTTATCCGGCCACTCGGGTCGATGCGGAGGTAGAGATTGGGCGTCCACGGCTGATCGGTGGCCGGCGCCTCGGCCCGGGCCTCGTGCGGAGCACCGAGACCGATGAGGAAGGCACCGGAGGCGAGCGAACTGACTTTGAGAAACGCGCGACGAGAGAGGGGCACGGGATTCATGAGGCGGTCCCTCCCGCTGTCGCCGTGTAGTCGGCGGCCAGTTTGACGGCGCTGCGAATCCGCGGATAGGTGCCGCACCGGCAAATGTTCCCGGCCAGCGCGGCATCGATCGCGATATCGTCGGGCCGGGGGTTCTGTTTGAGCAACGAGGCCGCGCAAAGCATTTGTCCGCCTTGGCAGTAGCCGCACTGCGGCACGTCGAGTTCATGCCAGGCCCGTTGCACAGGATGTTGCCCGGCGGGATCAAGCCCCTCGATGGTGGTGATGCTCATCCCGGCGGCAGCGGCGGCCGGCAATGTGCAGGAACGCATCGCGACACCGTCGATCATGACCGTGCAGGTCCCGCACAGGCCCTTGCCGCACCCGAACTTCGTTCCCGTCAGGTCGAGCTTGTCGCGCAGCACCCACAGCAACGGCATGCTCTCCGGCATATCCACCGAGTAGGTGCGGCGGTTGATTTCGAGGACGATGGGTGTCATGGAGCACTGATTCACCGGAGCGGGTGGCGTTTGTCACGGCTGGCCTCCGGGCCGTCCATGAGCGGGGTGAAATCGACCGAATGTGACTTGGTTCACTCGAACCGAAACCGCCTCGACTGATGACAGTAACACACCCGCTGCTCGCTACTGGCTCCCCGCACCATGGCACGAATGCGAAACCCAATTACGCGAAGACTGAGAAAGGGAAGTAGGGGGCTGCTCTGCGCGAATTGGGTATGAGCACTCTCCCGCACTCCCCCCTGCTCTCACCTCCCTTTGCCCGGCGGGCGAGCCGCTAGCCAACCGGCTTGCAGACGGGCGGCCATGGCCGCGGCTTGCGGGGCGTGGGCGGGGTCCTCGGCGAGGTTGATCTGTTCCAAGGGGTCTTTCCGCAGGTCGTAGAGTTCGCGGGCCACCGGCGCCGATTTCCCGGGCAGGCCCGTATCTTTGCGCCATTCGCTGTATCGCCAGCCGGGCGTCCGCACCATGCGGCCCAGGCCGCTGATCGGGATCGTGGCAAACACCGCTTCTTTCCAAGGCTGGGCGGGCTGCTGCACGAGCGGGGCGAAACTGTCGCCTTCCCAGCGCGGATCGCGGGGCAATCCCCACCACTCGGCCAGCGTGGGCAGCACGTCCACCAGCTCGACCATCGCGTCGGTGACCCGGCCGTTGCCGGCGGCGCCGGGCATCCGCACGATCAGCGGCACGCGCGAGGATTGCTCGAACAGGCTGAACTTGCTCCACATCCCATGCTCGCCGAGTTGGAATCCATGGTCGGAGAAGAACACCACGATCGTGTTGTCTGCCAGTCCCGCCGCCTCCAGCCCTTCGAGCACGAGACCGATCTGCGCGTCCACGTAGGTCGCACAGGCATAGTAGGCCGCCAGCGCCTCGCGCTCCCGTTCGGGCGTCTGGGCAAACTGCGGATACAGGCCGTTGAAAATATCGTAGTTGCGCCCCATGCGCCGCGCGACGGCGGGCACACCGACGTCCTTCTCCGGCTGCGCGGGCGACAGCTCCATCGCGGCGGGATCGTAGAGGTCCACATACTGCTTCGGCGCGAGCAGGGGTGTGTGCGTGGCGTAGAAGCCCACCGACAGGAAAAAGGGTTTCCCGTCTTGCCGGCGGGCGAGCTGACCGAGCAGGTCCACCGTGCGCCGGGCGATGCGGCCATCCTCCATCTCTTCCTCCGGTAGGCCCGAGTAACCGATCATCTCGGCATGATACTGCTGGAAGCGCTTGCGTAGCTCCCAGGTGTCTGCCTCGCCGGCGGCCTTGCGCGCCTCGCGCTCCGCCTGCAGTTCGCGCAACCGCGTGCCGTGCGGTTCGGGCAGCAACAGCGCCTCATCCTCCGCCCACACCGACACGCCGGGCGGAGCAGGCACCGGACGCTGCTCTCCGGCAAAGTTTTCCAGGATGTCGTAGTGGTGCGTGTATTCGTTGAGATCGAAACCCACCCCGAAGCGCTGTGCCTCGTCCCACCGGTGCACGAGCTTGCCAATGTTGCCCAGCCACGCGCCGTCGCGCGCCTTCAACACCCGCGCCAGCGAGGGTGCGTCGGCGGGCACGACTCGGTCCATCGCTTCGCCGTTGCCATAGACCCGGGTCGAGTCCGGCCGCAGCCCCGTCACCAGCGAGGCCCGTGAGGGGTTGCACACCGTGCCTTGGCAGTAAGCCCGGTCAAACCGCACGCCCTCTTTCGCCAGCCGGTCAATGTTGGGCGTCTGCACGACCGAATTGCCATACGCCCCAATCGCGAAGGCCGACCAATCCTCCACCATGATCATAAGGATGTTCATGTCGCGGCTGCCCTTTGCCGTCGGCGAGGCGATCCCCGGCACGATCAGCCCGGTAACTCCCAGTGAAATCAGGGAAATGATGAAACGCATGCCCCGATCTTGGTCGCGATCCCCTCCCTGACAACCGCGTCCAAGCTAGGACGGTAACACATCCGGAATCTGCCCCTCATTCGTCTTCCTTCGTGCTTACCCCGGATCGCCGCCGGGAAAACCGGAGCCCCCGCGACGATCGGCCACTGCCATCCCCCTGCCGCGTTGTATTACGAAAACACGACCGGCGCATGGAAACACCCACGCCGGTTGATTCTCTTATCTCACCCCTTTCGGCCCCCCCTCCGCCCCCTGTCGTGAACCCACGCTCCGCCCACGCCCTTCTGGCCGGCCTGTTGCTGTCCGTTTGTCTTCCGGCAGCGGCCGGCGCCAACGCGCCTTCAACCCCTGATCCGCTGGCTTACTCGCAGGTTATCCAGCCGTTCTTGGACAACTACTGCTTCGATTGCCACAACACCGACACGCGCAAGGGTGACATCAATCTGGAGGACCTTGTCGATGTCGGCCGCGCCGATCACGACGGCCGCCGGATCTGGGAACTGGTCCACCGCCAGCTCCGCGCCGGCGCGATGCCGCCCGATCGGGAGGACCAGCCCACCCCGGAAGAACGCGCCGAAGTTGTCTCGCATCTCAGGCAACGCCTGACCCACATCGATCTCTCCAAGCCGGTGGACAGCGGACGCGTCACCGCCCGCCGGTTCAACCGCACCGAATACGACAACACCATTCACGATCTTTTCGGCATCAGGCTGTCGGTCGCCAACACCTTTCCAGGCGACGATGTGGGCTACGGCTTCGACAACATCGGCGACGTCCACAGTGTATCGCCCCTGCGTCTCCAGCTCTTCCTCGAGGCCGCCGAAACCGTCAGCGACTTCCTGCTCAACACCGGCCGGCGCCTGGAAATGAATCGCAACGAGCAAGGCGTCTTCTTCGACCGCATCAAGGTCGTTAAAAGCAGCGATGCCGGCGTCGTGCTGGATCAAAAGGGCTGGATGTCCGTCGAGTATGAGACGCCGCTACCGGGCACCTACGAACTATCGATCCGCGCCTGGGGGCTCATGCCCGATTCGGTTTTCAAAGCCAGGCAGATCGACGAACTGAACGGCTGGCCCCAATTTCCCAACGCCTTCCAGCCCGGCGACTCCGAGCCGATCGTGCCGCTCGAGGTCTGGGTGGATGGTCAGCTGGTGGACACCCTGCATATCGCCCAAGGTCTCAGTTCCACCGACTGGAAAACCTACACCACGAACCGGTTCCCCCTCGGTATGGGGCCGCATCAAGTGACCTTTAAGCTCGGCACCCCCGCCACCCTCACCGGCGAGGCACGCGATGCCTGGATTGCCGACCCGCCGCGGCTCGGCGTCAAGGAAGCTCGCATGACCGGACCCCATGCCGTTGACCGCTCCGCGCTCAGCCCGCTGCACCGCCGCTTGATTGAAATCCGCCCCGGTCCGGACCGTCCGCCCGCCGCCGCCGCCCGGGAAATCTTGGCCGAACTGCTGCCGCGTGCTTTCCGTCGCCCCGCCGCCCCGGGTGAAATCGAATCGTTCGTGGGCCTGATGGAATCGCTCCTGGCCAACGGCGAGTCGTTCGAGTCGGCCCTCGACGGCGCCCTGCAGGCCATCCTCGTCTCGCCGCATTTCCTCTACCGCCTTGAGCTTGGCCCCGATGCTACCGCCCCCGACCGCATTCGTCCCGTCGGCGACTACGCCCTCGCCTCGCGCCTCTCCTACTTCCTGTGGAATAGCATGCCGGACGACACGCTCTTTGCCCTCGCGGCCGAGGGCCGGCTGGACAACGACGATGTGCTTCGCGCCCAGGTCGCGCGCCTGCTCGCGGACCCGCGGGCCGTCGCCTTCAAGGAAGGCTTCTTCCGCCAGTGGCTCGACCTCCGCAAGCTCCGCACCCTGTCCATCGACAAGGCCCGCTTTCCCGTCTTCACCGAGGATCTTCGTGCCGACGTCGAGCAGGAGACACTCCTCTTCATCGGCTCCATCATCGCGGAGAACCGCAGCGTCCAAGATCTCCTCCGCGCCGACCACACCTTCGTCAACGACGCGCTGGCCGAACTCTACGGCCTGCCTCTGGCCGAGGCTGAAAAGAAGGAAAAGGACCGCAGTTTCCGCCGCGTCTCCCTCGAGGGCCTGCCGCGCCGCGGGCTGCTGACCCAACCGAGCATCCTCATGCTCACCTCCTACCCAAACCGCACCTCGCCCACCAAGCGCGGCAACTGGATTCTTGAGGCGATCCTGGGCGACGAGCCACCTCCCCCGCCAGCCAACGTCCCGCAGCTGGAGGAAGCGGTCGCCAACAGCGCGGCCCTGCCTCTCCGCGAACAGCTCGAACTCCACCGCACCAACCAGACTTGCGCCTCCTGCCACGCCACCATGGACCCCATCGGTCTCGGCCTCGAGAACTTCGACGCCATCGGCCGCTGGCGCACCACCGACGCGGGCGCACCGATCAACGCGAGCGGCGTTCTGCCCGACGGAAACAAGTTCGACGGCCCCTTGGAACTCCTCGGCCTGCTCCAGGAGCGCGACGAGGATTTCGTCCGGTGCTTCACCCAGAAGCTCCTGACCTTCGCGCTCGGCCGCGGCCTCGAATTCTACGACCGCGTCGCTGTCGACGAGATCCTCGCCCGCACCCAGGCCGGTGACCACCGCATCCTGGATATCGTGACCGAGGCTGTCCTTAGCCGTCCTTTCCGTCTCACCCGCGGTGATCCCGTGCATCCCCCCCTTACCGCCACCCACCCCTGAACCCATGAAACCCCTGTCCCGCCGCCATTTTCTCCGCAGCACTGGCGCCCTCATGGCGCTCCCGCTGCTCGAAGCCATGATCCCGACCGGCTTCGGCTCGGTCGCCCGCGCCGCCACCGCCGCCGCCCGCCGCCGCCCGGTGCGCCTGGGCTGGCTCTTCTATCCCAACGGCGTGGTCAAGGAGGGCTGGGAAATCTGCGGCACCGGCCGCGACTTCTCTCTCAACGTCTCCAACGCGCCCTTGCAGGCCGTGCGCGACGACGTGCTCTTCGTCTCCAATCTCGCGCAGCGGGAAGCGGCCACGAAGGTCGAGGACGTCGCCGGAGCCCACGCGCGTGGCACTTCCAGCTTCCTTACAGCCGCATCCGCCCGCAAAACCAACGGCAACGACATCTACATCGGCGTCTCCGCCGATCAGGTCGCCGCCCGCCACATCGGCGCGGAAACCCGCCTGCCGTCGATTGAGCTCGGCGTCGAAGAGGGCAAACAGGAAGGCCGCTGCGACAACGGCTACAGCTGCGTCTACCTCTCCAACATCTCCTGGCGCTCGCCGACCCAACCCTGCGGTGTCGAGATCAACCCGCGCCGCGCCTTCGACCGCCTGTTCGGAGTCGCCGGTCCTGAAGGCGACGCTTTCCGCCAGCGCGCCGCCAAGCGCCAGAGCGTCCTCGATTTTGTCGGCACGGAGGCCAAGTCACTCCTCCGCACGGTCGGGTCCACCGACCGGCGCAAGCTCGACGAATATTTCACCAGCGTCCGCGAGGTGGAACTCTACATCGACAAGGTCGCCAACCTGCCCCCGATTCCGGTGCCGCTCTCCCTGCGTCCGCCCGGTGATCCCGAGAACGTGGTCCATCACATGCGCATCATGTATGACCTGATGGCCCTCTCCTTCCAGACCGATGCGACCCGTGTGGCCACGCTGATGCTCGCCGACGGACAGACGAACCAGGTCTACGAACACCTCGGCCTCACCTCCGGTCATCACCAGCTGACCCACAGCACGGGCCTGGAGGCGGACATCCAGAAGATCGACCGTTTCATGGCCGAGGAATTCGCCCGCTTCGTCGCCAAGCTCAAGGCCACACCCGACGGCGACGACGGCGCCTCGCTCCTCGACAACTGCCTCATCGCCTACGGCTCCGACGTGAGCGATGGTCGCAATCACAATCAGATGAACATGCCCTGTGTCGTCGCGGGCCACGGCGGCGGCGCCTTCCAACCCGGTCGCCATGTGTTCGCCGAAAAACACACGCCGCTGGCCAACGTCTATGTCTCCATGCTCCAGGCAGCCGGCTGCCCCGTGAAGGAATTCGGCGACAGCACCGGCCCCTTTGCCGGTGCCCTCGAATCCGCCTGACCGGTCCTCCCCAATCATGAAACGTCTCACTTCCGCCCTCCTTCTGTTCCAAGCAGTCGCAATTTCCCTCCCGGCTTCTGCGACCGCATCTGAAGTCGTCCCCATTTGGACCGACGGCGCGCCGGGCACCGAGGGCAAACGCGACCGCCCCGAGAAAACCGTGCCGAGCCCAAAAAACGATTACCTGCGCGTCTCGCAGATTCATCACCCTTCGCTCACCGTCCATCTTCCGCCCGCGGACCGCGCCACGGGCACCGGCGTGCTCATCCTGCCGGGCGGCGGCTACCAGTTTCTCTCCATCGACCTCGAAGGCTCGGAAATCGCCTCATGGTTCAACGAGCGCGGAATTGCGGCCTTTGTCGTGAAATACCGTCTGCCCCGGGAGCCCGATTCCACCTACACCATGGACGACGCCCTCGCCGACACCCAACGTGCCATCCGCCTCGTGCGCAGCCGCGCTGCAGAATGGGGCCTCCGTCCCGATCGCATCGGCGTCCTTGGTTTCTCCGCCGGCGGACGCCTCGCTGCCGATGCCGGCCTGCGCTTCCAGGAAGGCCATCCGACCGCGACCGATCCCCTGCACCGCGTCAGCTCGCGCCCGGATTTCCAGGTCCTCGTCTACGGTTTCACCGCCCCCGATGCCATTCCCGCCAATGCGCCGCCGACCTTCCTGATCTGCACCACCGATGACGGCGACAAGCCGCGCCAGGCCATCGCCCTCTACAGCGCCTTGCTGACGAACAAGGTGCCGGCCGAGCTGCACCTCTACGGCCGGGGTGGACACGCCTACGGCATGCGAGACCTGGGCCAGCCCGTGCATACCTGGAACCAGCGTCTCGCCGACTGGCTCGACAGCCTCGGATTGATGAAACCCACTCCCTCGGCCCGTTGAAAAATCCCCGCTGACCGTGTCCCTGCTCCGAATCGTCCCCCGCTCATTCCCGCCCTCCTTTGCCCATTGATTCCCCAACTTCGCAGCCGCGCCACGGGCTGGCCGCCCTCCTTGCCGCCGCCTTGGCCGTCCCCGCCTCCGCCACGCCGTTCTTCGCCATGAGCTACGGCTTCACGGAACTCACGCCTCCGGAACAGACGGCCTGGCTCGCGGAAGCGGGATACGAGGGCATCGCCGTCCACGTGTGGAACGACGATCTGTTCGCCCGGCTCGAAAAACTTTCGCCAGCGACGCCGTCGCCTCCCGCCGACTCCGCGTCTTCGGCGTCTATTTTCCCTACACCCTCACGAATCCCGCGCACCGCCCTCTCGCCTCGCGTATTCTCAGCCTGTGCCGGCCGCATGGCACCCCGCTCTGGATCACCATGCAGGCTCCCGGCGCCAGCGATGAGAACGTCACGGCCCTCCTCCGCGAGCTCGCCGACGAGGCCGCCACCCATGGCCTCGAGGTCATCTACTATCCGCACGACAACCACCACTGCCTCGACGCCGAGCACGCCCACCGCCTGATCACGGCCGCGGACCGCCCCAATCTTTTCAACAGCCTCCACCTGCACCAGGAACTCCGCGCCGGTCACGCCCACCGGCTCGCCGAGGTCGTCGCCCGCGTCATGCCGCGAGTCCGCCTCGTCTCGGTCAGCGGGGCGAACCTTCCCGACCGGATCAACCGCGGGTCGAACGACTGGAGCGACGTCGTGCAGCCGCTCACCGGCAGCGCCTTTGATGTCGCCGGCTTCTACCGTCTGTTGGTGCAGTCCGGCTACACCGGCCCGGTCGGCGTGCAAAACTGGAAAATCCCCGGCGCCCCTCGCGAACACCACGCCGCCTCCCTCCGCCTGCTCCGCCAGTGGCGCGCCTCCTTCTCCCCCCATCCATGAAAGCCTTGCTCACCGCCCTATCCACCTGCGCCCTGCTCGGCGCATTCCTGACCGCCGCCGAATCTCCCTCCCGGCCCAACATCGTCCTGATCATGGCCGATGACATGGGTTACTCCGATATCGGCTGCTACGGCTCCGAAATCCCGACACCAAACCTGGATGCCCTTGCCGCCCACGGTCTGCGCTTTTCGCAATTCTACAACACCGCCCGCTGCTCCCCGACACGCGCCGCGCTGCTGACCGGACTGAATCCGCATCAAGCGGGCATGGGCACGCTCGCCGAGGACCCCGGCAAGCAGGCCAAACCCGACGCGGCTGCGGGCTATCAGGAATACCTCAACGACCGTTGCGTCACCCTGGCCGAGGCCCTCCGCCCAGCCGGCTACCGCACGCTCATGAGCGGCAAATGGCACCTCGGCTACCACGGCGAAAACAAATGGCCCCTGGCGCGGGGCTTCGACCGGTTCTACGGGATCATCTCCGGCGCCAGCTCCTACTTCAGTCCGAAGGGAGCGCGTGGTCTCACGCTCGACAACACGCCGCTGCCCACCCCCGCCGACCCCACCTACTACACCACGGACGCATTCACCGACCATGCGCTCCAGTTCCTGCGCGAATCCCCCGCCGACCGCCCGTTTTTTCTCTATCTCGCCTTCACCGCACCGCACTGGCCCCTTCATGCCCGCGCTGAAGACATCGAAAAGTTCCGTGGAAAATATCGCGGCGGCTGGGACAACCTCCGCGCCGCGCGCTTTGAGCGGCAGAAACAACTGGGATTGATTCCCACCGACACGGTCCTATCACCGCGGGATGATGGCGCCCGCGCGTGGAACGAACTCTCCATCGAGCAGCAGGAACAGCTTGATTACCGCATGGCCGTTTATGCCGCCCAGGTGCATCGCATGGATCACAACATCGGCCGCCTCGTCGAGCATCTGCGCACCACCGGGAAACTCGAAAACACGGTCATCCTATTCCTGTCCGACAACGGCGGCTGCGCCGAGCCCTACACCGACCTCGGCGGCGGCGCCTTCAGCGCGATCAATAAGCCCTCCGCCGGTGGCCCCGGCAACAAAAACGCCGAAGGCGATGGCGGCTCCGCCTACGGCACCGGCTGGGCGAATGCGTCCAACACCCCCTTCCGCCGCTACAAGTCCCGCCTCCACGAGGGCGGCATCTCCACGCCGCTCATCGTCCACTGGCCCGCCGGCCTGAAAGCCAAACCCGGCTCCATCAATTCCGCCCCCGGCTACCTCACCGACATCATGCCCACCGCGCTCGAACTCGCTCGCGCCACGTATCCCGCCAAAACCCGCTCCGGCGAAGCGCCCTACGCCCTCGTTGGCCGCAGCCTCTGCCCGGCCATTGCAGCTCAACCCTTCCCCGACCAGACTCGCTGGCTCTTCTGGGAACAATACAACAACAAGGCCGTCCGCCACGGAGACTGGAAGGCAGTTCAGCCGGCCGAAAGCAACGGTCCCTGGGAACTTTACGATCTGTCCCGGGACCGCACGGAACTGCATGACCTGGCGATCAGCGAGCCAGCCCGAATCGCCAAGATGACCGCCGCTTGGCAACAATGGGCGGAGACGCACCAAGTCCTGCCCAAGAAAAGACCCTGAAACGCGAACCCGCGCGTCGACAAGATGCGAGTTCCTGAGTGACGGACCAGCACCGACCCACTCGCACGGGCGATTTCGCTCGCCATGCTCCCTCAGCATGACGCGTTGGCTCTCTACCCCGCCCCGTTGGTTTCATGGCTGCCTGCTCGCCCTGGTCCTAGTCACACCTCTGATCGTGCAGGGATCACCCGCACGACCCGAGGCCTACCTCTTCGCCCACATGACGAAGGAGGACTACGGCCGCCTCTATTACTCCGTCTCCACCGATGGCCGTCACTGGACCCTGCTCAACGGCGGCCAGCGGGTGATGGGCGACGACTACCTCGGCCATCCGGAAATCACCCGCGCGCCCGACGGCACGTATTGGCTCGTCGGCGTGCGCCCGCGCGACAACCCGGGCGTGGTCTTCTGGCAATCGCGCGACCTCATCGGTTGGACCCGCGGCCCCGAAATCGATGGCCCGCGTTTCGACGTGGGTGACCGCAAGGGTGGCCCGCCCTACTTGGGCGCGCCGAAGCTGTTCCACGATGACATCTCCGGGCTCTACTACCTCACCTGGCACGCCGCGCGCCGCGATCTGCCGCCGAACATCGTCCACGGCGTCAACGAGGCCCGCTGGTCCGACATGCGCACCTTTGTCATGACCTCGCCCGACCTACGGACCTGGTCGGAGGCCCGCCCGCTTTTCCAGTATGATCTGGCTACCATCGATGTGATCATCCGTCGCGAGGGTGATCGGTATTATGCGATCATCAAGGACGAGCGCTATCCCACCTTCGATCATCCCACGGGCAAGAGCATCCGACTCGCCCACGCCAAGCATCCGCTCGGTCCATGGAGCGAACCGGGGCAACCTGTATCGCCCAACTACCACGAAGCGCCCACCCTCATTCCCCGGGCCGATGGTCCGGGCTGGCTGCTGTATCACGAGCAATACCCCGGCATCCAATACAAGATCTCCACGGCCCGCACCCTCGCGGGGCCCTGGTATCAGGAATGGATCAACACCTACCAAGTTCCGCCGGTGGCCCGGCACGGCGTCATGATGCCGATCTCGCGAGCGGAGCACGATGCCCTGATCGCGGCCTTCCCACCGGCTCAAGCCGACAAGCCCGCTTCAGCCAAACCATGAAGTCCATCTCCCTGCTGGCGATCATTCTGACGGTGGCCGGCCCTCTTGCCGCCGGCCTGACCCGCTTCACCCCCGTGCCCGATACCGCCGCCTACCCGCGCGGCGTGGCGGCGTCCCCGCGCTATCGCGTGCTCGTCCAACCCGCGGCGAAAACCGAATCCTGGGACCGGGCCCGCGACACCACCGCCACCTACAAGCTCTGGCCCGACTACGTGGATCCCGAGACCCTGCCGGCCAAGCACGCACGCACCGCCGTGCATGTCGCGCAGGCCGACAGCAACGTGCGCGTCCGCGTGCGCGTCGAGCTCACCGATGGCTCCGCGATTCGCACTCTCGCCCTGAAGCCCTCCCGCTTGGCTGAACTCGCGGCCACCGTCCGCCGCGGTGAGACCTGGGTCGAGTTCGAGGTCGAGCCCTACCGCTATACCCGCACGGTGCTCGTTGAGATCAACGCCCCGGCACACGATGCCGAGGCGCTGCAGGACGGCCTGCTGTTCTTCCTCAACCCGCCGTCGGAGATGCCGGCCGGCAACGTGCTGGTGCTGCCACCCGGCGTCATCAACGAACACTCCCCCCACCTCGACTCCCTCAATCGCCTCCTCATCGGGCCCGACAGCCCCTACGACGCGCTCTACATCCCGCAGGACACGATCATCGACGGGCGAGTGGACATCCGCAAACCCAGCTTCACGGTCGCGGGCCGGGGCATGATTATCGGTTCCCGCTGGCCCTTCGCCAAGACCACGCCCGACTGGCGCAAACGCTACCCCGCCTGGATCAGCCCCGACGGTGAATGGGTGCGCCCGCTGCTTTCGATGAAGCTGCCCGGCGACCGCGACGATACTTCCGGCCGCTTCGAGGGCGTGCTGGTGGCCCACCCCTACCACTTCTGCGTCGGCTGGGCCTGGTATAACGAAAACCTCAAGACCTTTGGCTGGCGCTTCTCGAGTGATGGCATCCACGGCCCGCACAAGCGCGGCTCGTTCATGCGCGTGAACGACGACGCCACCTACGCCAACGAGGGCACGATCGAGGACTGCACCTACTGGGGCATGGTCAACGGCGCGGTGTTCCAGCTCGGCTGGGGCCTCAACCGCGACAACAACGCCTTGGTCCACGTGCGACGGGTGGACGTGGTGCGCGGCGAGTGGGACAACATCCCCAATCCCGGCGTGGACCGCATCGGCGCACCGGCCGACGCCCCTCCGGCCGACCGCCGCAACGCCTCCGCCAACCGCGGCGTCTTCGCGGGCACCTTCCGCTCCGGGCGGGCGTTCACCGTGCGGAACAAAACCTTCGAGGACATCCGCGTCGACACCCAGGTGAACCGCCTGTTCTATTTCGGATCGCGCACGGGCGAGGTGGACTATGATAATTTTGTCCTCAAGGACATCTGGTTCTCCCGGGAGCCGCACTACGAGGAGGTCCAAAACGTGCTGAGCGGCCGCACCGGCGTCCGCGGTTTCGTTTTCGACAACTTCACCGTGGGCGGCCGGAAGGCCAGCACGCTTGAGGACTTTGCGCCACTCGAACAACGGAATGTCGAGAACCCCGTTTTCCGATGAGCCGCGCTTCCCGTCCACCGGCCCGCGCCCGGCCCCGCCGATGAGAGACTCCGACGCTCCCCACGCCCCCACGACCAGCGAGGTGCCACGCGCCGGCGCCGGCCGCATCCTCATCTTCGCGCTGATCTTCTTCGGCCTCGGCGTGACCGAGGAGGTCAGCAACAACGTGCTGCCGCTCACGCTCCAGCGCATGACCGCGGACTTCAGCTGGAGCGTGGACCTGCCCTTCCGCCTTCCCGGCCTCGCGCCGGACGGCGTGTTCACCATGGGCAGCGCGCTGGTCATCGGCCTGGTGCTGGCTCTCAATCCGCTCTTCGGTTTCATCGCCCAGCCCTTGGTCGGCGTCCTCAGCGACCGCGTATGGACACGTGTCGGTCGGCGCGCCTTCTTCCTGATCACCGGTGCCCCGGTCGTGGCGGTCTGCCTCTTCCTCGTGCCCTGGGCCTCGGCCCTCTGGCAGCTCGTCGTCTTGGTCGTCATCTACCAGTTTTTCCAGGACGTGCTCTGGGGCAGCGACCACCCGCTGCTGGCCGATCTGTTTCCCTCCCGCCAGCGCGGCATCGTCGGCGCCGCCATCGGGGTCGCCTACCAGCTGGGCGCGGTGTTCGTCACGCGCGCCGGCCTGGCTTGGACCGCGGCACACGAGCGCACCCACGGCGGCGATCTCTTCGGCGCGCCGATCTACTGGGCCGCCGCCGCCATTCAGGTGGGGTTGGTCATGGGTCTCGCGTTCTTCCTGTGGGAACGCCGCCTGCCCGTGATGAAGCGCCCCCGGCTCACCCCGGGCCAATATGTGCGCGATTTTCGCGCTCAACCCGGCCTCGTGCGACTTGGCTGGGTCAATTTTCTGCGTGCCTTCATGGTCACGGCCGGCACCGGCTATCTGGTGCTCTTCGGCACCGTAACCCTCGCCGCCGACAAGGCGGACTATGCCCGCGCAATGGGCTGGCTGCCCCTGCTGGCTCTCGTCTTCGTTTGGCCGGCCGGCCTCCTCACCGACCGCTTGGCCCGGGATCGCGTGCTCATGGCCGCGTTTCTGCTTTCCGCCGTTGGCTACGCAGTCGGCTGGATGGCCGACTCCCTGGCCTGGCTGTCCGTGGCGTTCGTGATCACGCGTCTGGCCTGGGTCAACATCGAGATCGGCTACAAGTCACTGGTCAGCGATTTCTATCCCGTCCATCAGGTCGGCCAGCTGGCCGGGGCCATCAATATTTTCTACGCCTCCGGTCGCACCCTGGCCTTGGTCTCCGTCGGTGCCCTGATCGGGGCCTTCGGCAACGACTACCGCCTGGCCTGGCCTGTCGCAATCGCCGCAGCCCTCGTCAGTATCTGGGTCCTGCGCGGCGTGCGCGACCCACGCTCCCCTTCTCCCTGAAATATATGCGTCCAATCCTGCTGCTCCTCGTCCTCACCGGCTGGCTCCGGGCCGTGCCGCCCAACATCGTTTTCATGGTCTCTGACGACCACAGTGTGCCGCACATCGGCGCCTATGGGTTTCCCGTCCGGACGCCTAACCTCGACCGCCTCGCCGCCCAAGGCGTGTTGTTCGACCGGATGTTCACCACCGCGCCGCAATGCGCGCCCTCCCGCGCGAGCTTCGCCACCGGCCGCTCGGCCGTGGCCGCCCGCGTTACCCGCTTCTCCTCGCCGCTGCCCCGCGACATCGAGACGTTCCCCGAGATCCTCCGGCGCGAGGCCGGCTACTTCACCGGCATCTGCCGGCGCTCGCACCACCTCGATGGCTGGACCGATTCCGCCAACGAACTGTCCCCGGCCATCTGGAAGAAGCACGACATGCTGTCCGTGCCCGCCCGTTTTGACTACGTCAACATGACTGGCGACCGCACCTCGACTCCGGGCATCGTGCGCGAATTTCTCGACCGGGTGCCGGCCGCCAAACCGTTTTTCCTGTGGATTAATTTCAATGATCCGCACCACCCATGGAACGCCCCTAAAGTGCATGAGCCGTCCTCGCTCCCAATGCCAGCCGACTGGCCGGATCTACCCGAGTTGCGTGGTGACTTCGCCCGCTACCTCGATGAGATCTCCCGTCTCGATGAAGAGGTCCAGTGGGTGCTGGATGAACTCGAACGTCGTGGCCTGGCCCAAAACACCATCGTCGTCTTCGTCGGGGACAACGGTTCGCCCCTGCCTAGGGGCAAGGGTGCCCTTCACGAGCGCGGCGTAAACGTGCCCTTGATCGTGCGCTGGCCCGCCGGCGCACCTGCCGGGCGCCGCACGCCCGCGCTCGTCTCGGGGGAGGATTTCGCCCCGACCTTCCTCGAGGCCACCGGGCTCCAACCGCCCCGCGTAATGACCGGCCGCAGCTTTCTGCCGCTACTACGCAACGACGACGCCTACCGCCCGCGCGAGCATCTCTTCGCAATGCGCGGCGTCCACGGGGCATCCATCTTCAACGAGTCCACGCCCTCCAGCGGCTTCGATCTCGGTCGGATGGTGCGGGAAGACCGCTACAAGCTCATCATTAACTATACGCCCTGGATGCCCTACGCACCCACGGACAGCCGGATTGAACCCGGCTGGCATCGCATCGCGGCCCTGCACGGCACCGGCAAGCTTGACCCCCGCTTCTCCGCCATGTGGTTCCGCCTGCCCCGTCCCATCGTCGAACTCTACGACATGGAAGAAGACCCGGCCGAGATGAACAACCTGGCCGGCAAGCCCGAGGTCGCCGCCATCGAGTATCGCCTAAAGACCGCCTTGCAGGAGAAAATGATCACCGAATACGACTACTTACCCCTGCCCCTGCGCGAATAGAACTCTCCGGAGTCAATTAGCCCAGCCCACCGCCCCTCTTCCACCCCGGATCATTCATCAGCTCAGGCGACCACCTTGCACCAATCCGCCCCGGGCCATTTCCGGCATTTCAGGGGAATGAAGAACAGGAGCGCTACAACCGCCTCAAGTGACTGTTAATCACCTGGCCAATGGCTCGATCCCAGCCCGGGCAGCCATTCCCATCAAGGGGATGATGGGTTTCCTGGATTTACCCGAAAAACCATTGACCGGTTAACGTCCGACTTCGCAAACCCTCCATACGGCTCAGGTTTTATGGAGTGGCGCCTTTAGACACATTTAGTGAAAAGTTAGGTGCATGTTCGAAGACCATAATAAGGAGGGAAAGAAGTTCGTTCCGAAGTTCGGGCAGGACTGGAGCCGCGTGGATTTCGTTGAGGTAATCTTCCCAGAAATTGTTTGGATCGGATTCGTGCTGCAACGGCACGGTAGTAAAAAGGGAATTGCGCTGGCGACCGCGCTTATTGAAGCCGCCTTCCATGCGGCGACGAAACACCCCCAACCCGAATTTTCTTTCATTAGCGCCCATCGAGAACTGACCGACGAGGCGAAAGCAGCCGTGCGCGAAAGGCTGCGGTCCGCGGGTCAACTGGACGAACTACGGGAGGCGCTGGAGCCATTTGTCCGCTGCTATCACAACGACAATCCCCTGACATATCTCTGGGATGCCGCGCTCCCTTGCCATTCAGACGCTGATGTCGAAACGGCGCGCAAAGTGGTTGGCCCACGCCTTAACCGCTGGTCACCCGAGGGCACACTGATGCAAGCCGTCGTGCTGTATGGCGAGCACTGCACCGGCCGGTTACACTACACAGAAAACGTCAAACCACCGAATCTCGAAGCAATCGTTAGCGATTTCGATTCGCCGGAAGGAAAACGCGCCAGTTCGCATGCACGCACATCGACGTCGGCGATATATGCCCACTACAAGGATCGCCTAGGCAATGCCTGGGCCGAGTATTTCTGGCGGCGAGGACTGGAACTCGATCCGTTGCGAGGGCACATCCGGTTACCTGATGAGGCACCCGCGGGCGGGAATCCGGTTGTGAGGTTCAGACAGGGCTTCCATCATTTAGCCGCGGCCTTGGTGAAAGAGGTCTCCGAACAGGTCATCTTAAACACTGTTTCGGAGGAGGAACACACGGTCATTAATGCTTTGCTCGCGCGTCAAGCGACGTTGGCCGTAGCGTTGGCCGACAATTTCGAAGTCTGGAACTGGGACATCGGGCCTCTATACCTGCGGGCGATGACAGACTGCTACATCACGCTAGCATGGATTTTGGGGAAACCAGACGAACGCAGCCGACTCTACATCGTGCACGGCTTGGGCCAGGAGAAGCTATGGATGGCGCACTACGAACGGCTGGCGGACGAGGCGGAGGACGAAGGGGAGAAGGAAGGGTATCGTCAAATGATCGAAGCGAGTCGCGCCTGGGTAGAAAGCCAGAGCTTCTTGTTCTTCGTTACAGTCAACCTCGGGAACTGGACCGGAAAGAATACGCGCGAAATGGCTCTCGATGCCGATTGCATCGATCTGTATAATTTCGCATACACGCCTTACAGTTTCTCAGCGCACAATACTTGGAATCATTTGGGGAAGTTCAATGCGGTGCCCTCTCCCAGTCCGCTGCACAAGAACATGCGGATGCCGAACATCCCACATTTTGCTGGGGAGCCGAGCATCATGATGAATGCAGCGAAGTATTTGGACAAATCGATCAATGCTGTAGCGAAACATTATGGCCTAACAACACAGGTCGAAGCTGCCTATCCGTGGAGCGGTGCTCGAATCAGTGATGTGTGCGAGTTCCTTTATGAGCAGTTCGAAGGAACAAAGAAGCGCTCGAAAATGCCGTCCGAAAAGACAGATACCTCTGCCGAGTGATTTTTCTTCGTTATCTTGTGCCAGCCGGCAACTGACAGGTCGCGAAATTGAGAATAACGAAGCCACTTTGGCTCCGCAAAAAGCTTACCGTTTCGCTGGGTCCCATTCCTCGGCCGGCAAGAATACATCCCCACTTACTTCCCGCACGCAGGTAGGCTGCTGCGATGGGATCGGATGCGAGGCTGGGCACCCCCAGTAGTAACAACAGATCGCTCCGATTTTTTGATACCCCCCTCCGGTCGGCGGTTTTCCGATTCTCCTGCGGCGGCCTGACGGTCATACTCCCGCCGGTAGTGACTTCGCCAACCGCTTGTGGCGCAACGGCCTTTAAGTGGAGGTGCGGGGCGGAATCGAACCGCCGAATAGAGCTTTTGCAGAGCTCGGCCTTACCACTTGGCTACCGCACCGGACCAAACGAGCGCGCATACTTGGGCCAATTTTCTGCCTTCCGCAAGAACTGAAATTCAGAGGATGAATCCGGGCAAATGGTCACGGATTACACTGATCTGCACGGAATAGTTCCTCTCTGATTCGTGTCCCTGCCCGCCATCCATCGTGTCAACTAGTCGAACCACCAAGCAGGGGTGATAACAGAGGAGGACAAAGTCAGGGGCGGCGAGGAGCACGTTGAGCGCCTCCAGCATTTTGCGCCTGAGAGCCACGAAGTCGGTCGGCTTGAGGTTACCGGTGGCCACCGACCGCGCGGATCAGGCGGCGAGCCTGGGATTGTGACGGACGGCAACTACGGTGGCCATGGAGAGGACCTGTCGCACGTTGTTCTCGGGGCGGGCAAGATGGCAGTGGCCTGCTGTTGCGCGCTCGATGGGCGCGAAGCCATCAAGGCCGAGAGTGGCACCGGCTCAATCTAGTCGAGATCGAGCACATGGGCAGGGTTGTCGCGATGAACAGCGAGCCGACGCTCTGGAGCCCGGGTTGTGACCCGGATGCGGAATCCGGAATGATGACCGAGCAGCTTGGCGGCCAGACACTTGACACCTTTTGTCACTGTCGCCATGCAGACCACAATTCCCATGGCAGCAAGCATCTCGATGGCCCGGACCCGCGCACTCTGCGCCGCACCTAAAGGCATTGCCCCGAGTGAATTCTTTCGCGCCCTCTGCCTTGATGTAGCCGGCGATCTCGATGTCGATCAGGTGAGCGTCTGGACGTTCGAGCACGATCAAAATCAAATCAACTGCCTGTGCGCCTATGACGCTCTTTCGCAGCACTTCTCGAGCGGGCAATCACTCAAGCGATCATCCTGTCCGCTCTACTTTGAGCAGATCGTCGAGCAGAACATCGTTGCGGCAGATGACGTCACCCAAAACTCCGCCACCAAGGAGTTCCTCGATAGCTATTTCAAGCCACACGGCATCAAGTCCCTTCTGGATTTCATCATGCACCAGGACATGGAACCATACGGGATCATCTGCTGTGAGAACCGACGGGCTGTTCGAAAATGGCGCGACACTGACCGCAGCTACCTGCGTTCGATTGCCGCACTGACCTCTTTCCTGTTCTTGCCTACCGCCCGAAAGACGACGGATTAAGCGAACTCGACGAGCCCGGACGCACTTCGCGCTAGACTCCCCAGTCCGCTTTCCGGTTAATCGCCTTATGGGCTGCACTGTATTCACCATCGCCAACCAGAAGGGCGGCGTCGGCAAGACCACCACCGCCGTCAACCTCGCGGCGGCCCTCGCCGAGCGCAAGATCCACACCCTCGTGGTGGACCTCGACCCGCAGGCCAACGCGACCAGCGCCCTCGGCGTCGAGAAACAGGAGGGCAAGAGCCTCTACGGTCCCCTCCACGGTGAAGGCAGTGCCTTCGAGATGCTCACGCCCACCGCCTGGCCGCACCTCGCGCTCATCCCCTCGGAGCAGGACCTTGCCGCCATTGAGATCGAACTGGCCCAGCAGCAGAACTACCTCATGCGCCTGCGCTCCGTGCTCGAGCCCCTGCGCAACTCCGGCGGCTACCGCGCCATCATCATCGACTGCCCGCCCGCCCTCGGCATGCTCTCGATGAACTCCCTCGCCGCCGCCGACCATCTCCTCATCGCCCTGCAGTGCGAATACATGGCCCTCGAGGGCCTCGGCCAGATCCTTAAGGTTGTCGAGCGCCTCAAGCAGGCCGGCGTCAACCCCACTCTCGACGTGGGCGGCATCGTCATGACGATGTTCGACAGCCGCATCAACCTGGCCAAGCAGGTCGTTGAGGAAGTGCGCCAGCACCTGCCCGACAAGATTTTCCAGACGCTCATCCCACGCACCGTCCGCCTGAGCGAGGCCCCGAGCTTCGGCAAACCGATCTTCGCCTACGATGCGAACAGCCCCGGCGCCAAGGCCTACCGCGATCTCGCCAAGGAGGTCGCCGAGCGGTTCAACCTGAAGGAAGCCACGGTGTGAGGTGGAGCCCGCGCTCCGCGCGGGCTGGCTTGGGCATGTTGTGTTGCCTGGCGGAGGGCTCAGCTCCAGCTGAGCCGTTTCACGGAACCGATAACGCGTTCGCGGCCGTGCTGGAGCTGGGCCCTCCATGTAAGAGTCATGACCCGGCGGGTGCGGAGACCCGCCCTCCAAGGGAACCCGGCTCGCCGGGACGCGAGCCCTCCCCGACAGCTGGCTTGCGATTTGCCCCTTCGTCCTCTGACTGCTGACTTCTTCCCTCTTTCTTCCTCCATCCGCCTTTAGTAATGCTCGCCACGCTCAACAAATACCGGGTGACCTTCCTGGTCGGCCTGCAAAGCAACCTGATCTACCGGGTGAACTTTGCCGTGCGCGGCTTCTTTTCGTTCTTCCACCTGATCGTGGTATTCATCCTCTGGGGCGCCGCTTACGCGGGCAGCCCGCTGATCGGGGGCTTCAACTTCGCGCAGACCTTCACCTACTTCGTCGCCCTGCTCGTGGCGCAGTTCATGATCGGGGCCTTCAACGAGGACTACCAGATCAGCGAGGAAATTCGCGGCGGCATGATCAACCAGTTTCTCCTGAAACCGGTGAACTACTTCGCCTACCGCTTCAGCATCTACGTGGCGGCGCGGCTGGTCACCGGTCTGCTCATTTTGCTGCCGCTCATCGTGAGCCTGCCGCTCATCGGCGAACACCTCGTGCTGCCGGCCGACCCATGGCGCCTGGCCGTCGGCCTGCCGGCGCTGTTCCTGTCGGCGATCATCCAGTTTGGCATCGCCTACTGCTTCGGCCTGCTGAGCTTCTGGTTCCTGGAGATCCAGGGCTTCGTGATCCTCTCGATGGCGCTGGAATCGGTGCTCGGCGGACAAATCTTCCCGCTCGACCTGATGCCCGAGTGGCTCTTCCGCGTCTCGCAGTTCCTGCCTTACTATTACCAGATGTATTTCCCCGTCGCGATTTTCACCGGCCGGCTCAACGACCCCTCGGCCGCGCTGGTCGGCCTCGGCATCCAGGCTTGCTGGGCCGTCATCATCCTTGGGATCGGCGCTATGCTCTGGCGCCGCGGCCTCCGCCTGCACACGGCGGTCGGCGGCTGAGGGATTTATGAATTACGACTTACGAATTACGATTGTGACACGCTCGCGAATTCACGCTCCGCCTCATGACAATTGTTCGCTCCCGATTCGGGGAAATCGTAAACCGTCCATCGTAAATCTGAAATCATAATGAGTCACTACGCCCGCCTCTGGCTGACTTCCGCCCGCTACTGCATCATGCGGATGATGATGTTCCGCGGCGACTTCTTCGTGTGGGCGCTGGTCGAGCTGTTCTGGATGACGGTGAACCTGCTCATGGTCTCGGTCATCTACCGGCACACCGACACCGTCGCAGGCTGGACCAAGTACGAGATGATGCTGCTCGTCGGCACCTCGCTCCTGATCCAGCGTTTCCTGATGGGCTTTTTCTGGAGCAGCATCTTCGAGATGGGACGCAACATCCGCAGCGGGCATTTCGACTTCTTCGTGGCTCAGCCGGGCAACGTGATGTTCACCGCCACGACCCGGAAGATCGACCCCGACAGCCTGATCAACTCTCTCGTGGCGCTCGGTGTGGTCATCTATTCGGCCCGGCAGCTTGGCCTGCAACCCGACTGGATCGATATCCTGGCCTACGGGCTGATGGTGGCCTGCGGCGTGATCATCCACTACAGCATGCTCGTGCTGTGCATTGCGCCGGCCTTCTGGATCACCAGCGTGCAGGGCATCGAAGGGAGTTACTTCACCCTGAGCGAATTCTCCCGCCTGCCCCGGGCCGCCTTCGTCGGCCTGGCCAAGGTCGCGTTCGTGTGGGTGCTTCCGGTGGTGGTCGTCAGCAACACCCCGGCCAGCACCCTCCTTCACGGCTTGAACGGGCAACTGGCTGCGGGCCTCGTCGCCATCACCGTCCTCTGGTTCGGCCTGGCGGTTTTCGTCTTCCACCGCGGCCTGCGCCGCTACTCGAGCGCGAGTTCGTGAACGAACAGGTGACAAGTATCAGGGATCAAGTAACAAGAGGGTTATCCATGACCGTGGCTTCCGCTTCACCTGATACCTGGAACCTGATACTTGTTACTTCACATGGGCTCTTCTGATCAAACTGTCGCCGCCCTGCAGAAGACCATCGGCTACAGCTTTCGCAATGAGTCCCTCCTGATTGAGGCCCTCACCCACCCCTCTTTTCTCCAGGACAACGCGCAGGCGGGGGCTCACAACCAGCGGCTCGAGTTCCTCGGCGACTCGGTGCTCCAGTTTATCCTCACCGACGCACTCTACCGCACATTCCCCGAGGACCGCGAGGGCGTGATGAGCCGCCGCCGGGCCGTGTTGTCGAAGGGCGGATTCCTCACACAGATGGCGCGGGACCTCGGCCTCGACGCCAGTCTGCGCCTCAACAAGAGCGAAGAAGACTCCGGTGGACGCAAACGCGCCTCGATCCTTGAGGATGCCTTCGAGGCGCTCGTCGGCGCAGTCTATCTCGACAGTGACCTGGCCACCACCCAGCGGCTGGTGCTCGCGTGGTATGGCCCGCTCGCCGAACGACTGGCCGTATCCGAGGACGCCGAGAACCCGAAGGGCCGGCTGCAGGAGCTGATCCAGCCGGAACACGGCAACAACGCCCTGAATTACCTCGTCAGTGCCACCACCGGCCCGCGCCACGCCCAGGTTTACGAGGTCGAGGTCTTCCTGAAGGACCGCAAGATCGGCAGTGGCACCGGTTCCTCCAAGAAAGCCGCCGAGGAAGCCGCCGCCCGGGTCGCGCTCGTAACGTTGCGCACGACATCCCAGTAGCCCGAAGCTTGTCATCCTGAGCGCAGCGAAGGATCCAAGGGACTCGGCGCCCGTGATTATCGTGCTGGATTCTTCCCTGCGTTCAGAATGACATGGAGCGCTCGTTTGGTGACAGGTCAGCCTACAGCTCCACGCCACAAGCTCACCGGAATTTGTCCGGCAGCGCACCCCCATGCCCTCGCGGAACTGGTCCGCACACACCCTGCCCCGGTCTGGCTGGTGATCCACGAGGAGGCCGCGCGCACCGATTCACTGGCCGAGGACATCGCGCTGTTTTGCCAAGCCGGCGGCGGACCCGTTCTCGACGTCCTCGCCTTCCCCGAAGCCCAGACCGACAACCGCGAGCTGCGCGAGGCCTTCAACGCCGCCAGCGACCGTCTCGCCGTGCTGAGCAGGCTGCGCGCCCGCGATAGATCTCAAAACCCGGATCCGAAATCCGCGCCCCAGGATCCGAGACCCCAAAACCAGCTGCTGGTTTTGACCACCCCCGCCGCGTTGCTCCAGCCCGTGCCGCCCCCGGAGGACTTCTCTTCGCGCGAAACGAACCTGCATCGCGGTGAAGCCCGTCCGTTTCAGGCCCTCCTCGATCTGCTCCGCGCCTACGATTACGACAGCGAAGCGGTCTGCGAGGCCCCCGGGCAATACGCGGTGCGCGGTGGCATCGTGGACGTTTACCCGATCACGGCGCACCAACCCTACCGGCTGGATTTCTTCGGCGACACGCTGGAAGAGATCAAGGCGCTCGACCCGGTCACGCAGCGCTCGGGCGAAGCAGTCGAGCGCATCACCCTGACCGCCGCCGCCCGCGTCCACACCGGCGGGGCGCAGGCCAGCCTGCTCGACTACCTCGGTTCCGCCGCGCACGCCGCCATCATCGAGCCCAAGGCCGTCGAGGAGCTGTTTGATTTGGGCGGCCGGGCGGACACGCCACCGCCCGCCGATGGAGCGGCAGCGTTGAAGGGTCTTACCGTCCTGTCTGGAACGTGCGCCCGCCTCTTCGGGCTCAGCGATCTCGACCTGGCCAGCGAACTCTTCGACGGCGCTGGAGAGGAGGAGACTTGGGACACCGAATCACTCGCCCATCACCGCTCCTACCCCGAGGAGCGCCAGCTCGCCCATGAACGCCTGCAAGCCGAGGACGAAGCCCGCCGCGAGTTTCTCGAGAAAGTGCTGGCCTGGCAGCAGGCGGGCTACGCCGTGGACTTCGTGGTGACCAAGGAAGGCGAAGAACAACGCGTGCGCGAGCTGTTGGAGGAGGACAAAGAACTGCGCGCCCTGAAGCCGCGTTTTCTGCGCGGCGCGCTGAGTGAAGGTTTTCGCGTGACCGCGCGGCCGAGCGGGAGCTCGGCGATCCAGGCCAAGGTCTCCCCGCCGAAGGAGGGCCAAGCTCCGGCGCGGCCGGGTTCGAAAGGCCTCGTCGTCGTCTCCGAAACCGAGATCTTCGGCCGCAAGCGCCAGCGTCGCTCCCTAACGAAGCGCGCCATCGCCGCGCAGTCGGCCGTGGACCAGCTGCTCGACTTTTCCGAGCTGGTCGAAGGCGACTTCGTCGTCCACCTCCAGCACGGCATCGCCCAGTTCCGCGGCCTGACCAAGCTCGAAAGCGCCGACGGCGTGCGCGAGGTCATTTCGCTGGAGTTCGACGACCACGTGACCCTGCACGTGCCGTTGCAAGAGTCGCACCTCATCAGCCGCTACGTCGGGCTGTCCAAGGCCAAGCCCCAGCTCGGGCGCGTCGGCTCGGGTCGTTGGGAAAAGGCGCGGCAGGCCGCCGAGCGCGCCACCCTCGACCTCGCCGCGGAACTGCTCGCGATCCAGGCCAAACGCGAAGCGCAGCCGGGCCACGCCTTCGCCGAGGACAACGTCTGGCAGCGCGAGTTCGAGGCCGCCTTCCCCTTCACCGAGACGCCCGACCAGATGAAGGCCATCGTGGACGTGAAGGCCGACATGGAGCGCACGCGTCCGATGGACCGGCTCGTGTGCGGCGACGTGGGCTTCGGCAAGACCGAGGTGGCGATCCGCGCCGCGTTCAAGGCCGTCCTGGGCGGCCGGCAGGTCGCCGTGCTCGTGCCGACGACCGTGCTCGCGCAGCAGCATTTGAACAGTTTCCGCGAGCGCATGGCCGGCTACCCGATCGCGATCGAGATGCTCAGCCGCTTCCGCACACGCAAGGAGCAGGAGGGCATCCTCGCCGCGCTCGCCGCGGGCAAGATCGATGTGGTGGTCGGCACGCACCGGCTCGTGCAGGACGACGTGAAGTTCAAGGACCTCGGTCTCGTGATCGTGGACGAGGAGCAGCGCTTCGGCGTGAAGCACAAGGAGGTTTTCAAGCGTTGGCGCGCCCATGTGGACATGCTCGCGATGAGCGCCACGCCCATTCCACGCACGCTTTATCTGGCGCTCACCGGTGCGCGGGACCTCAGCACGATCGAAACCGCGCCGACCAACCGCCTGCCCATCCAGACCATCGTCAAAAGCTACGACGAGAAACTCGTCGTCGAAGCCATCCAGCACGAGCTGCGGCGCGGCGGCCAGGTGTTTTACCTGCACAACCGGGTGCAGACCATCGACCTCGTCGCCGCGCGTCTCGGGCAGCTTTTGCCCGGTGTCACCGTGGGCGTGGGCCACGGCAAGATGGGCTCCGACGGCCTCGAGCGCGTGATGACCGAGTTCGTCGCCGGGCGTTACCAAGTGCTCGTCTGCACGACGATCATCGAGAGCGGCCTCGACATCCCGAACTGCAACACGCTGATCATCGAGGGCGCCGACCGTTTCGGGTTGTCGCAGCTCTACCAGCTCCGCGGGCGCGTCGGTCGTTTCAAGCACCAGGCCTACGCCTATCTGCTGTTGCACCGCCACGCCCGGGTGTTGGACCTCGCCCGCCAGCGCCTGACGGCCATCCGCCAGCACAACCAGCTCGGCGCGGGCTTCCGCATCGCCATGCGCGACCTCGAGCTGCGCGGCGCGGGCAACCTGCTCGGCGCGGAACAGAGCGGCCATATCGTCGGCGTGGGCTTTGAGCTCTACTGCCAGCTCCTCCGCCAAAGCGTGGCCCGCCTGAAGGGTGAGAAGCAGGCCGCCCATGTCCGCGCCAACGTGAAGCTCGACTTCGTGTTCGTTGGCGAAGGTGCCGACACCGAGGCTCCACACGCCGAGGTCACCGGGAGTTTCAGCGCACTCCGTCAGGCCGAGCGCAGCGAGGGAGAGATCGACCGCATCCAGGCCCGCCTGCCGTCGGCCTACATTGCCGAGACCCGGCTGCGCATCGACTTTTACCGGAAACTGGCGCTGGCCGAGACGACCAAACAGTTGAAGGACCTCGAACAGGAACTGCGCGACCGCTTTGGGCGCTTTGGCGAACCGGTCCGCGCGTTGCTCCTCGTCACCGAAATCCGGGTGCGCGCGGAACAAAAAGGCGTCCTGTCCGTCGAAACCGACGGCAACCGCTTGAAGTGCCTGCGCCACTCGGGCCGCCGCGATGATTTCATCCAGCTCAGCAGTCGCTTTCCCCGCTTGACCGCCCCCACCCCCCTTGCAAGGTTGAAAGAAATAATCACCTTTCTGCACAATCTCCCCGCTAAATGATGAGTCTCCGCCGCTTCCGCCTCACGATCCTGACCCTCGCCGCCGGTGTTGTCGGTATCGCGCAAGCCCAGCAGGCTCCCGCCGACAACCTCAACCTGCGCTATGCCAACGGCATAGTCGCGATCGCCGAGGACAAGATCATCACCGTGGACGATGTGCGCCGCGAAATCGGACCACTCATCGGTGAGCTCCAAAAGCAGGCCCGCAACGAGCAGGAATTCAACGAAAAGCTCGAAGGCCTGCAGAACGAAGTGATTCAAAACCTGATCGACCGCGTGCTCATCGTTAAGGAATTCTACAAGGACGAGAAGCGCCGCGTGCCCGCCAGCTACATCGACAACCAGCTGGCCGAGACGATCATCACCCAGTTCGAGGGCGACCGCAGCAAATACCTCGCCTATCTCCGTTCCCGCGGCATCTCGCAAAAGGAATACCGCCGGGAGATCGAAGAGGACATGATCTACAATTTCATGCGCCAGCAACAGGCCAAGTCCGGCAGCACGGTCAGCCCGGTCCGCATCGAGGATTACTACAACGAGAACAAGGAACGTTTCTTCCAGGAAGACAGCGTGCACCTGCGCCTCATCCAGATCAACCGCACCCCCGAAGACACCGACGACACCCTCCGCGCCAAGGCCGACGCCGTCATCGCCGAGATGGATGGCGGCGCCACGTTCCCCGATGTGGCCCGCAAATACAGCAACGATCCCCGCAAGAGCCGCGGTGGCGATTGGGGCTGGCAGCGCCGCCCCGACCTGCGCAAGGAATTCAGCGATGTGATCTTCGAGCTCAAGAAGGGCGAGCGCAGCAAGCCGCTCATCACCGCCGAAGGCGCCTTCATCTTCTACGCCGAGGACCGCAAATACGCCGGCAACATGCCGATCGACGACGTGCGACCCGACATCGAGCGCGCCCTCGTCCAGCAGGGCTCCCGCCGCGCCACCGAGCGCTGGCTGGAAAAACTCAGGCGCAACGCCTACGTGAAGCACTTCTGAGTGCACCGCCCGTGGGCCAGCGGGTGACACACCCCGGCCCATGAATCCATCTCCCCCCGCCTACCCGGCTCCCCGCGTCCAGGATCTCGCCGTCGGCGAACGGCCGCAGGAGCGCCTCGAAAAGCTCGGCCCCGGCGCCCTCAGCGACTCCGAACTGCTCGCCATGCTGCTGCGCAGCGGCCGGAAAGGCCACAGCGTGCTGAGCATCAGCCGGCAGTTGGTCACCGAAGCCGGTTCGCTGGCCGCACTCACCCGCTGGCGTGAGGCGGATTTCCGCAAAGTGGGCGGCATCGGGCGCGTGAAGGCGCTCCAGCTCATCACGGTCATGGAAATCGCCCGCCGCGTCGCCGCCTCTGACCAGGGCGAACGCCCCTTGCTCAACCGCCCGGAACTCGTCTTTGCCCACTACCGGGCCCAGACGGCCGGACTGAGCGTGGAGAAATTCTGGGTGCTCTGCCTGAACCGGAAGAACCGGCTCATCCGGCAGGTCGAGCTTACCTCCGGTACCGCCACCAGCAGCCTGGCCCATCCGCGCGAGGTGTTTCGCGAGGCCGTGCACCACGGCGCCACTTCGGTCATCTGCGTCCACAACCACCCCAGCGGCGACCCGGCGCCCAGCGCGGCCGACGTGCAGGTCACGCGCCAGCTGCGCGAAGCCGCGAAGGCCCTCGACATCGCGCTGCTCGACCACGTCATCATCGGCCAGGCTGGCGCCGACCCGCAGGGACGCGGTTTTTACAGCTTCCGTGAGGCGGGCGTGCTCTGATTTCGCCGAATCGGGGTTTCGGGAAAAAACCTCTTGGCAAAGCTCGAAACGCTCCCATACCTTCACCGTTCGTTCATTTGATGGTGGAGTATCCAAGTGGCCAAAGGACGTTGACTGTAAATCAATTCGGCTCTTGCCGTTCACTGGTTCGACTCCAGTCTCCACCACCACTTTGAGAAAGCCCGCATCCCCCGAGGGATGCGGGCTTTTGTTTGCCCGCAGCGGCCTTGCCAAGCCCGGTCCGGCCGCCGACGATGCAAATCATGGATGAGGTCGATCAGGCCCTAGAAAGCATGGCCGCGCACCCGGTGGCGAGCGGCCTTCTCTCGCACCTGCTGACCGTCATCGGCTTCCTGCTCGCGGTCTTTGCCATCGCCCGGCTCATGAGTCAGCGGAAGCAGCCCGGCAACACGTTCGCCTGGTTGCTGGCCATCGCCTTCATCCCCTACCTCGGCGTGCCGCTCTACCTGCTGCTCGGCGGACGCAAAATCCGCAAACTCGCCGAACGCAAGGCCCGGCTCTGTCCCACCAGCCAGGGCGCGGTCACCGTGCCCGACAACGCCGGCTTTGCCGCCCGGGTTTTCACCCGGGACGGCGCCTGCCCGCCAATCGGCGGCAACCGGGTGCGCTTCCTCACCACGGGCGAGGATTCGTTTGCCACGCTGGAGAAAGGCATCCTCGAGGCGAAGGAGAGCATCCACCTCATGACCTTCATCCTCGGCCACGACGAGGTTGGCCGGAGGATCGTGCAGCTCCTCGCCCGGCGCGCCCGCGCCGGCGTGAAGGTCCGTCTGCTGCTCGATGCGTTGGGCTGCTTCCGCACCAGCGGCCGCTTCTGCGATCCGATCCGCGAGGCCGGCGGCGAGGTGGTGAAGTTCATGCCGGTGTTTCCGCTCCAAACCCGCGGCTCGGCCAACCTGAGAAACCACCGGAAAATCGCGATCATCGACCATCAGTTTGCCGCGGTGGGCGGCCGCAATCTGGCGCTCGAATACATGGGCCCGCAGCCGCTGCGCCGGCGGTGGCGCGACCTCGGGGCCGTCATCCAGGGCCCGGCCGTGCGCCAGATCGAGGAGATCTTCCTGGCCGACTGGGCCTACGCCAGCGGCGACTCGCTGCTTTCCCTGCAACGGGATCTCCCGCCCGAGTGGCCGCGCCCGGCCGGCAATGCCAGCCTCCAGGTCGTGGCCAGCGGACCGGACGTAACGGGTGATCCGCTCTACGAGGGCATCCTGTCCCTCGTGCAGCAGGCGCAGCGCAGCGTGTGGATCGTCACGCCCTATTTCATCCCCGACGAGGTGCTGCAGCGTTCGCTGATGGTGCAGGCCCGCGCCGGACTCGACGTGCGCATCGTGGTCCCCGCCCGCTCCAATCACCGCATCACCGACCTCGCCCGTCGCCACCACCTGCGCGAACTCCAGAAGGCCGGCGTCAAAGTCCTGCTTTACCAGTCTGGCATGAACCACGCGAAACTGCTCTTCGTGGACGGCGAAACCACGCTCTTCGGCTCGGCCAACATGGATCTGCGCAGTCTGTTCGTGAACTTCGAGATCGGCCTGGTGGCTTACTCCGCGGAAGAGGCCTCCGTCGTGCGCAGCTGGTGCGAGGAAGTCTTCGCCCAGAGCCGCCCGCTGCCGGAAAAACCGCGCGCCCGCCGCTTCTTCCCCGCCATCGGGGAGGAAATCGCCCGCCTGCTGGCGCCGCTGCTCTGAGCGGCCGCGGGCTCTTTCCGTGCGTGCCGGACTGCGGTCCGGTCAGATCGGGGAACTCAGCTCGAAATGCAGCCGCGCTGGAGCGGAGCGACAGCGTGGTTCTACCGCGGCCACGCTTTCGTCCCACGGATGCGGGACGCATATGGGTCTCCGGGTTCGTTGAACCAGCCGTCGAATTGCGCCCACAAAAAGGCGGGGCTGAACCGGCCCCGCCTCTCTCGAAAAATGACCTGGGACTCAGGCCGCCGCGGACGCGTGTCTGAGCAGGCGGGTCGCCTGGCGGACTTCGCGGCGCATTTCCTCCAAAGCATGGCGCGCCTCATCGAACTGGGCCTGGGCGCGGTCGGAGTATTCGGTGCGGAGGGCACTGGCCTTGCCGGCGTATTCGGCCTTGAGCGCTTCCCAGCGCTGGCCGAGTTCGTGCAGCTTCACGTCGGAAGCCTTCAGCAGGTCGTGCAGCCGGGCGTTGGCGGTGACCTTCGGACAGGCGATCTGCTCGCCGAGGCGGCGGCGGGTGTCGGTGAGTTGGGCGAGCAGGATCTTGTCCTCGGAAACCCGGCGCAGCCCGCGCACGAGACGGAGCTTTTCGAGGGTCCAGATGGTCCACTTGGTCGGATCCCACTGCCACCACTTCACGCCGTTGCGGTAGTCGTGCTGAAACTCGTGGTGGTAGTTGTGATAGCCCTCGCCGAAGGTGAAAATCGCCATGAGCCAGCTGTCGCGCGCGCTGCACTTGTTGGAATACGGCTGGTTGCCGATGGTGTGGCAGAGCGAGTTGATGAAAAACGTCATGTGCTGGACCGCGGTCACGCGCGCGACGCCGCCGATGAGAAAGCCGCCCAGCGCCCCGATCCAGCCGTTGTGCCACCAACCGAGGGCCGCCGGCAGGGCGAAGCCCACCAGCACAGCCACCGGCACGTAGAACCGCTGCTGGAGCATCACCAGCCGGTCCTTGCGGAGGTCGGCGACGTTGTCCCACGGCGGAGCCGGATCGAGCTTGAAGAGGATCCAGCCGATGTGGGCGTGCCAGAATCCCTTGGAGATGTCGTAGGGATCGTCGTCGTGATCCACATGCTTGTGGTGCCGCCGGTGGTCGGAGACCCAGGCCAGGGCGCAGTTCTCAAAGGCCGCGGCGCCGAAGACAAGCGTCGCGAGCCGCACGGGCCAGCTGGCCTGAAACGCGACATGGGCGAACAGCCGGTGGTAGCCGAGCGTGATGCTCAGACCGGTCGCAATAAAAAATCCGAAGAACAGGGCCACCTGAAAGGCATCCATGCCGTAGTGCCAAAGGTAGAGCGGCACCACCGTGCAGGTCACCAGCGCCGTGCCGATGAGGAAGGAGCTGTTGACCCAGTTGATGCGCTCGGTGGGAAGATTGAGTTTCACGGGGCGTGAGCGTGGGTGTCTTGTCCTCGGTAGCGAGGGCAATCGCGGAAAAATTAACGTCTCCGCCTTCGCTCTTTTTGAACGTTACCCGGTGTGCCTCCCCACCCGGCCGGCCAGCGGCCAGACGATCCGGCGCCGGCCAACACCCCACAGGGGAACCAGTTCCATCTCCAGAGCCGTCACCGGGTCTTCGCCGCTCTCCCGCGTGTAGCGGACCACCGACGACCACGTCCGCAGGTAGGCGGCGAGTTCGGCCAGGGTCCACGCGTGCTCCATCGTGCTGGCGGGGAATGGGATCTCCTCAAAGGGAAAGTCGAAATCCCGGTAGCCGGCCTCCACATGCCGTCGTTCAGGCGGCCAGCACGGCCAGATCGCGCCGCGGTAGAAGCGTTGCAACACCTCATCGATCGCCGGGGTGATGAGACACAGTTCGTAGGACCAGATGGCCAGCACGCCGCCAGGGCGCAGCACGCGTTTGGTCTCGGCATAGAAACTCGCGCGATCAAACCAATGCACCGCCTGCGCCACGGTCACCAAATCAACCGAGGCGGATTCGAGCATCGGAGCCGTCTCGGCCGAAAGATGGTATTCCACCCGCGGGTGCGCGACGGCCTGCGCGAGTTGGGCCCGGCTCGGCTCGGTCGCCACGACACGCTCAAAATGGGCGGACAGCGCCACCGCGGCCTGACCATTGCCCGTGCCCGCATCCCAAGCGCACCGGTGCGCCGGAGCCAGCCGGACGAGATGCGCAAACAACTCCGACGGATAAACCGGCCGCGCCTTGGCGTAACCGCGAGCCTGCGTCGAGAAATGATCCTGAAAGCTCACGTTCTTCGGTTTCCCACTTCCCGGGCGAAAGCGCGAGAGCTTCTCCGGTCGGGTGCCGGGTTTGCAGCCCGGATAATAAAATCCAGTGCGACCCCTTAAGCGCCCGTTATGGCCTCACACCGCCCGCTGCGTGATGAACGCCTTGATCGCCTCGGCGTCGGCGGGCAGGCGGTGCTTCACGATCGGGCGCGACTTCAGCTCATCCAGCGCCGGAGCCGTGGGCTCCTGGCCGATGGCAGCGTGGATGGCGGCGGGAAACTTGGCCGGATGCGCGGTGGACAACACCACGCTCACGCGCTGCGGGTTGAGGTCCTTGAAGGCGCAGGCCGTGTGCGGGTCCACGATGTAGCGGTAACGCTCATACACGCGCTTGATCAGCGCCGCGATGTCCTCGTCGCTGGCGGCGGAGGAGCTGAACACCGACTTGTTGAGCAGGTCGAAGCGGTAGGAACCGGTCGCCTTGATCTGCGCGAGCACGGCGTTGACGCGGGTCGGGCTTTCATCGAGCGCGTAGTAGAGGAACCGCTCGAAGTTCGACGCCACCTGGATGTCCATGGAGGGAGCGAGACTCGGATGCACCTCGCCGCTGCGATACTCGGCCGTGGTGAACAGCCGGTGCAGGATGTCGTTCCGGTTCGTGGCCACCTTGAAGCCAAGGATGGGCACGCCCATCTGCTGGAGCAGCCAGCCGGCAAAGACGTTGCCGAAGTTGCCCGTGGGCACGACAAACTCTACCTTCTCGCGGTCGGCCTCGGGCAGCCGCAGCCACGCGTAGAGGTAATAAACCGACTGTGCCAGCACGCGGGCAATGTTGATCGAGTTCACCGCCGAGAGGTTGTGCTGCGTGGCGAAGCTCTTGTTGGCGAAGATGTCCTTCAGCACGCGCTGCGCGTCGTCGAAGCTGCCGTCGATGGCGATCGCGTGGACGTTGGCCGCGCCGGTGCAGGTCATCTGCCGCTCCTGGAGCGGCGACACGCGGCCCTCGGGATAGAGAATGAAGATCGCGGTGAGCGGCTTGCCGAGCAGGCCGTGGATGGCGGCGGCGCCGGTGTCGCCCGAGGTGGCGCCGAGCACGTTGATGCTGCGATTTTTCTGCGCGCACTGCCAGCCGTAGAGGTTGCCGAGAAACTGCAGGGCAAAGTCCTTGAACGCGAGCGTCGGTCCGTGGAACAGCTCCAGCACGTAGAGTTTAGGGTCGATCTTGCGCAGCGGCGCGATGTCGGGATGCGTGAACGTGCCGTAGGAACGGTGCACGATCTGCTCCAGCACGTCCGCCGGGATGTCGGTCGCAAAGATCGACAGGAACTCCGTGCAAAGCTCGGCGTAGCTGAGGTTCTTCCAGGCCGGCAGCCGCGGGCTGATGTCGGGCAGGCTTTCCGGCAGAAACAACCCGCCATCCGGGGCGAGCCCGATGGCCACCGCTTCGTTGAAGGAAACGGGATCGGTCAGGCCGCGGGTGGAGACGTATTTCATCGTTCGGTGCGAGTCATTCTGAGCGAAGCGAATATTCCAGGGGCATGCACGTCATTTTCGGGATCCTGCGCCCTCTGCGCGGGCGCAGGAAGACGCGACGACAGCGTCGCGTCACTTCTCCAGCCCGAACGCCGCGTGGGCGGCGCGCACGGCCTCGTCGGCCTTGGCGCGGTCCACGGCGACGGTGATCTTGATCTCCGAGGTGCTGATGAGCTGGAGATTGATGCCCTTCTCGCCCAGCGCGGTGAAGAGCGTGGCGGCCACACCGGCGTGCGTGCGCATGCCGACGCCGACCACGGAGAGCTTGGCGATGTTGTCGAAAGCCTTGATCTCGCCACCGCCGAGCTTCTTGAGCACGGCCGGCAGCACGCGCACGGCGTTCTGGGCCTCGTCGCGCTGCACGGTGAAGGTGATGTCGGCCACGCCGGTGTGCGCGGCGTTCTGCACGATCATGTCCACGTTGATGGTGGCCTCGGCGAGCGCCGTGAAGATGGTCGCGGCGGCGGACGGCTTGTCCGGCAGGCCGGTGATGACGACCTTGGCCTGGTCCTTGTCCACGGCGACGCCGCGGACGACTACTTTTTCCATGGAGGCGACTTCTTCTTTCACGATGGTTCCCGGGTTGTGGTTGAAACTGGAGCGGACCTCGAACACGACGCCGTATTTCTTGGCGAACTCGACGGAGCGCGACTGCATGACCTTGGAGCCGAGGCTGGCGAGTTCGAGCATCTCGTCGTAGCTGATCTCCTGGATTTTCTTCGCCTCCTTCACGATGCGCGGGTCGGTCGTATAGACGCCGTCCACATCGGTGTAGATCTCGCACTTGTCGGCCTTGCAGGCGGCGGCGAGCGCGATGGCGGTGAGGTCGGAGCCGCCGCGGCCGAGCGTGGTGATCTGCCCGTGCTCGTTGATGCCCTGGAAGCCGGCGACGATGCACACCTTGCCGGCCTTGAGGTCCGCCATGATGCCCTTCGGGGCGATCTGCTTGATTTTGGCCTTGGTGAAAACCTGGTCGGTGACGATGCCCGCCTGCGCGCCGGTGTAGGAAACGGCCGGGATGCCGATGGCGTGCAGCGCCATGGCGGTCAGGGCGATGGTCTCCTGCTCGCCGATGGCCAACAGCATGTCCATCTCGCGCGTGTCGGGCCGGTCGGTGATGGCTTTGGCCTTGGCGATCAGCTCGTTCGTGACGCCGGAACGGGCCGAGACGACGACCACGAGGCTGTGTCCCTCGTCACGGGACTTCTTGATGCGCTGGGCGACGTTCTTGATCCGGTCGATGTCGCCGACCGAGGTGCCGCCGTATTTCTGGACGATGAGAGCCATTGTCGTAAACCCAACTAAATGGCGCGCCCCCCCGCGCCTTGGCAAGGCGGGATTGGCACCCTCACGTCATATCACAAGCGCCGAACTGTCTGTGTGTTTACGGTTTGCGCCGGAAAGCAGTGGCACTCGTTCACTTCTGAACGATGCGTGCCTCGTCAGGGAGTTCCACCTGAGACAAGCATCTGCTTAATGATAAAGGCCGAGGGATTCGTTCCGTATAACACACCGTTCGGGTAGAAGATCCATTTCCCGTTCAGGTTACGTGCAAACAGGTAGGATTTCGGCTCAAGCCTGAAGTCCCCGCTATCCAACCTGACCAACCACGCCTGGTCAGTCTTAAGCTTGCTCGTATCGGGCATCACCATTGCGAAATATGCTCCGAATACTACCCGCATCGCATCAGGCTCAATGCTGCTTCGATGCAGCCACTGTCTCTCCCGGTAAACGCCCGGAGGGAAAACCGTCGATGTGATTTGAGGATCACCTTCAAATATTTGGGCAAACGCGGCGCGATCTCCAATGGTCAATGCTCGGTTTATCTTGCTGGAGATCGCCAATAGAAACGGGCCTGCATCGTTGTTTCTGCCTAACGGACTAAAGTCTCGCTCAGAGAAAACGCTGCGTCCGTAAATTGAGAACTGTCCACTTGGGGAGATTGCCACGGCATCCCCGCTGATAGCATTCAGCAATGAGATCGAGTAGTCTCCGGGTCCGCTCTGGTGCAGAGCATTTATACCGCTCTTCAACGGAAAGTCGGATACTGTGCTCCGAAAATTGCCATTCGCAAAGAAGGCGGGTTCGCCGTTGATCCACACCTCTGTCGTTCCAGCCCCTTTCCCTTCTGCGATCAAAACGGCTGGCTGTTCACCTTTCGGTCGAACCTCAGCCGCCGCAACACACAGCAGGCAGCAAAAAAGAGCCAGTTTCCCGTTCATAGTAGTTGATATGCGAGAGTCGAAAATGACTCACTGCGTCGGAGCCGTCTTCTTCGCAAACTTGCTCTCTGTGCCGGCCATCAGGCGCTTGATGTTCTCCCGGTGGCGAATGATGACGAAAAGGCCCAGCGCGGTGACGACGACGTTGAGGTAAACCGGGTTGCCGCGCAACCAACTGGCCACAGGCACGGCGACGGCGGCGAGAATCGAGCCGAGGGAGACGTAGCGCGTGGCGTAGAACGTGACCACCCACACGGCGGCGCCGATCAGGCAGGAAACGGGGACGAGCACCAGGACGCCGCCGGCGGCGGTGGCGACGCCCTTGCCGCCCTTGAACTTGGTGAAAATCGAGAACGAGTGCCCGAGCACCGCGGCCACGGCACCGGTCAAACCGATGAGGCGCCAGTCGGCACCCGCGAGGTGTCCGGCGGTGTCGATTCCCCACCTGTCGATGGTGTAGTTCACCGTGCCGCCGGTCCGCTCCAGCAGCGCCCAGGCGGCCGCCAGCGCGCCTTTCAGCACATCGAGCGCGAACACCAGGTTGCCCGCGCGCTTGCCCTTGGCGCCGAACTTCTCGCCGAGCACGCGCTTGACGTTCGTGGCGCCGGGGTTGCCGCTGCCTTCCTTGAAGATATCGACGCCGTGCGCCCGGGCCACGATCGCCCCGAAAGGCAAGGCCCCGAGAAAGTATCCGATGATGGCGGCGACGAGGAGTCCGAGGAGCATCAGAGATTGACGACCTGAGCCTGTTTGATGGCCCGATGGCTGGTCAACTCCTTAACCGTCGCTTCCGTGGGAACGCTGTCGAGATTGAGCACGCAGAGCGCGGTGCCGCCGGCGTTGTTACGGCTCAGCGACATGGCGGCGATGTTCACCTTCTCGCGGCCGAGCAGGGTGCCGACCATGCCGATGATGCCCGGCTCGTCGTGGTTCACATAGACGAGCAACGCGCCCTTCGGCTCGGCCTCGATCTCGCGGCCGTTGAGGGCCACGATGCGCGGGCTGTTGCCCTTGCCGAGGAGCGTGCCGGCGGCCGAGAAAACCTCGCCACCTGCGGTGACCGCCTCGACCAGCATCAGCTCGGTGTAGTCGGTCTCGGCGTTGGACTTCACGACCTCGGCCTGCACGCCGAGGCGCTCGAGCACCACGGGGGCGTTGATGAAGTTCAGGCTCTCGCTGCTGATGCGGCTGAGGAAGCCGCGCTGCACGGCGCGCGTGACGGGGTTGGCGTCGAGCTCGACGATCTTGCCAAAGTAGGTGATGCGGAGCTTCTCGACGCGGTCGGTGGCCAGCTGCTGCACCAGCGTGCCGAGCTTGCCGCCAAGTTCGAGGTAAGGCCCGATGAGCTTGAGGGTCGCGGCGTCGAGCGAGGGCATGTTGACGGCGTTGCGGATGACGCCGCCGGCGAGCACGTCGGCGATCTGCTCGGCGACCTCCACGCCCACGGCGTCCTGCGCTTCGGCGGTCGAGGCACCGAGGTGCGGCGTGAGGGAAACGTTGGGGAACTTGCGCAGCTCGTGGTCGGCAGCAAGCGGCTCCTCCTCGAACACATCGAGGCCGGCGGCGGCGACGTGGCCGGACTTGAGCGCGGCCACAAGGGCGGCCTCCTTGATGATGCCGCCGCGGGCGCAGTTGAAGAGGCGAACGCCCTTCTTGCACTTTGCCAAGGCGGCCTCGTCGATCATGTATTGGGTCTGCTCGGTCAGCGGCATATGGACCGTGATGTAGTCCGCCTGCTTGAGCAGGTCGTCGAGCGATACGGCCTCGATCTGCATGGCCTTGGCGCGACTCGGGGCGAGATAGGGATCATAGGCCACAACGGTCATGCCGAAGGCCTGCGCGCGCTTGGCGACCTCGGCGCCGATGCGGCCGAGACCGATGACACCGAGCGTCTTCTTGAACAGCTCGATGCCCGAGAAGCTCTTGCGGTCCCACTTGCCGTCGCGCATGGACTGCGCGGCCTGGGGCACCGGACGGGCGCCGCACAGGATGTGGGTGAAGGTCAGCTCGGCGGTGGCAATCGTGTTGCCCGAGGGCGTGTTCATCACGATCACGCCACGCTCGGTGGCGGCATCGACGTCCACGTTGTCCACGCCCACGCCGGCGCGGCCCACGACCTTCAGCAGCGGCGCGGCGGCGATGACCTCGGCCGTGATCTTGGTCTCCGAGCGGACCGCGATCGCCTGCACATCCTTCACCAACTCCAGCACCTTGGCCGGGGAAGAGCCGTATGCCTCGACTACTTCAAAGCCTTTCTGCGCACGCAGGAAGGCAACGCCCTTGGGTGAGATCTTGTCGGCAACGAGGATTTTCATGGGAAAGGGTCAGGTAAGCAGACCCCCCGCCCAAAATGCAACCTTCCAGACAATCCAGACAGTTAGCCTCCGGGGGTTATGACGCGGCCCCCAACAGGAAACGCGGGGAGACCAGTTCACTGCCACTGAGGATAATTGTCGCGGTGAACCCATGGGCAACCCGCTTGCAGGCGCACTCCTTGAAGAGCGCCCACACACTGCTGTGCATCTGGTTGCAATACCCCGGCTTGGACGCCTCTCAGGCCGCCAATGTCGGATAGTCGGTGTAACCCCGCGCAGTGCCGCCGTAAAACGTGCCGTTATCCGGCTCGTTCAAGGGTGCGCCGATCTTCAGGCGATGCGGCAGATCGGGGTTGGCGATGAACAATTTGCCCCAAGCCACGGCATCCGCCTCTCCCGCCGCGAGCACCTGCGCTGCCGTTGCGGCAGTTAAACCCTGGTTCGCGATGTAAACCCCACCAAAAGCACGCTTCAGTCCCGGACCCAGACGCGGCAAATCGAGCGATTCGCGGGCACACAGGAAGGCGATCTTGCGCCGCCCGAGTTCACGCGCGAGGTAGCCGAACGTCGCGGCCGGGTCGCTGTCGCCCATGTCATGCGAGTCGCCGCGCGGGGCGAGATGATACCCCACCCTATCCGCCCCCCATACGCTGATCGCGGCGTCGGTGACCTCGAGCGCGAGACGCGCACGATTCTCGACGGGGCCGCCGTAGTCATCCGTGCGATGGTTCGTGCGGTCCTGCAGGAACTGGTCGAGCAGGTAGCCGTTGGCCCCGTGGATCTCGACGCCGTCGAAGCCGGCGCGCAGGGCATTATCCGCTCCGCGCCGGTAAGCCGCCACGATGCCCGCGAGTTCGGACAACTCCAGCGCCCGCGGGGTGACATACGGCTTGATTGGCCGGACCTGGCTGACGTGTCCGGAAGGCGCAATCGCGCTCGGAGCGACGGGCAACGCACCATTCAAATAGATCGGGTCCGAGATCCGGCCGACGTGCCACAATTGAAGCAGGATGCGTCCACCCGCCTCATGCACCGCCGCCGTGACTTTCTTCCAACCCGCCAACTGTTCCTCCGACCAGATGCCCGGCGTGTCGGGATAACCCACGCCCATCGGATCCACCGCGGTCGCCTCGCTCAGGATGAAACCGGCCGACGCGCGCTGGACGTAGTATTCGGCCATAAGCTCGGTGGGCACCCGTCCGGCACCCGCGCGGCAGCGGGTGAGCGGGGCCATGATAACGCGATTCGGCAGCGACCATGCGCCGACCTTCAAGGGCTGATGCAGAAGTGACATGCGGGCGATGTAACCAGACCGACAGGTTTCGCAAACGGAGCGGAAGAACCAGGATGCGATTTTAGTCTGATTCGCCCAAGAAGATGAGGACTCGAACGGAACTTACCAAGGTGCGGTTGTCATCGAACGTCCCTACCGTCATCCTGAGCCGCGCGAAGGATCCAGCTGCATAACCGTCACCAGACATTATCTTGGATCACTTCGTTCAGGATGACAATTTCGAGGATTTAAGGGGTCTGAAGTCACACCCCAATGCGTAGCGGCGTCTTCTCCGACCTTCTGCGCTGCTCCCCGGTTGCACCCACGCGATTCTGGTATTTGCTGACAGCCGTGAAACACCCCGTCCTGCCCCGCCTGCTTCTCCACTTCACGCTGCTCTCCACTTTGCTCGCCCTGTTCGCGTCCGCCGCGCCCGAGGCCTGGCTCAAGGAAATCGACGCGCTCACCGCCCACGACGCCACCCAGCCTCCGGCCAAGGGCGGCGTCGTCTTTGTGGGCAGTTCGTCCATCCGTCTGTGGAAAACACTGGCCGAGGATTTTCCCGGCGTCCCGGTGATCAATCGCGGGTTTGGCGGGTCCGAGTTGGCCGACAGCGTTTTCTACCTCGATCGCGTCGTGCTGCCCTACCAGCCGCGACGTGTGGTCGTGTTCGCCGGGACTAATGACCTCAAGAACGGCAGGACGCCCGAGGCGGTCGCCGCCGACTTCAAGGCTTTCCGCACCAGGCTGCACGCCGCGCTGCCCGAGGCGAAGCTGCTCTACCTTTCCATCACGCTCGCGCCCTCACGGGCCAATATCCATGACGCCATGCGCAAGGCCAACCGGCTCATCGCCGCCGACTGCGCCACCGACCCGCGCTGCACCTTCGTGGACATCAACACGCCAATGGCCGGCGACAAACCCGCCCCCGGTCCGGAACTGTTCGTCGAGGACCAGCTGCACCTCAACCCCGCCGGCTACGCCATCTGGACCAAGGTCCTCGCGCCGCATATCACGGCCAAGTAAGTGTTAGGTCGGAAGAGCTTCTTCTGCTTCTCTGACTTCTTCTTTCCTCCTTCTTAATTCTTCCTTTCCCCGGTTTCCGTGTCTTCTGTGTTTTCCGTGGGCAACCCATCATCCCTCTCCCCCGCCGAACGTTTCCGCCGTCAGATCGCCTTCATCACCGAAGTGGACAAGCTGAAGGAGATTTTTCGGCAGACCATCCTCACGCAGAGCCGCCGCGCCGAAAACAGCGCCGAACACTCCTGGCACTTCGCGCTCATGATCATCGTGCTCGCGGAGCATTCCAACCACCAGCCGCTCGACGTGCTGCGCATCCTCAAGATGGTGCTCATCCACGACCTCGTGGAAATCGACGCCGGTGACACCTTTGCCTACGACACGAAAAACATGGCCGACCAGCACGCGCGCGAGGCCCGCGCCGCCGACCGGATCTTCGGCCTGCTGCCGCCGGACCAAACCGCGGAGTTTCGCGCGTTGTGGGACGAGTTTGAAGCGCGGGCGACTCCCGAGGCACGCTTCGCCGCCGCCTGCGACCGGTTTCACCCGATGCTGCTCAACTGCCTCACCGACGGCCACGCTTGGCAGAAGCACGGCGTCACCCACGACCGCGTCCGCGCCCGCAACGCCCACGTCGCCGAAGGTTCTACCGCGATCTGGGAATACGCCGTGAAGATGATCGACGACGCCGTCGCCAAGGGCCACCTCGCCCCGGGTCCGAAATCTTGAGGTGGAGGGTCGGTCTCCGCACCGACCGCGGCTGGCCCGGCAGCCAGCCCTCCTGAAATTCCCCGCAAAATCCGGGCAGCAAAAGCCAGCGGACGGCATGCCGGTGGCCTCGCCACTTCGCTCCCACGCGGCCAGACTTGGAGCATCCCCCTCCCCGCCATGCGCACGCCCCTGATCCTCGTCGCCCTGTTCGCCCTGATTTCGCTCCGTGTTATCGCCGCCAGCCCTGAGCCTGTCGAACGGGCCGACGCCCCGCCCCGTGAGCGCGTCTCCTTTAACGACGGCTGGCTCTTCAGCCGCACCGACGCCGAATGGGTGCTCGGTCAGCTCGACTACGCCTACTCCAAACCTTGGCTCCTCGCCTCCGCGGCCGATCTCTTCGGTCCCACCAGCCCGCGGATCACTCAGCCCCGCGGCAACTTCGGCGGACACTTCACGCACACCCAGCCCGGTTTCGACGACAGCGACTGGCGCAAACTCAACCTCCCGCACGACTGGGGCATCGAGGGCGCCTTCAAGCAGGAATACCCCGGCGACACCGGCAAGCTCCCGTGGTGGGGTGTCGCGTGGTATCGCAAGCACTTCGACGTGCCCGCCAGCGATGCAGGCCGCCGGCTCGTTCTCGAGATTGACGGCGCCATGGCCCACTCGCTCGTCTGGCTCAACGGGCACTTCGTCGGCGGCTGGCCCTACGGCTACACCTCCTACCAGCTCGACCTCACCCCGTTCGTTAAACCCGGCGAAAAAAACGTCATCGCCATCCGCCTCGACAACCCGACCGAATCCTCGCGCTGGTATCCCGGCGGTGGCCTCTACCGCAACGTCTGGCTCACCAAGACCGGCCCCATCCACGTCGCCCATTGGGGCACCGTCGTCACCACTCCTAAGATCACAGCCGACGCCGCACACGTGAGCGTGCAGGTCATCACCGACAACGACTCCGCGGCGAAGGCCAGCCTGAGCATCGCCACCGAAGTCTTCGCCCTCGATGCCAGCGACCGCAAATCCTCCGCCCCAGCCGCCACTGGCGCTCCGGTTTCGGTCGGCATCGAACCCGGCCGACAGGCCTCGGCCACGCAGTCGCTGGTCGTGACGCAACCCAAGCTCTGGAGCGTGAGCGCACCACACCGCTACGTCGCCGTTACCACCATCAGCCAGGACGGCCGCGTTGTGGACCGTATCGAGACGCCCTTCGGCATCCGCAGCATCGCCTTCGACGCCGACCGCGGCTTGCTGCTCAACGGCGAGGTCGTGCCGATCCGCGGCGTATGCAATCACCACGACCTCGGCGCGCTCGGCACCGCGATCAACGTCCGCGCGCTGGAGCGCCAGCTGGAGATTCTCCGTGCCATGGGTTGCAACGCCATCCGCACCAGCCACAACCCGCCCGCACCCGAGCTGCTCGACCTGTGCGACAAGCTAGGCTTCCTCGTGATGGACGAAGCCTTCGACTGCTGGGGCAAGGGCAAGAACCGTCAGGACTACCACGTCCAGTTCCCCGACTGGCACGAAGCCGACCTCCGCGCGCTCGTGCGCCGGGACCGCAACCACCCGAGCGTCATCCTCTGGAGCATCGGCAACGAAGTGATCGAGCAGTGGTGGGCCGACGGCCAGGAAGGCTGGAAACTTGCCGCCCGCCTCGCCGGCATCATGCGCGAGGAGGACCGCACGCGCCCCGTCAGCGCCGGCTTCAACGGCGAGATCAGCGGCTACAACGGCTTCCAGCATGTGCTCGACGCCATCGGCTACAACTACCGCATCAACGAATACGCCCGCTTCAGACAGATCAACCCGACCGTCCCGCTCTTCGGCGCCGAGACCGCGTCCGCCCTGAGCTCGCGCGGCGTGTACTTCTTCCCGATCAGCGACAACAAGATCGACCCCGCCAGCCGCGCCGACTTCCAGGTGAGCAGCTACGATCTCTACGCGGCACCCTGGGCCACGCCGCCCGATGTCGAGTGGCGCGCGGCCGACGCCGTGCCCGGCTACGCGGGCGAGTTCGTGTGGACCGGCTTCGACTACCTCGGCGAACCGACCCCCTACAACGCTGACCTCACCAACCTGCTCAACTTCTCCGACCCCGCCGAAAAGGAACGCCAGAAGAAGCAACTGGAGGAGCTCGGCCGCATCCCGACGCCGTCGCGCAGTTCCTACTTCGGCATCGTGGACCTCGCCGGCTTCCCGAAGGACCGCTACTACTTCTACCAAGCCCGCTGGCGCCCCGACCTGCCGATGGCCCACCTGCTCCCACACTGGACCTGGCCCGAGCGCGTCGGCCATGTCACGCCGGTCCACGCCTACACCTCGGGCGACGAGGCCGAGCTCTGGGTCAACGGTCAGTCGCTCGGCCGCAAGAAACTCGCGAAGGGCGAATACCGGCTGCGCTGGGACGACGTGAAATACGCCCCTGGTGAAGTCCGGCTGGTCGCCTACAAGGCCGGCGCCAAATGGGCCGAAACCGTGCAACGCACCGCCGGTCCCGCCGCGAGGCTGAAGCTCATGCCTGACCGCCGCGAGATCACCGCCGACGGTAAGGACCTCTCATTCGTCACCGTGCGTATCGAGGACGCCGACGGCGTGCTCGCCCCGCGCGCGGCCAACCGCGTGGCTTTTGCGGTCAGCGGCCCGGCCGAGATCATCGCCACCGACAACGGTGACCCGACGAGCTTTGAGTCGTTCCAGTCCAAGGAGCGCGCCGCCTTCAACGGCCTGGTGCTGGTCGTGATCCGCACCAAGACCGGCGAGTTCGGCCCGATCACCCTCCGCGCCACTTCCCCCGGCCTCGCCCCAACCGAAGTCAGCCTCACCGCGAAGTAGAGGGGTTCGGTCTCCGCACCGACCGACTCCCAAATGGTGGAGCCCGCGCTCTGCGCGGGCTGGCTCGATTGTAGGGTCTGCGCTTGCGCCGACCTCGGTCGCGATTGCCGAGCCAGGTCGTCGCAAGCAACGACCCTACGAAGAAGAGACTGCCCCGTTCCAATCCGTGCTCATCTGTGTCATCGATGGTCAACCCTGACTTGGATTTCGTGCCCCTTCGTGTATTTCGAGTCCGTCGCTGCCCTTCTCAATCTTCAGGTTTCAGGTCTCAAGTTTCAGGTTTTTCTTCCCTTTCCTCCCATGCTCCGCGCCGCCACTTCTGCCGATGCCGCCGCCATTGCGGCGATCTACAATCACTACGTCCTGCACACCATCGTGACCTTCGAGGAGGAGGCCGTGACCACCGACGAGATTGTCTCCCGCATCCGCGAAGTGCAGGGCGCCGGCATCCCGTGGCTGGTGTGGGAGGATAACGGCCGCGTGCTAGGCTACACCTACGCCAGCAAATGGAAGTCGCGCTGCTCGTTCCGCTACTCGCTCGAGACGACGGTCTATCTCGACCAGGACGCCACCGGCCGCGGTCTCGGTCGCAAGCTCTACACCGCCCTGATCGAGGCCCTGCGCGCCCAGAAATACCACGCCCTCATCGGCGGCATCTCCATCCCCAACCCCGGCAGCATCGCCCTGCACGAGAAACTCGGCTTCCAAAAAATCGGCCACTTCAAGGAAGTCGGCTGGAAGTTCAACCAGTGGATCGACGTCGGATATTGGGAGCTGGTGCTGTGAGTCCCAAGAGATAAATGGCGTTGCCGGCCGCTCGAACCCCCGCTTGGCTGGGCTGACAAGCGGGCCGCTTACCTCATGCAAAAACACGTTCGTTGGCTCATGACCGAGATCGACCGCTGGGAGGCGGAGGGTGTTGTGTCCGTCGAACAGGCCGGAAAGCTCCGTGCCCGCTACGCCTCCACTGCTCCTGCAGTTCCGTGGGGACTTTTGGTCTTCGCCACGGCTGGCGCAATCGTCGTCGGCCTTGGGGTGATTCTCCTCTTCGCCTACAACTGGGATGAAATTTCCAAGTTCGGCAAGCTGGCCCTCGTCCTCGGCTCGGTGATCGCCGCGCACACGTTCGGCATCCGGCTGCTCGCGCGTGCGGGCTGGCAGGCGAAACTGGGCGAGGCGCTGACTGTGCTCGGCACCATGCTCTACGGCGCCGGCATCTGGCTGGTCGCACAGATCTACCACATCGACGAACACTACCCCAACGGCTTCCTCTTCTGGGCGCTCGGCGCACTCGCCATGGCCTGGGCGCTTCGCTCGACGGCTCAGGGGCTGATGGCCACGGTGCTGATCTTGATCTGGGGCTGTAGTGAGACGTTTGGCTTCAACAACGCCCAATACTGGGCCGTGCTGCTGGTCGTCGGTGGCATCGTGCCACTGGCGTGGCGGCAGCGCTCCGCCCTCCTGCTCGCCGCCGCTCTGGCCGTCATCCAGTTCCTCATCGCCGTCAACGCCACCTACTGGGGTGGCGAAGCTCACTCGCTGACTACCAGCCTCGCGCTCGGCGTGCTGCTGCTGGCCGCCGCCCGTTGGTGCACAATCTATCGGCCCGACTTTGGCGGCGGTGCCAGCGTGATGGCTTTCTTCGGCTGGGGCGCGTTTCTCGTGTGCGCCTACGTGCTATCGTTTCATGAGGCGGCCGACGACCTGCTCGACTGGTCGAATAGCAACGGTTCCGATGTCTTTCTTGCCGCGGGCTTCGGCTGGAGCCTCTTTGCCGCCGGTCTGATCGCCTGGGTGCTGCTGGCCCGGCGCGCCCTCGTGTTGAAAAGCATCTCGGTCCCGGTCGAGGACTGGCTGCTGCCCATCGCGCTGGTCTATTGCTTCGGTCTGGCGGTGATCGGCGTGCAGGCGCTGGAGCTTTTCGTCGCCTGGTCATTCAATCTGATGCTGCTCGGCGTGGCCATCATGTGGATGTGGCGCGGTTGTCGCGAGAGCCTGCTACGACCGACGGTGCTCGGCTCGGTGCTGCTGAGCTTCGTGGTGTTTGCCCGTTACTTCGACCTCTTTGAGAGCATGGCCTCGCGCGGCGTGGCCTTCATCATCCTCGGCGGCATCTTCTTCGCCGAGGCGATGTATTACCGAAAAGTTCGGCGCGAAACAGGAGGCGGCGCATGAAATTGAAACTCGTCATCACCGTCGCCGTCCTGCAGGTGCTCGTGCTCGCCTTCATGGCCGGGCAGCGCGAGTGGATCATGCACACCGGCACGCCGCTCACGCTGCGCACCGCCCCCATCGATCCCAACGACCCGATGCGCGGCGCCTACGTGCGACTCAATTACGACATCAGCGTCGTGCCCGCCGCGCTCTGCCGGGGCGAGACGGCCAAATGGGTCAAGTTCACCGGCGACTGGCGACAGCAGCGCCGGCTGCATGACCGCGTGGTCTATGCCGCCCTGAAGATCAACGAGCACGGCATCGCCGAGTTGGTCGCGCTCAGCGACCAACCGCCCGCAAGCGGCCCGTTCCTGCGCGGCCGCGTGGTAAGCGTGGACCATGACGACATCCGCGTGCGCTACGGCATCGAGGCGATGTTCATGTCGAAGGAAGCCGCGTTGCGCACCGAATCCATGGCCATCAAGGAAAGGGCCGGCGCCCCGATGGCCGTCTCGGTTGCCGTCGGCGGCAATGGCACCGCCGTGCTGAAGAACTTCGCTTGGGAACCGCTCGGCCTGACCATCACGCTGCAGCGGCCGCCGACGGAATCGCGCGACCCGACCCGCCCGTCGCAACAAATCCAGCGTCCGATCAACGCCGTCATCGCCACGCTGCACAACTACGGCGACAAGAACCTCGCCATCGTGGATCTCCCCGGCGGCCGCTCCTTCCGCCTCGTGCCCAATGCGCTCATGAACCACAACCGCTTCGTGTGGGCGCCGCCCGCGGACTTTGCGGTGCCGGCCCCCCGGGCGGAGAACATCATCGTGCTCAAACCCGGCGAGAGCCTTGCCATCCAGATCGATCTCACGGATCGGGATTGGTGGATTCGAGACATCACCAAACCGGAAATCCCCCCTGCCGCTATGTCGCAAAGGGATAACTGGGATTGGAACGCCAGCTTTCGCCTCGAATACGTCCCGCCCTCTGCCGATGCCGTCCGCGGCCTCACCAACGCCGACCTCATCCGCCACGCGCCACTGCGCTCACGGGCGTTCAGTGCGATGCAGGGGATAGACTGAGTATGATCTATGTTCTTCCCGGTATGGGTGCCGACCGGCGTATGTATCCAGCACCGTGGGACACTCTGCCTGATTGCTCCTTCCTTAACTGGCCCGACTACTCGGGCGAACAATCATTGAGCGAAATAGCGGAGAGCGTCGTTCGCCGTCATTCGATCGAAGAGGGTGCATGGCTGGCCGGTTCTTCACTCGGTGGCATGGTAGCGACCGAAATAGCGATGATGGTGCCGCTCAGGGGAATTATACTGATTGGCAGCGCTCGGTCACCAGACGAAGTCAGCACTTTGCTGCGCGCAGTTTCGCCGTTGATCGACCTCGCCCCGTTGCCATTCATTCAGCAACTCGCAGGCAAAGCTCCGATGGATTTGATGCAGATGTTCAAAGACAGCGACCCCGACTTCATTCGTGCTATGTGTCGGGCCATCGTGAACTGGAAAGGCATCGAAAAATACGTGCCAATCCACCGCATCCATGGCCGGCACGACTTGGTCATACCACTGCCAAAGCATGTCGAGCATGTGATCGACGGTGGCCACTTGATTGCCATGACCCACGCCGCGGATTGCGTGACTGCTGTGAAGAACCTCCTCAGCTCAAATCCCTGAAACTCCCAAACTCCGGATCAAACAGCCGCCGGTAGGTCCGCACGATCATGCCGTCGGTCTGGCCGGCGATGAAGTCGCAGATGCGGCGAGCTTTGCCGTCCTGGGTCTTCTCCGCCTCGATCAGGCGGCTGACGTTGCCGGGAAGGATGCGGATGATGCGCTCGTTGCGCTGGACGTAGTTTTCCCAGATGGCGTTGAAGAGGGCGTTGATGATGACGCGCGCCTTGTGCTCCAGCTGCTCGAGCTGCGGGCTCTCGAAGATGATGTCGTTGGCCATCTTCTTGAAGAACTCCGCCTCGCCGCGCGCCGTCTCCTCAATGATGAGGTCGTATTTGTAGCGATTCGTCTTCTCGGCCATGAAGTTGTCGCGCGTCTTCAGGCGACAGGCCTGGATGAAGTGGCCGATCTTCTTGGAAAAGGTGTTTTCGAGCCGGTCCTTGCGTACGGCGTCAAAGAACGAGTCAAGGTGCTTCTGTTCGATCGCGCCGATGGCCTCGCCGGCGGCCCAGCGCTCGACGCGCTCGACCGTGAGGAAGCCCGCACGCACGCCGTCCACGATGTCGTTGAGTGAGTAAGCCGCGTCGTCGGCCCAGTCCATGATCTGGCACTCGACGCTCTTGAAGTCATTCAGCGCCTCGCCGCGCATGAGCGGTCCGGGGATGCGGGCGCCGGCGAAGACCCAGTCGCGGATGCCGCCCTGGCCGTCGTAGATGAAGTGGTTGAGCGGCGGGGTGGCGAACTCGGTGTAGAGCTTCTTGTATTTCAGCACGCCGTCGAGGAGCGCGCGCGTGGGCTGCATGCCCTTCACGCCGCTCTCGTTCTGGTAGATGGTCTCGCAGAGGAGGTGCAGCGTCTGCGCGTTGCCCTCGAAGCCGCCGCGGCGCTTCATCAGCTCCTGCAGCGTGCGCTCGCCGCTGTGGCCGAACGGCGGATGCCCCATGTCGTGCGACAGGCAGCTCGCCTCGACGAGGTCGGCGTCGATGTAGAAGTCATCCGACAACGGGTCGCCGCGGCTGAGCAGGTAGCTGCAGATGGAGCGGCCGATCTGGGCGACCTCCATCGAATGCGTGAGGCGCGTGCGGTAGAAGTCGTATTCGCCGCTGAGGAACACCTGGGTCTTCGACTGGAGCTTGCGGAAGGCGTGCGCGTGGATGATGCGGTCGCGATCGATCTGGAACGGTGTGCGGTAGTCGGGCTTCCGGCTGGAGCTCCAGCATTGGGTGTCGAACTCGTTATAGAACCGGTTTGTCGGCATGGCGGTGAACGCGGACGAAAACAGGCCGCCGCCGCCGAGGCGAGCGGAATGGCAGTGAGGCGGAGCGTGACCACGGACAACGGACCATAGACCACGGACCTGAACCCGCCCTTGCAGCCGAACCGTCCATGCCAGCCCAACGAAGTCACAATCATCCCGGTTCCGGGCCGGGTCCGTTGTCTGTAGTCAGTGGTCTGTGGTCCGTAGCACCGTCCTTGGCCGATCGGCCACCCGGCGGAGGCTTGCACGCCTGAACGCGCCCCCTAGCCTGCCGACCATGCCTCACACGCTTTTCCCCACGGCCTTCGGCACCTGTGGCATTGCGTGGAACGACACCGGGCTCACGGGCTTCCAACTGCCCGAGGCAACCGAGGAACTGACCGACCAGCATATCGCCGCGAAGGACCGCCTCACCGGCGAGTCCGGCCCCACCCCCGACTGGGTGCAGGCGCTCATCACCCGCGTGCAGCAGCACCTCGACGGCAAGCTGCAGGACTTCGAGCAGGCGCGTCTCGACTGGTCCCGGGTGAGCGATTTTCAGCAGGCCGTCTATCGCCACGCGCTGGCCATCAAGCCCGGCTACAAGAAGAGCTACGGCGAGATCGCGAAGCTCATGGCCCTCGGCAACGAAGCGGCGCGCGCCGTCGGTGTGGCCCTCGCCACCAATCCCTGGCCTCTGATCGTGCCCTGTCACCGCGTGGTGTCGGCCAGCGACAAGATGACCGGCTTCTCCGCCCCCGGCGGCGTGCGCACGAAGACCCGTCTGCTCGTGCTCGAAGGCGCGGAGCTGTTGTCGGAATGAATCCTGTCATGGCGAGGAGCGACACGACGAAGCAATCCAGCTGTTTCGACAAGCTCAAGGTCCCGAGCCTGTCGAGGGACTGGATCGCCACGGGCGGCTTTGCCGCCCTCGCGATGACAATTAAGCCATGAGGCAACGTTTCCAGTTTGATCCTGTCGACGCCGTCGCGCACCTGCGCGCGACTGATCCGGTCATGGCGACGCTGACCAAGCGCGTGGGGCCGTTCGCACTCAAGCTCACGCCTTCCCACAGCCTGTTTGAGGCCCTGCTGCGCTCCATCGTCTATCAGCAACTGCACGGCAAGGCGGCGGCCACGATTCACGGACGCGTGCTGGCGCAATTGCGCCAGCATGGTGGACCGATCCCCGAGGCGCTTATCCGCGTCTCCGACGAAGCCCTGCGAACGGCCGGCCTCTCGCGGGCCAAGCTGCTGGCCGTCCGCGATCTCTCCGCCAAGTGCCTGGCGGGCACCGTGCCCTCGCTCAAGGATGCGGGCCGGCTCACCGACGCCGAGTTGGAGGAGCGACTGACCGAGGTCCGCGGCATCGGTCCGTGGACCGTGCACATGCTGCTGATCTTCACCCTCGGCCGGGCCGACGTGATGCCGACCGGCGACTTCGCTATCCGGCTCGCCTTCAAGCAGCTTTACCGCAAGCGTATCGACCCGTCGCCCGCCGTGATCCTCCGGCACGCCCGGTGCTGGCAGCCGTATCGCTCGGTTGCCAGCTGGTATCTCTGGCGGCACCTCGACACTCCCTGATTTTTCCCTTCATCCCTCCATGCAAGAGACCTCCGCGCCATTCCGCCCCGGCACCTACCCCGAGAACACCATCGGCCGACTCATGGAAGATCCCATCGCGGTCTTTCCCGAGTCCCTGACCGTCGCCGAGGCGACCGAACGCGTGCGAGAACTCGCCGCCAAGCGACTGTTCACCTATTGTTACATCGTCAATCCGCAGGGCGTGCTGAAGGGCGTGGTCACCATGCGCGATCTGTTGCTGCATGAGAAAGGGACGCGGCTAGACTCCTTCATGCTTAAGGACCCCTTCGTGCTGCGGCCGGAGTACCCGCTGATGGAGGCAATGCGTCAGACGGTGAACCGGCACTACCCGTCCTACCCCGTGTGCGACGATCAGGGCCTGCTCCTCGGCATCGCCCGCGGCTCGCGGATTTTCGAGCAACAGGCCATCGAGATCAGCGCCCAGCCCGGCGCGATGGTGGGTGTCGAAAGCGAGGAACGCGTCAACACGCCGTTCCTCCGCAGCCTCAAGTTCCGGCACCCCTGGCTGCAGTTCAACCTGCTCACCGCTTTCATCGCGGCCGCGGTGGTCGGGCTGTTCGAGGACACGATCGACCAGATCGTCGTGCTCGCGGTGTTCCTGCCGGTGCTCGCCGGCCAGTCGGGCAACACCGGCTGCCAGGCGCTGGCGGTGTCGCTGCGCGGCATCACGCTCGGCGAACTCAAGGCCGGCCGCGAAAGCCAGTTCCTCGTGAAGGAGGCCGCGCTCGGCCTCGCCAACGGCGCGCTCGTCGGCATCACCGCCGGCCTGGGCATGTTTTTCTACGCCACGTGGCAGCAGACCGCCGTGTCGCCCTACCAACTCGGCACGATTGTGTTTCTGGCGATGATGGGCAGCTGCTTCCTGAGCGGTGTGTCGGGCGTGATGGTGCCGATCACCCTCAAGAAATTCGGCGCCGACCCGGCGACGGCCTCGAGCATCTTCCTCACCACCGCGACCGACGTGGCTAGCATGGGCTTCTTCCTCGGCATCGCGCGGCTGTGGCTGATGTGAGGTCGAGTGAAGACAGACCACTGACAACGGACCACTGACCGCAACAACAACGCGATAAAAGACAGTCAGCTGGTGCCCCTAATTGCCTCGGTGGTCTGTTGTCCCTAACCCGTGGTCTCTGCTCAGACATCGCCTTCGCTGTTGTGTCATAAGGCGTTGGACCTAAGTTCAACGGCAACCAAACCTGCCCCATGCCCCAAACCATGCGCGCCATCGTGAAGCCAGCTGCCGGTCCCGGTCTCGTCATGCGCGACGTGCCGGTTCCCCGCCCCGGCCTGAACGATGTCATCATCAAGATCCGCAAGACCGCCATCTGCGGCACCGACGTCCACATCAACAAGTGGGACGCCTGGGCCGCGCGCACCATCAAGCCGCCGTTGGTGATCGGCCACGAATACGTTGGAACGGTCGAGGAGTGCGGCGACGGCGTGACCGGCTTCACCAAGGGCCAGCTCGTGACCGGTGAAGGGCATATCGTGTGCGGACACTGCCGCAACTGTCTCGCCGGCCGGCGCCACCTTTGCCCCAACACCGTCGGCGTCGGTGTGAACCGCGACGGTGCCTTTGCCGAATACGTTTCCATCCCCGCCACCAACGTCTGGAAGGTGCCGGCCGGCCTGAACACCGACGTCGTCGCCTGCTTCGACCCGCTCGGCAACGCCGTGCACACGACCCTCTCGTTTGACATGGTCGGCGAGGACGTGCTCATCACCGGCGCCGGCCCGATCGGCTGCATGGCCATCGCCGTCGCGCAGCACGCCGGCGCCCGGCACATCGTCATCACCGATGTCAACGACTCGCGCCTCGAACTGGCCAAGAAACTAGGCCCGATCCGTGCGGTGAATGTCGCCAAGGAAAATCTGTCCGACGTCTGGCACAACGAACTCGGCATGACCGAGGGCTTCGACATCGGGCTGGAGATGTCCGGCAATTCTGGCGCCCTGAACCAGATGATCGACAACATGGTGATGGGCGGACGCATCGCGTTGCTCGGCGTCCATCCCGGCGAGGCGACCGTCGATTGGAACAAGATTGTCTTCAAGATGCTTCACCTGAAGGGCATTTACGGCCGCGAGATGTTCGAGACGTGGTATAAGATGACCGCCCTCGTGCTCGGCGGCATGGACATCACGCCCGTCATCACCCACCGCCTGCCGATCGCGGAGTTTCAGCAGGGATTTGACCTCATGGGCTCCGGCCGCTCAGGCAAGATCGTGCTGAGCTGGGATTAATTTTGAACCCACCTGGAGGGCCCAGCTCCCGCTGGGCCGCGGCACATCAGGCGATGTGCCCTCCCCAAAGCCACCAATCATGAATCTCTCCTTCACCGCCCACCTGCAGAAGACCCTCGCTGAGATCGACGCCGCCGGCCTGACCAAGCGCGAGCGCATCATCACCACGCACCAGACCGCGCATATTGCCGTGGCTGGAAGCCCCACGACAGGCTCGGGGTCGGCGGAGCGCCGAGTGCTGAACCTGTGCGCCAACAACTACCTCGGCCTCGCCGACCACCCGGAGTTGATCGCGGCAGCCCACGCGGCCCTCGACCGCTGGGGCTACGGGCTCGCCTCGGTGCGTTTCATCTGCGGCACGCAGCAAATCCACCGCGACCTGGAGACTGCGCTCGCACGCTTCCTCGGCACCGACGACACCATCCTCTATTCCTCGTGCTTCGACGCCAACGGCGGCCTGTTCGAAACGCTGCTTGGGGCGGAGGACGCCGTCATTTCCGACGAGCTGAACCACGCTTCAATCATCGACGGCATCCGCCTGTGCAAAGCGCAGCGCTACCGCTACCGGAACAACAACCTCGCCGACCTGGAGGCAAAGCTGCAGGAGGCCGACGCGGCCAAGGCGCGCTTCAAGCTCATTGCGACCGACGGCGTGTTCTCCATGGACGGCACGATCGCCGACCTGCGCGGCATCTGCGATCTCGCCGACAAATACCAGGCGATCCTCATGGTGGACGACAGCCATGCCGCCGGCTTCATGGGAGCCACCGGCCGTGGCACGCACGAACATTGCGGCGTCATGGGCCGCGTGGACGTGTTCACCGGCACGCTCGGAAAGGCCCTCGGTGGCGCCAGCGGCGGTTACACCAGCGGGCGCAAGGAGATCATCGACCTGTTGCGTCAGCGGTCGCGCCCCTACCTGTTCTCCAACACCATTCCACCGGCCGTCGCCGGCGCGGCTCTCAAGTGCCTGGAAATGCTGAGCGCTTCGACGGCCCTGCGCGACAAACTGCACGCGAACACGCGTTTCTATCGCGAAGGCCTGACCAAGGCGGGCCTGACGATCAAGCCGGGCACACACCCCATCGTGCCCATCATGCTCGGCGACGCCGTGCTCGCGCAAAAAGTGTCCGCGCGCCTCTTGGAAAAGGGGCTCTACGCCGTGGGCTTTTTCTTCCCGGTTGTAGCCCAAGGCCAGGCCCGCATCCGCACCCAGGTGTCCGCCGCCCACAGTCGCGAAGATCTCGCGTTTGCCATTGAGAAGTTCGCCGAAGTGAAGCAGGAATTTGGCTTCTGACATGCCCTCGCCCGCCCAGCTGAAGAAACTCCGGACCGCCGCGAAGGCGGCCGCGGCGAAGGCTTACGCGCCCTATTCCAAGTTTCGGGTCGGCGCGGCGGTCATCACGAAGACGGGCAAGATTTTCCGCGGCTGCAACGTCGAGAACGCCTCCTACGGGCTCTGCAACTGCGCCGAACGCACGGCGCTTTTCAGCGCCGTGGCCGCCGGCGAGCGCGAGTTCAAATGCGTCGTGGTCTATACCCCGACCAAGACCGCCACGGCGCCCTGCGGCGCGTGCCGGCAGGTGATCTACGAGTTCGGCCGGAAGATTCGGGTGCACTCCTTTTGTGACGGACTCGACCGCATTGACGGCTCGATCGGATCACTGCTGCCGGCGGCATTCGGGCCGGAGGATTTGAAGTGATTCCATGCAGGGTCGCCGCTTGCGGCGACCTCGTGCGCACGGTCGCCCCAGAGGGGCCCTGCTGCGAGCCGTCCGGATCGGAAAACTAGAGCGAATCCGTAAACTTCCTCAGCTCTTCCCAGTAACGCGGGCCCGTGAAGTCGGCGAGGCCGCTGTGCGGGCCGCCCTCGACCATGAGCTTGGCTTTGCGCGCCGTGATAGCGTCGTAAAGCCGCTCCCCGTGCCAGGACGGAACCGTGTCATCGGCCGTGCCGTGAATGATCATGATCGGACTGCGCAGCTCCGGAATTTTTTCCAAGTTCTCGAACTTGTCGGCCGGGAAGACCGGGATGCGCGTCATCACGCGATAGGCGCTCACGAATGCGCCCTGGAGGACAACCCCGGCCACAGGTCGGTTTCTCGCCAGGTCCACCGCCGGCCCGCCCCCCAGAGAGTAACCAAAAATGACAATCTGCTCAGCCGGCACACCAAGCTTCGTCCGCAGGTGGTCGTAAGCCAGCCGCGAGTCGGCAGAGACGTTCAATTCATCCGGAGTCCCGCCGCTGAGTCCGTAGCCCCGGTAGTCGAACGCAAAAACCGCATAACCGGCCTTCACGAACTCGGGCAGGTATTCGCCGAGACTGCCGAGGTCTTCGTAGTTGCCGTGCAGGTAGAACAGCGTGTGCTTGGCCGTGGAATTGGGCCAGTGACGCGCCATGATCTTCACGCCGTCCGGCGCGGTGAGCGTGATGTATTCCGGTCCGGGCGAGTATTTCAGCGGCGGACGCGGGAAGAGCATTGATCGCGCGAGAAAGTGAGCCCCGACGGCACAAATGACATAGACGCCGGCCAGGAGGATCAGGATGCGACCGAGACTGAGCAGAATGTCAGGCATCTTCAGCATGTCACTCTGCGCATAACGAAGAATCCACTCCAATGTGCAACGGCAGGCCTCAACCCTTGCCGAGCGCGCTCCTTACATCGGCAAGCACCTCCGCGCGCGGCACTTCGCGTTCGCTGCGGTCGGCGAGATTGCGGATTTTCACGACCCCCTTGGCGAGTTCGTCTCCGCCGTAGATGAGAGCCAGCTTCGCGCCGGACTCCGCGGCCGCCTTGAACTGCTTGCCAAAGGCGAGATCCTTGAAGGGATACTCGACCCGCAGGCCCGTGGCCCGCAGCGCCTGCACATCGGCGAAGGCGGCCTTGCGTTCCGCCTCGCCGCCGATGACCACGTAGATTTCTGGGCCGCCTACGTAGACCGGAGATAGTTTGCGCTGCTCCAACAGCAAACCGGTCGTGACGTCGCCAATCGCGAAGCCCACCGCCGGCAGATCGGCGTAACCGAGTTTCTTGACGAGATCGTTGTAGCGGCCGCCGCCGGCCAGGGCGCGCAAGTCGCCCTTGCGGTCGAAGGCCTCGAACACGAAACCCGTGTAATAGGCCAGCCCGCGCACAACGCCGAGGTCCACCGCGATGAACTCGGCCAAGCCCATCGCGGCGACGCCGTCGAGGACCTTGCGCCAGTCGGACAGGCGCGCGGCAAGTTTCTCTGAATTGAAGGGCGCCAGCGCGGCCTCGAGTTCCGCCAGACTCTTGATCTTCAGGAAAGCCAGCACCTTGGCCTGCTTGTCGTCGGCGAGCGCACCGTGCGCCTCCACGTAGCCCTTGAAGGCGTCGTCGCCCATCTTCTCGAAGCGATCCACCGCCGAGAGGATGCCGCGCGTCTGGGCCTCGTCGAATCCAAGCGCTTCGAGGTAATAGAACCAAAGATTCCGATCACTGAGCCGCACGTAGAAATCTTCTTTCGTCAGCCCGAACCCGGCCAGGCACTGGATAAGCAACGCGATGAGTTCGATCTCGGCCTCGGGGCCGGCCTCGCCGAAGATGTCGGCATTGAACTGGTTGAAAGCCCGAAGCCGGCCTTTCTGCGCGCGCTCGTAGCGGTAGAATTCCGCGATGCTGAACCACTTGATCGGGCGCTTCAGCGCTCCGGCCTTGGCGCCGACCATGCGGCACACCGTCGGGGTCATCTCCGGTCGCAGCGAAACCTGACGATCACCCTTGTCCGTAAAGGCAAATAACTGACCCTCGATCTCGTCGCCGGACTTTGTCGTATAGAGCTCAAGCGGCTCGAGCACGGGCGCGTCGTATTCTTGGAAGCCGAACGCATTGGCGGCTTTGCGCCAGCCGTGGAAAATATGCTGACGACGGGAAAAATCCTCCGGGTAGAACTCCCGGAAGCCTGGAAGCGACTGAAAACCGGCCATTGCGGACTACAGCGAGAAGACGCGGGCTCAGGCCTCGTCGTCTTCGCCATCAGCCGAGGCCGGAGCCGGCGGGTTGGCCTTCAGCTTCTCGAGGCTCAGCGCCTTGATCTTCTGCTTCAAAATCTTGCCCGACTTGAACTTCACCACGGCGCGCTCCGGGATGACGACCTCGGTTTCGGGCTTGTTCGGGTTGCGGCCGACGCGGGCCTTGCGAACCTGAACCTCGAGCACGCCGAAATTGCGTAGCTCGACATTCCGGCCGGCGGCCAGCGCATCCATCACGATATCAAGGGTCATCTGCACCGTGTCTTGGATTTGCTTCTGCGGAAATCCCGTCTTCTCGTAGATTTCCAGAACGATCTCACGTTTTGTCAGGTTGGTGGACATGGCGAGCTGGGGTTAAAGTTAAGTTCGTGGGAGTCTTACGGCACAAATAATTCACTACCCAGTGCTTGCGTCAATCGCAAAGCCGCACAAAGACCAAGGTTCATCCATGCCCGATCCCAAGGCCGTAAACAGCATGTTTGCCCGCATCGCCGGGAGCTACGACATCGCCAATCACCTCCTGAGTGGCGGGGTGGATTATTGGTGGCGCCAGCGTCTCGTCCGCTTGGTGCACGACACCAAACCCAGCGCGCTCCTAGATCTCGCTACGGGCAGTGGCGATGTGGCTTTTGCCTTGGCAGACGGTTTGCCTGAGGGTGCGCGAATCACGGGCATGGATTTTTGCCAACCGATGCTGGATGAGGCGGTTAAAAAGCAGGCCGGCTACAACCGGTGGTCCGGCATCGAATTCCGGCAAGGCGACGGCATGGCCCTGCCCCTGCCCGATCAGACCTTTGATGTGGTCACGATTTCCTTCGGCCTGCGCAATATGGCCGACCGGCACAAATCCCTCTCCGAGATGCGCCGGGTGCTGCGGCCGGGCGGGCGCCTCTTCGTGCTGGAATTTTCTCAGCCCTTTTTCTGGTTCCGCCCGGTTTACTACGCTTATCTCAAATTCGTGCTCCCCCTCGTGGCGGGCATCGTGACCGGCGACCGCTCGGCCTACGAATACCTGTGCGGTTCGATCGAGAAATTCCCCAATCGCGAGGCCATGAGCATGGAAATAAGTCGCGCGGGATTCACTGTCGTGCGGGCCATGCCGCTGACTTTCGGCATCGTAGCCCTGCACGAAGCCGTCGCCTGATCAGATCTTTCGGTCTCGGTCAGGATGAGTCGCGCCGATGCGCGAATCAATTGAACGACTTGCCGCAGCCACAGGTGCTCTGCGCGTTGGGATTGCGAATTTCAAAGCCCTTGCCCTGCAGTCCGTCGTCGAAATCGATGCTCGTGCCGCTAAGGTAGGCCAGGCTGGTCGGATCAACGAGCACCTGCACGCCCTCGGTCTCGATGGTCTGATCGTCCGCCTTGGGCAGGTCGAAGGCCATGCCGTATTGAAATCCGGAGCAGCCACCGCCCTCCACAAAGACGCGCAGCTTTTTCTGCGCGTCACCTTGGGCCGCATGCATGCTTTGCACCTGACGGGCCGCGCGGGAAGTAAGGGTGATCATGCGGCGCAACCTACGATGCGCTTCATGCCTGTCAACCCGTCGGGTTGCAGGCAAATCAAGCACACAGCAGGAATCGTGCAATATTGATGCAGAGTTCTTGCCACGCGGCATGGCCGGCGCTTTTGTAAGCCTGTGTCCGGCCTCAAACACATCTTCAACGAAATCCAATACGAGCTGACCCGGAAGATTGCCGAAGGCGGCATGGGGCTTGTCTATGAAGCCCTCCAGCGCGGCTCCGGCAATTTCCGCAAGGTCGTGGCCATCAAATTGATTCGGGAGGAGTACTCCAGCATCCCGGAGTTCCAGAAGAACTTCATCGGCGAGGCCCGCCTCGTGGCCGACCTCATCCACACCAACATCGTCCAGACGTATCACCTCGGCCAGGTGGGCGGGCAGTATTTCATGACGATGGAATTCGTCCGGGGGGTTAATCTGGAGCAGTTCATCGAGCGCCACACCGAGCAGGGACGGCAGATCCCGGTAGAAATCGCCGCCTTCATCGCCTCTCGCGTCTGCCGCGGCCTGAATTACGCCCACAGCAAACGCGACAGCGACGGCCGCCTCCTCGGCATCGTCCACCGCGACGTGAACCCCAAAAACGTCATGCTCGCCATCGAGGGCGACGTGAAGCTCACCGACTTCGGCATCGCGAAGGCCCTCGACCTCATGTATAATGAGGAAGGCAAGGTGATCCCGGGCAAGGACGAGTATCTCTCCACCGAGGGCGCCAGCTACGCGGTGACCGACGGCCGTTCCGACCTGTTTGCCCTGGGCATCGTGCTGAGCGAAATGCTGCTCGGCCGGAACATTTTCCGCGGCACCAGCCGCCTCGAGTCCCGGCGCAACATCCTCACGATGCCGCTGCCGAAGTTCGCGACGCTCCGGGCGGACATCGACCCCAAACTCGAGACCATCCTGCTCAAGGCGCTCCAGCGCGACCGCGACAAGCGTTATCAGAACGCCTACGAGATGCTGACGGATTTGGAGCTTTACCTCTACAGCGACCGCTACGGCCCCACCAACGAGAAGCTGGCGGTATATCTCGCCGAGATATTCCCGCCCGACAAGCCCGACACCACCCCCTCTGTCCCGGCCTCCTATCAAACCCGCGGCTAACGGCGCTCTTCCGTCCTCATGAGCGGCCCCGGACTCAACCAGAGCTTCCAGCAGCGGCAGACCCAGCAACTGATGCTGGCGCCGCAGATGCGGCAGTCGCTCAAGATCCTGCAGGTGGCGGCACTCGATCTCCGCGCCACCATCCAGGAGGAGTTGCAGGCCAACCCCACCCTCGAGGAGATGCCGATGGACGACGTCAGCCTCGAGAAGACCACCCCGAACAACGACGAGGGCGCCGCGCCCGACGACGATCCGCGCGCGGAGATGGATTTCGGCAAGGACTTCCAGATGCTCGAAAAAATCGGGCAGGACTGGCGCGACCACATGTCCGACACGGGCGGCGTGCGGCAGAGTTCCAGTGAGGAGGAGGAACGCCGCCAGCACTTCTACGACTCGCTCACCACGGAGACTTCCCTGCAACAGCATCTCATGCAGCAGGCCGAGCTGGCGGACTGCCCGCCGGGGGTGCTGGAGGCGCTGCGCTACCTCGTCGGCAGCCTCGACGACCGCGGCTACCTGACCGCCACGCTCGCCGACATTGCCCTGCTCAGCACCCTGCCCCTCGACACCGTGCAGGCCGCCTCGAAGCTGCTCAAGAGCTTTGACCCGCCGGGCATCGGGGCGGAAAATCTGGGCGACTGCCTGCTGACCCAGCTCCAGCACCAAGGCCGCGGAAAATCTGTTGCCGCCCGTATCGTGCGAGACCACTTCGACCTGCTGGTCCGTCGCCGCATCCCCGATCTCTCCCGCAAGATGGGCTTGTCGCCTGAAATCATCCAGGAAGCCGTCGAGATCATCGGCACGCTCGACCCCGCCCCCGGCCGGCGCTTCGCCGACGACTCCAACCGCGTCGTCGTGGCCGACGTCAGCGTCGAAAAGGAAAATGGCGAGTGGCAGGTTTTCCTCAACCAGGACTACATCCCGCGCCTGCGCCTGAGCAGCACTTACAAGGATCTCATCGCGAAGGGCAAACTTTCCAAGCAGGAGGGCGACTACCTCCGGGAAAAGCTGCGCTCGGGGAAGTTCATCATCAACGCCATCGAGCAGCGCCAGCGCACCATCGAGCGCATCACCCGCGAGATCATCAAGCACCAGCACGAATTCTTCGAGGAGGGCGTCTCCAAGCTGAAGCCGCTCACGATGACCCAGATCGCGGATATCATCGGCGTCCACGAGACCACGGTCAGCCGCGCCCTCGCCAACAAATACATCAAGACCCCGCACGGTGTTTTTGAGATGAAATTCTTCTTCACCTCCGGCTACCAGTCGCAGGCCGGCGAGGCGGTGGCCAACACCAGCGTGAAGGAGATGATCGCCGACATCATCGCCGCAGAGGATCCCGGCGCGCCGCGGAGCGACCAGGAGATTGTCGGTCTGCTCGATGAGAAGGGCCTGAAGATCGCCCGCCGCACAGTGGCCAAGTATCGCGAGGAACTCGGCCTGCTGCCGAGCAACCTGCGCCGCCGCTACGACTGAGCCGGAGGCCGCCGGCTCAACCGGCGAGCGCCCGCCTCAATTCCTGTTTCAATCGCGCGATGTCCACCGGCTTGATGAGACAGGCGCTGAGCTGTGCGAGGGACACGCTGCGACCGATCAAATCGGGGTTCAGGTAGCCGGTCATCAGGATGCGTTTCGCCTCCGGCTGACGTTGCAAGGCCTCCACCAAGAAATCCAGCCCCTGCGCCCGGCCGGGCAGCATGTGATCGGAGAGAATCAGTGCGAATTTCTGTGTGCTGAGCAGCAGGCGCGCCTCCTCAACGGTGCCGGCGATTTCCACCTCATACTCCATGCTGAGATTTTCGCTGAGCGCGGCCGCCAGCGGCGCCTCGTCCTCCACGAGCAAAAGGGCCGGCCGGGAGACTGGAGCGGCTTCGGCCATGGACTGGTTCAGGCGCGACCCGCCGTCGCCTGATCGTAGAGCTTGGCGGCTTCCTGCACCGTCTTGATCAGCTCGGGCAGTGACACCGGTTTGAGCAGGTAGCGATAGAGCGCGGCTTCGTTCACACTGCGCAGGAGCATTTCCGGTTTCATGTATCCGGTTACCAAGACCCGCTGCATTTCCGGGTATTCCTCGCGCGCGTCCACCAGGAAGCTCAGGCCGTTGCCTCCGGGCATGAGATGATCGCTCACCACAACCTTGAATACTCGTTTGTGCAGGAGATAACCGGCCTCCTTGGTGCTGGTCGCGACCGCCACATCAAAATACGGGGAAAGCGCCTCGGCATAAAGTTCCAACAAGGGCTTCTCGTCGTCCACCAGCAGCACAGCCCCCAGCTTGGCCTTCGGAGTCTCGGTCGCAGAGGTGGGAGTGGTCATTTTCTCCTGCATCGTGGAAACGCCCGCGCAGGTTGGCAAACTCAAATCCTTGTCCGGCGTGGACATGGAGCACTATGAGGCTTGCTACCGCGTCCGGTATTTTCTTTGCTTTGGCCGGCATGGAGAAAGCCGATTTGCACGCCGTCGCCCGCAAGGGTGGCTTTGCCGAACTGTCCCCTGGTCTGCTGACGGCCGAGGCGTTGACCGCACGCAATGCCTCCGGAAACACCCCGCTGCACATCGCCGCCAAATACGGCCACCTGAGCCAGCTGCCCACCGGCCTGCTCACGCCCGATCTGCTGCTGGTTAAAAACGACGCCGGCTACACCCCGCTCCATCTGGCTGCCCGCGAAGGCACCCTGGCGGAAGTCCCCCCTGCGCTGCTGACCCGCGATTACCTGCTGACCCGCTCCAACAGCGGACTCACCCCGCTGCACCAGGCCGCCGCCTCCGGCTTTCTCGACCAATTGCCCGCGGGCCTGCTGACCATGGAGCTGCTGCTCACCCGGACCGACACCGGCAACACGCTCCTGCACGAGGCGGCCGAGAATGGGGCGCTGAACCGGATCCCCACGCAGTTTATCACCCTGACCACGCTCACCTCGACCAACGTCAGCGGCGAAACCGTGCTGCACGTCGCCGCGCTCAACGGCCACCTCGACCAGGTGCCCCGCGAACTGCTGACCGCCGACACCCTCCTCCGCAAGACCGCCAACCACGACACCTGCCTGCATGCCGCGGCCATTTCCGGCCACCTTGACCAGGTGCCGCCCGAATTTTTAACCCATCAGAATCTGGTGCTCGCCAGCAAGTCGGGGCACACTCCCATCCATGCCGCCGCCGAGTCCGGCAATCTCGGACAAATTCCGCGCGAACGGCTGACCCTCGATCTGCTCATTTCCCGCAACGACTTTGGTGACACCCCACTCCATGCCGCCGCCGTGGAAGGCCACCTCAAGGATGTGCCCCGCGAGTTCCTGAACCAGGCCACGCTGACGATCCGAAATTACACCGGCGGCACCCCGATCGGGGCCGCCATCCACAACGGCCACACCGATCAGCTGCCGGTGGAGTTTCGCCCCAAGCCGCCGAGCATGGTGCAGAAAATCCTCTACAAAACCGGATTTTCGCGCCCGCCTTTCGGCTGAGCCGCCGCCCGTTGGGCGTTTCTTGGCGAAAATGACGTATGCCAGCTTTGCGGCTCGCCTCCTGCTGGGGTTTTGCCTCCAATCCGCCCTTCTTTTCCCAACAGAATGAACACCAGCATCACTGCCATCACCGCCCGCGAGATCATCGACTCCCGCGGCAATCCCACTGTCGAGGTTGATGTCCGCCTCGCCTCCGGCCACCTCGGCCGCGCCGCCGTGCCTTCCGGCGCCTCCACCGGCGAGCACGAGGCCATCGAGCTCCGCGACGGCGACAAGAAGCGCTACCTCGGCAAGGGCACGCTCAAGGCCGTCGCCAATGTGAAGTCCAAGATCGCCCCCGCGCTCATCGGCTACGACGCGCAGGACCAGCTCGGCATCGACCGTGCGATGCTCAAGCTCGACGGCACCTCCACCAAGTCGAAGCTCGGCGCCAACGCGATCCTCGGCGTCTCCATGGCCGTCGCCAAGGCCTCGGCCGCCGCGCTGAATGTCCCGCTCTACAAATACCTCGGCGGCCCCAACGCCAAGGTGCTCCCCGTGCCGCTCATGAACATCATGAACGGCGGCGCGCACTCGGACGCCCCCATCGACTTCCAGGAGTTCATGATCGTCCCGAAGAACTTCAACTCGTTCTCCGAGGCTCTCCGCGCCGGCGCCGAGGTGTTTCACTCCCTCAAGAAGGTGCTCAAGTCCAAGGGCCTCCAGACCGCCGTCGGCGACGAGGGCGGCTTCGCCCCGAACCTCGCCTCCACCACCGACGCGCTCGACGCCATCGCCGAGGCCGTGAAGGGCGCCGGCTACAAGCTGGGCAAGGACATCTTCCTCGCCCTCGACGTCGCCTCCTCCGAGTTCTACGTGAAGGAGAAGAAGACCTACGTCTTCAAGAAGTCCGACGGCCGCAGCTTCACTGGCGACGAATTCGTCGCCTACTACCAGGACCTCGTCGCCAAATACCCGATCGTCTCGATCGAGGACGGCTGCGCCGAGGGCGACTGGACGACCTGGAAGAAACTCACCGACGCCATCGGCGATCGCGTGCAGCTCGTCGGCGACGATCTCTTCGTCACCAACGTCGAGTTCCTCAAGAAGGGCATCGAGACCGGCACCGCCAACTCGATCCTGGTCAAGGTCAACCAGATCGGCTCCCTGACCGAGACCTTCGACGCCATCGAGCTCGCGCAGAAGAACAAATACACGACCATCATCTCGCACCGCTCGGGTGAGACCGAGGACGTGACCATCGCCGACATCGCCGTTGCGACCAACGCCGGCCAGATCAAGACCGGTTCCGCTTCCCGCACCGACCGCGTCGCGAAATACAACCAGCTCCTCCGCATCGAGGAAGAGCTCGGCGCCTCCGCGATCTACGGCGGCCAGCTGTAATCCTTTACGACGCCGCCTACCCCTCGGCACCGTAAGAACACACACCAAGGTAAGGCCGGACGTCGCAAGACGCCCGGCCTTTTCCTTTTGGGGAACTTCGCTCCGCCCCGGGCATCTATCTTGCCCGACCTCAGTCCAGCAACACACTCACAACGTGGATTCTCGCACTCATCGCCTGCTCCTGCTCACCATCGTCTTCTCCCTCGGCACCGGCCTCGGCCTCGCCGCGGAAACCAAGCCCGTCACGCCGCCTGCGCCCAAGGATGAGGTGATGGTTCTGCCCAAGCTGGAAGTCACCGCCCAGCGCGCCAAGGAAATCGACAAGGAGCTCAAGCGCTTGGACAAATTGATCGCCCGCGAGCGGAAGAAGATCAAACCCACCGAACTCGACAAGACCCTCAACAATGAGAAGTTCGCCAAGGCCGCCGCCATCTTTGGCGGTAACTCGGCCGAGCACCTCTCCGCTGTCGCCGCCAGCCGCGTCATGCTGCTTGAGCAGGAACGCATGGTTCTCGAGGCCATGAAGCGCCCGGCCACGATCGAGGAACGGAAGATGATGGCCGCCGAGATCGAGCAGTTGCGCAAAACCCGCCGCAACCTCGACGATCCGGCCGCGCAGCGGTTTTAAGCGGCGGCCGCCTGGCTTTTACTCCACCCGCAGGATATACCCCCGCAGGTATTCGCTCTCGGGCATGGTCACGAGCACCGGATGATCCGCGGGCTGGTGGCAGAATTCCAGCACATGCACGCGGCGCTTGGCATCGGCGGCTGCGTCGGCGAGCACTTCACGAAGCTGTGAATCCTGCATGTGATGCGAGCAGGTGTAGGTCGCCAGCACGCCGCCGGGCGTAAGGGCTTTCATGGCCCGCAGGTTCAGCTCCTTGTAGCCGCGCAGCGCGCCTTCGAGCGCCGACTTCGACTTGGCGAACGGCGGCGGATCGAGAATGATCAAATCCCACGCCGGGGCCGCATCGCGCTGCGCGGTGAACCAGTCGAACACGTTCACACCCTGGAAATCCGCCTTCAGCCCGTTGCGGTCGGCGTTCTTCTTCGCCTGGGCCACGGCGTCGAATGCGCTGTCGAGGCCGAGCACGGTCGCCGCGTCCGCCTTCGCGCAATGCAGCGCAAATGAGCCCTGGTTGCAGAACGCATCGAGCACGCGCCGGCCGGACGCATACTTTGCCACCGCGGCGTGCTGCAGACGCTGGTCGAGGTAGAATCCGGTCTTCTGTCCGCCCTGCAGGTCGAGCCAGTACTGAAATCCGTCGATCTCCGCCCAGCGCGGCTCCCAGTTTTTCCCGGAACGCGTGGTCACCGAGGGGGCCAGCCCCTCCAGTTTGCGCAGGTTCGAATCGTTGCGAAAGATGATCTCCGCCGCGCCGGTCAGCCCGGCCAGCAGGTCGGCGAGCCGTGCAGCCTGCCGGTCCATCGCGAGCGTCTGGATCTGTACGACCAGCGTGTCGCCAAACTGGTCCACCACCAGCCCCGGCAGATCGTCGGACTCCGACCACACCAGCCGCCTGAAACTGCCCAGGCCTTGTCGTCGCGCCAGGGCCTTTTCCAGCGCGCCCCGTAGAAAGGTCTCGTCCAGCGTCACGCGTTCGCGGCTCAGCCGGCGCCAGACGATCTGCGACTTGCTGTTGCAGATGCCGGTGCCGAGCAGGCGTCCGGTGCGGTCGCGGCACTCGACAACGCTGCCGTCGTGTTCAGCGGGCAACAGGGCCTCGCATTCGTTCGCAAACACCCACGGATGGCCCTTGAGAACCCGGGCATTGGCGTTGGGCTTGAGTTTCAGGCTGACGGACATGCCGGACTGTTTCCGGCTTCTGCAGTGCTTAGAAGCAAAAAATCAAAAGCCTCCCCGGCCCACATCGGGCCGGGTTGCGCTACTGCTCAAGCCGCCGGGATGTGCGCCTTGAGGCGGGGAGTAGCCTTCGTCGCGGGCCGGCTTGAAACCTTGGCCCGGTAGTGACGGGTGCTTTCAACCACGGGCTGCTGCACGTAGTGAAAGCCCGCCTCGTCCTCCACTCCCTCCGGCGCACGCGCCAGATTGAGGAGGAAGACAATCACCGCTGCGCTGGCCAGCGTGATTGCGACGATGATGAATGCGGTTGCGATCATGATGAGGTTTGGGGGCTAACAACCGATAGGACCGACAATATTTAGGACTGGATTCCAGTCCACGGGGTTCCTGCGCAGCGCTTGTCGGGACAATTACTGCCAAGTCGGCTGAAACGCTGAGTTGCCTAGCTATGATCCGGGAACGGTCGGAAGCACTATCTTACCGGGGGTGAAATGCTTGGGAGAGACGCTCCCGCCGACACAGCGCAAGACGCAGGTGTGTTACACCAACCGGAACCGGCCAGACAGAAACTTAAATCCCGCGTAAAAGTCAATGCTGCATCTGTTTCCGACGCCGCGGTCAGGCCCCGGGCCTGAGTTTGCGCATGGACCGATCGTGCAAGCGACCGAGCAAAACCAAGGCCGCCATCGCCCCACCCAGAGCCCAGGCCATGTCCGACTGCGTGTCCCACACATAGCCCTGAGTGCCCAGAAAGTCATCGGCCGCAGCACCGCTCGCCTCGGCCACCCACCATTCGATCAACTCATAAAAGGCGCTGAACGCCAGACACACGCTCCCGCATAAAAAGGGCAGCCACCGGCTGGCCTTGCCCTCACCCCGGTTGCCCAGCGGCGATGTCCGCAATAGAATTTCACGCGCCAGGATCGCCGGCACGAAGCCCTGCGCGAAGTGTCCGATCTTGTCGTAATTGTTGCGCGTCCAACCGAACCACTCCATCGCCCAGTCGCCCAACGGCACGCGCGCGTAGGTGTAGTGACCGCCCACGATCAGGATCACGCTGTGCAGCCAAAGAAGCCCCAGCAGCAGTAACGAGAGCGGAAACCGTCCTTGGACCGCCAACGCAATCGGAACCCCGATCAGCACCGGCACAACTTCCAAAAACCAAGTTAGCCGGTCATGCGGCCCGATGGCCGACCAGGCCAGCACCGGGACGAGCAATACGCAAAACCAGATAAGTCTCCGGTCCATCAGCGACCTCCCTCCGCCAGCCGCGCCGCCACGAACTGCCTCAAGGCTGCATCGACCCCTTCACTCACTTCGAAAAAATCTCGCCGCAACCGCTCCCACGGCACCGCCCCGTCGGTCACCAGTATGGGCGTGAGATTTTTGTCCGGTCGCGTATCCCCGGTGTCCACCCGGTTGTGCACGAAGCCGCTCTGCCGCTTCCAGGTGAGCGCGTGCTCCTGCTGCCCGAAACCGGTGTAACAAATCTGAAACCCCTCCGGCTGCTCATCGGTGTCCAGCCAGACGATCAACTCCATTGCGGCTCCCTGAAACCAACGGCGCCGACCGCTCACACCCGGCTCCTGTTTCACACGTTTGAATTCTTGCAGCACGGCCGGAGCATGCGCGCGCGCCTTCTCACCGCAAGCCGGCGATGAATTCCACCGCCTGCCTCACTACCTCCGGCGTGGACAACAGCCGATAATGCCCCCGGCCCGGACACGGCACGAGCCGCGCCCCACGCCATTGCGCCACGAATTGCTCCGTCGCGGCGTAGTCGGTGCTGTCGTCAGCCGGATCATGCAGCGCCAGCAGCGGGCATGGCGCTTGTTGCGCCACCGGGAACATGTTCGCCTCCGTGTAAAGCATTCCCGTCCGGCGCTCGACCGCCGCCCGAAAATATCCGGCCGTCTCGGCCTTGATCTCCATGCGCCGGCACATCCGTTCAACCCGGTCCAGTTGGCTCACGGGCGGCGCCAGAAACACCAAGCCCCTGACGGACACTCCATTCACCACCGCCATGGCCGCCGCCGCGCAGCCCATCGAGTGAGCCACCAGCGCAAAGATTCCTCCCGCCTGGGCCTGGATCTCCACCAGCAACCGCCCCAGCAGTGGCGCGCTACATTCATCGCCGGGCGAGTCCCCGTGCCCCGGCGCATCGAAGGTCAGCACCCGAAAACCCGCCGCCAGCAGTGGCGCGGCGAAGGCGCCGAGTTGCGCCCCGTGTCCCTCCCAGCCGTGCAGCAACCCTACCAGCGGTCGCCCGGCCTCACCCCACTCCCAAGCGGCCAGGTCGCCGGCCGAGGTCGGCATCGTTCGCCGTCGTGCCCCTTCGAGATAGGCCAGCTCCCGCGGCATGCGCCGGGTGACGCGCATCGGATGGAGGAAGATGGACGCCGCCAGTTCGCCCATGACGGCGGGCGTGTGCGGTGGCGGCGGGACCGGCACACCGCGTTTGCCCGCCACCTGCAATAGGATGTCCGACATCCCGGCAACAAACCCCACCCCCGCCTGCCTGTCGAGCGACCAAACCCGCTTTGACATCCCCCGCCCGCAGCGCAAACCTGCGCCGAGAACATGGACCACCTGCACGCCTACTGGCGCATGGAATACATCGAGGCCCCCCGCCTGCCGGAGGGCGCCAATCCCTTCGCCGAACTCCCCAAGCTCGGCAACGACGCCGAGGCCCTCATCGTCCATCGCAGCCCGCTTTCCTACCTGATGCTCAACCGGTATCCCTACAATCCGGGCCATCTGCTCGCAATCCCGTTTAGGGCCGCCACGGACCTCACTGAACTCACCGCTGCCGAGCGCGCCGATCTGATGGACGAAATCATCCTCGGTAAAGAGGCGCTCAAAGCCGCCGTGAATCCTCACGCCTTCAACGTTGGCTTCAACCTCGGCTCCGCCGCCGGGGGCAGCATTCCGCACCTGCATGCCCACATCGTCCCCCGCTGGAACGGGGACACCAACTTCATGCCCGTCATCGGCAAAACCAGGGTCCTGCCCCAGTCGCTTGAGGCCATGTATGCCCGCCTCAAGACCTGCGCCGACAACCTCTCTCCCTCGGCCAGGTAACCCGACCTTCGAACACCCTCTCTCGAAAACCCCGTGCCCGCTTCCAAGACCCTCACCTACCCCAGCGCCCGCCACGCCAGTCAGCTCTACTGCGGCAGCGAGGACAACCTCGCCCGCACCGAAAAGGCCCTCGGCGTCCGCCTCGTCACGCGCGACGACTGGGTGAAGCTCGACGGCCCCGCCGAGGCCGTGGCGCGGACGGAGGAGTTCTTCACGCTCCTCAACACCGGCCGCAACCAGGGCATGGCCTACCGCACGCCCGACTTCCTCCGTCTGCTCGACCTCTTTGCCCGCGACGGCGCTGCTCTGCGTTCACTGATCAACGATCCCGTCGTCATCGCCACCCGCCGCAAGAGCATCGTCCCAAAGACGCTCGGGCAGAAACTCTACCTCCAATCGATCCAAAAGAACCCGATCGTCTTCGGCATCGGTCCCGCGGGCACGGGCAAGACCTACCTCGCCATGGCCGCCGCCATCTCGGCGCTGCTGAAAAACCAGGTGCAACGCATCGTGCTGACGCGCCCCGCCGTCGAGGCCGGCGAGGCTCTCGGCTTCCTCCCCGGCGACCTGCGCGAAAAAATCCTGCCTTACCTCCGCCCGCTCTACGACGCCTTGCACGACATGCTCGAACCCGAGGATGTATCCACGCTTTCCGAAAAAGGCCTGATCGAGATCGCCCCGCTCGCCTACATGCGCGGCCGCACCCTCGCCAACGCCTACATCGTCCTCGACGAGGCGCAGAACACCACGCCCGAGCAAATGATGATGTTCCTCACCCGCCTCGGCGACGAGTCGCGCATGATCGTCACGGGCGACATCACCCAGATCGACCTGCCCCGCAGCAAGGCCTCGGGTCTCGTGCAGGCCCCGCGCATCCTCCGCAACATCCCGGGCATCGACTTCCACCACTTCACCGCCACCGACGTCGTGCGTCACCCGCTCGTGCAGAAGATCATCGACGCCTACGAACAGGCAAAGACGGCCGAAAGTGGAGGGCTCAGCTCCAGCTGAGCCGCGCCCCACCCAACAGGGGCCTCTCGATGACGCGCGAAATCGCCATCACCAACCGCCACCCGCGCCTGCGCCTTGACCGCCGCGCAATCGCCGGCGCGATAACTTTGCTCGACTCGCACGCAGCCAAGTTCCTCGGCGGCTGCCCGCCCGGCGAGCTCTCCCTTGTCTTCCTCACCGACTCCGCCCTCGCCCAAATCCACGCCGATTTCATGGACGACCCGACCGCGACCGACGTCATCACCTTCGAGGGCGACGCCACCGCCGGTCTTGCCGGAGAAGTCTGTGTGTCGGCCGACACGGCGTGGAAGTATGTGGGCTTGGTGGAGGGCCGGTCTCCGCACCGGCCACGGTCGGCACGGAGGCCGACCCTCCAGGCCGCCTTCTCCGCCGAACTCACGCTCTACGTCGTCCATGGCTGGTTGCATCTTGCCGGCTACGACGACCTGCAACCCGCCAAGAAACGCCGCATGCGCGCCGCCGAGGCGCGGGCGATGAAGCTGTTGCACGCCGCCAAGGCCATGCCCTCCTTCCGGTTTCTGTAGCGGCGGGCTGTGACCGCCGTCCGGCGCAGCTGCGACTCGCTCCATAAAAATCAGTGTGCAACCGCGCCTGACTGTGGTTCACTCCAGAGTTCATGTCCGAAACCCGGTTCACCTCCCTCCGCAACGCCTTCCTCACCGGCCTCCTGCTGGTCGCTCCCTTGGTCGTCACCGTGTGGGCCGTCCGCGCCCTGATTGGCATGGTCGGCGGCTCCATCACGCCGCTCTTCGCCCCCTATCTGCCCGAGACCCTGCAACACCTGCCGGCGATCTTCTGGGATGTCGTCACCACCATCATCGCCCTCGCGCTCATCACCCTGCTGGGTTACGTCTCGCGGCTCTTCCTCGGCCGGCTTCTCGGCGCGGCAGCCGAGCGTTTCATCCAAAGCATCCCCGGCGTCGGTAATTTCTACACCAGCGTCAAACAGTTCATCGAAACCTTCGGCACGAAGGACCGCACCCAGTTCAACAAGGTCGTGCTCGTACAGTTCCCGCGTGCCGGTTCCTGGAGCCTCGGCTTCCTCACCAACACCGCCCGCGGCGAACCGCACGCGCACTTTGCCACCGAACACTGGGCGGTCTTCATCCCCACCTGCCCCAGCCCGGTCAACGGCTTCTTCATGTATCTGCCCCGCTCCGAGATCGTGGAACTCGACTTGCCCGTCGGCGACGCCATGAAGACCATCATCTCCTGCGGGGCCGTGCTGCCCGCTTGGTCCGACCCCTCCGCCGCCAAGGAGGCGCTCCGCCAATCCTGATGGAGGGCCGAGCTCCCGCGCGGCCGGACCGCCCTCAGTCTCCCGTCTTCTTTCCTTCGCCATGCCCGGGCAGCAGCTCCAGACCGCCGGCTTCATCCTCGCCCGCCAGCCCTCGGGCTCGGACACCTTCGAGCAGCTAACCGCTTTCTCCGCCGAGCACGGCGTGCTGCATCTGCTCCGCCGACTCAAACAGAGCAAGACGTCCGCCACGCCCTTGGATCTTTTTGACGAAGCCGAACTCTGGCTCGAATCCCCCAGCCAGGGCCGCACCTGGTTCATCAAGGAACACCGGCACCTGCAACGCCACGAAGGCATCGGCCGTTCCTACGACGCGCTCAAGACCGCCGCTGCGGTTGGCTCCCTCCTGTCGCGCAATCCTGTGCCCGACGAATCGCGCCCCGCCGTCACCGATTTGCTTCGCACCAGCCTCTCGGCCCTCGCCGCCGGCGGTCGCCCTGACCTCGTCTGGCTCAAAACCCTCTACTGTCTCCTCCGCGACGAAGGCTATCCGGTGAAACAGCAATGGTGGCCGCAACTTGCCGAGAGCGACCGCGACACCGCCGCCCACCTGCTGAACCAGCCCCTCGCCGCGCAGACCGCAGGCACGGCGGACGTCGCCCGCATCGTCCGCCGCCTCGAGGACTGGGTCGCCGCCGAAACCGAGATCCGACTGTAGGCGGAGAACACAAGCTGCTAAGGAGCGAATGATATCGGGGACCACGCCGAGTCCCTTGGCTGCTTCGCTTAACGGTGTTCTCCCAATTCTTCGGGCCGCTGCGCGCCTTCCTTCTTCCCTTCCGTGTATTCCGTGTGTTCCGTGGGCACCCCTGCATGCATTTCTCCCTCGAACACCGCACTGTCAGCCTGAGCGTCGGCGAATTCGCCGGCTTTCGTCTCGGGCCGCAGGAGAGCGGCGGAGGTCCGCAGGGACTCTGGCGCGCGCAACTCGGCCAGCATTGGCACAACGAACTGCGGAAACGCGCCGAGCAGGAATTCAGCATCGACGGAATCGTCCGCGCCGATGTCCGTTTCGAAATCCCGATCGAGGGCCGTCTCACCCACCGCGGCTGGCACTTCGACCTGCAGGGGCGCATTGACCAGCAGATCGGCGGGCTGCTGCGCGAAGTGAAAAGCGTCACCCGCCCATTGCCCGCCGACGAGCCCGCCCTGCGCACCGACTATCCGGACTACTTTCTCCAGCTCGCCGCCTATGCCGTGATGCGGCGCACCCTCGGCCAAGCGGCCAGCGGCGCCGAGTTACTCTTCGTTGAAACCGGCTCGGGATTTGTTCAGACCGTCGCGCTCACGCCCTTCGACGAGGCTCTGGTGTTTCACCAGCTCGACGCGATCGTCGAGTTCCTCAACCTGCGCCTGCGCGCCACCGAGCGTCGTCGCGCGCTGCAGTTTCACTCCCCTTTCACCACGCTCCGCCCCGGCCAGGAGACGATCCAGCAAGACCTGGCTGCTTTTTTCGACCAAACGAAAATCGAGAATCAAAAATCAAGAATTCTCCTCCTGGAGGCTCCCACCGGCTACGGCAAGACCGGCTGCGTGCTCGAGTTCGCGCTCGGCCAGCTCAAGTCCGGACGCTTCGCCCGCCTCGTCTGGCTGACCGGCAAATCCACCGGCCAGATCCAGGTCATGCACACGCTGCACCAGATGACCACGCACTCATCGCCTGCCTCTCCTCAGGTTTCAGGTTTCAAGCCTCAGGTTTCTCCTTTGCCCGCCTGGCAGGTGCGCAACAAATCCGAGCACTGTGTGAACCATGAGTTTCACTGCGTCCGCGACGGCTGCGACTATCTCCGCGACTGCGCGGAGCGCTGGCCCGGCAGCGGGCTCGCCCGGTTCTACGCCGACGACCAGCAGCCACGCGACCTCGACACCCTGCGCGCCGCCGGCCGCGCCGCCAAGATCTGCCCCTACGAAATCACCCGCGCCGCCCTGCCCTTCCACGACGTATGGGTCGGCGACTTCAACTACGTCTTCGCCCCCGACAACCGAGGCATTTTCTTTGAACGCCCCGGCTTCGACCCCGCCGAGACGCTGCTCGTGGTGGACGAAGCGCACAACCTGCCGTCCCGCGTCGCCGGAGCCTACTCTCACACCGCGAACCTGAGCGACGCCCATCTCCTGCTCGCCGAGCTCGATCACCTCGATGCGCCCGCCACGCTCGTGCTTGCGCTTGAGGGATGGGTGCGCCTGCTCGACTCCCTGCAACCGAGCGAATCCCTCGACCCGGTCACAGAAGCTGAGATCGGCGATCTGCTCGAGCGCCTCGCCCGGCTCGCGACCGAGTCCTCCTTGGACTACGCCGCTCTCGGCCCGCACCACAGCGAGACACTCTGGCAATTTGCCGCGCTCGCCGGGTTCCTGGCCGACACGAAGCTGACCAAGCTCCTCTGGGTCTCCCGCCCCGGGCAGTTGGAGTTCACCTGCGTGGACGCCGCCCCCGCCATCGGCGAGACGTTGCGCCTGTTCGGCGGCGCGATTCTCATGTCAGCCACGCTGCAGCCGTATGCGGAGTTTGCGGAATCCTGCGGCCTTGAGGTGGAAGCTGCGCTCCACCCTTACACCACCCACTCCGCCCCCACCCCTTGGCGCGCCGGCGCCTACGACATCGCGGTGGACCTGCGGGTGAACACGACCTTTCGCCAACGCGCCAACCACTACGCCGACACCGCCGCGACCATCGTGGCCGTGCACGAAGCCGCCCGCGGCGCTATCGCGGTGTTCTTTCCGTCCTACGCCTACGCCGAGGTGCTTGCAAAGACCCTCGCTGACTACGGCGCAACCCTGCGGGTTGCCCTTCAGCCCAAGCTGCCCGATCTCGCCGCGCAGACCGCCTGGGTGGAGGAAAACCTCGCCTTGAGCGACGTCCTCTTCCTCGTGCTCGGCAGCAGTTTTGCCGAAGGCATCGACCTGCTCGGCGGACGCATCACGCACGCGATGGTCGTCGGTCCGGCCCTCCCCGAGGTCAACGCCGTGCAGAAGGCAAAGCTGGCCGCATTCGATGCTCTCGGCCGCGACGCCGCCTTCCGGCGCGTCTATCAGATTCCCGGCCTGCAAAAGGTGAACCAAGCCCTCGGCCGCCTCGTGCGCGCCCCCGGCCAGCGCGCCAAGGTCCTGCTCCACTGCCGCCGCTTCGCCGAGCCCTCCTACGCCAGTCTGCTCGCCGCCGATTACCAGTTCTACCGCGAAATCGACGGCGAAGCCGATCTGCGCGACTGGCTTGGCGCCGCGAGCGCCAAGTCCTGAAGGCAAGGGTCAGAGACCATCCGCTTGGGTTGTCACTTCAAACTTCTCAACCCTCACCGTCTGGTCGAATCGTCCCACCTCACGCTCAACGATCATGGCCAGGAAGGTATCCCTTTGCCACTCGGGATACTTCGCGACCAGCTTACCTTTGCGAAGAGTCTTCGGCGATTTCAGGTCGAAGACAGACCAATAGAGCGAGACCCCCGCAATCGCCATCTGGGCTTGGGCTCGCATGAGATTACGTCCCACCACGACGTCGCCGGTAACCCGATTCACCTGTAGGATATTACGCTTCCATCGTGCACCACGAGTCCGCTCGCTCACGGTGTTCGAAAACCAGAGGCCCGAAACCCGCACCGACGGCAGAGTCACGACCAGCGCTTCATCGTCTTTGCCCACACGGCGAAAATGCAGAGCTTCGCCTTGACCAGTAGCATCGGACTCATCGGCGACGGACACTGCGACGGTGACTTCCGGGCGATAAAGCACACAGCGCAAATTCGCCTCATACGCCGGCGGTTCCGCCTGCATCTTGGCAAAAAGGGAGTTCGGCACTCTGGTTTGATCGAATAAAAGGCCTTGTTTGTCCTCCGGCAGGGACAGCGGTCGTGAAATGTTCACCCCCCTAGCCCGCGCTCGTTCATCCATTTTTTGCTGCGTAACCGCCAATGCCTGGCGGGTTTCCTCGTCCTGCTCAGGAGTCGGCAACGAATACCGGAGACGGATGAACCCAGCCTGGGTGTGATCTCCGTCGGGAAATACGTAGCCTTGGTATTCGTTTCCGAAGAACCCGCCACGACTGAGGGTGGGGCCACCAGCCCATGTCCAGTTTTGTTGAGCCGATTGCACATCAAGGCGCGTGTCGTCGGGAATGCCGCTCGCTCGCAATATCACCTGAAGCCGGGCTTCTTCTGTCGAAACCACGCCCTTTCTGGTCGAGCGCACCATGTTCCCCGTCGCCGACTCCCATTTGATGGACACTCTTTCTTCCGGGTTGGCGATCTGTTCTGCCTTGAGTTCGGCCAACGTTGCGAATCTTCCGCTCCAATTCCAGGTCACTCCAAGTCCGACCACGCAAATCAAGCCAAGCCAACCAGCCACCAAAACTATCGATCGCAGAAGGTGACTAGTCAGATAGTGATGCACGGCAATCGCCCCGGCACCTAACACGAAAACCAACGCACCCACCCACAGCCGGGTATACATGACACCGGCGCCAAGTCCAATAACGCGCCCCCGCCATTCCACTGAACCCCAAACCACCTGCAATAGCAGCGCCCAAGACAAAAGGCCAATCAGCAGCATGAAGCTCCACAGCAGGAGTCGGCCCAGCTCATCGGTCAGCGAAGCGATCAAAAAAGCCGGGGCAATCATCAGCAACTGCCAGCCAAGTGTATCGATCCCAGCCCAGAGAATCTCCCTCCAACCAAAGCCGCAATACAGCCACCAAGGCAACAACAGCATAACCGGCATCAAGCCAAACAGCAGAAACGAGCCCAGTGCCTTGGCGACGAGCAGTCGGCGCGATGAAATCGGACGCGTCCGCCAGAAGGCCGTCGTCCCTGCAAGTGTGTCTGCCTGGACCAGCCGGGCAACGAGCACATAACCCATGACTATCTGCACCATGACCAGACCCGTGTTACCCATTTGTAGATAGACGGTCTGATTGAGATCGAACTCGCGTGGGTTTCTAGCCACAACGCCGAGCACCACCTGCCCGACAAACAGGAGCGCCCAAAGCAGCAGCGCTCCGCCATCGCGCGCGGCGTCATACTTGATGAGGTGCCAGATGTGTTTCATGGGGCGAAGGATTTGGTCGTCAGCAACCGGGTGAAGGAAACGTCGGGCCGGAAACGGACCTGGAGAAGAACGGAGTCCTTTTCCCAATCGGGAATCTCGACGAGCGTCCCATTTTCTTGGCGGGCAGGCACCGTGAGATTCAATGCGCGCTGCCCAACCATGATGGCATTGATATGCAGCGCCCCTATTTTGCCTCCCGTCGTGGCCTGCAGCCCTCCGATCACGTCCTTCACGGGACCACGGTAAACGAGGATAAAACAATCCTCCCCCGGCCGGTGTGGGATCAAGCTTGGCCCGCCGCCCGGGCGCGTGGACGCAAAGAGAATGTTTGAGCTGAAATCCCTATCCTCCAGGCGCACAGAAATCTTTTCCCCGTCGCGCTCGAGACCGATGAGGCGCGTGAGACATGCACCGGTCCGAAGTTCGGCGCCCACCTGCAGGGGCAATTCACCGACCACCTGCCCGCGCATAAGGTTTAAATCGAGGGTCACCGCCAGCGACCGGTTCGTGCGAAGTGCGGTCGCCACACTCCCGGCCTCTTCGTCAGTCTCCATCGACCACGGTGCGCTTTCCTCCTCCTGCGCATGAAGACTCAAACCGGCCACCTGCAAAGCCAGCGTTGAGATCCTCTGGCTGGCCTCCGGTCGCGGCCGCATAAAACGGGGCAACGCCACCCTCCGGTCACCGGCCCGCCATTCCGCCCGTGAGACTTTGAACTGCACATACGTGCCGGCCGACGCCCCGCTCACCGTTCCCGCGAGGACAATATGCCTTCGCTCCGGGCTGCTCATACTGGGGCTGATCTGTGAGTTCACGATAGCCACCTTCACATTCCGGGCGTATGCTTCCTCGGCGATGTCCTGCCCCCCGCTCGGTTGGACTAGATCGCTGATGTCCCATTTCCAGATGAATGGCAAAACCACGATCACCACTAGAGCCAATCCACCCAAAGCCCAGCTTCGCCACGTCAATCGACTCAGGTATTGATGCACGATCAGGACCAGAGGAGCGATGAAAGCCGTCGCAAGGATGAGCCAGCTCTGCGAAACTAGGACGCCTGGGCTCAGATTCGCTTGGGGCACGCCGAGTTTGTCGCTCAGGATCGCCGGCAGCGCTGGCAACATCGGCAGGATGATCGCGGCTCCCACGGCCCGCACCAAAAACTGCCGACTGTTCGCCGTAACCGCGGCAATCACGAAGGCTGCAACCGAGCACAGGCCCTGCGACGAGGCCAACTGCCATGCCGCGCACCCGATTTCATAGCCAGAAAAACGGCATCCAATCCACACCGGCAGCAACACCAACACTGGGGCCACGCTGAACATCAGGATAGCCCCGAGGGCCTTGGCGGCCAGCAGCCGTCCTCCACTAATCGGCCGGGTTGGCCAGAATGCTCGCGTGCTCACCAGATTGTCCTCCATCACCAGCCAGGCCGCGAGCACGAAACCCACACCCATGATCAGCGCGCCCAGACTGAAGGCATAGTAGCGCAGTCCCTCGAAAGCCTCCCCACCCACCTGGTTGTCGCCCCAGTAAGCCGCGAGCAAAAACGTATGCGCCAAGGTAAGCCCCAGCCAGAGGGCGAGTGGCAGGGCAAGGCGCCGAAAGTCTTTCCAGACTATGTGCCAGGTCAGCTTCATACGGCCGACACCTTCGCGGTGATCGACTTGGCACGCGCCAATGCAATGAAAATTTCGCGCAGGCTCATGGGATGCGCCTGAACGGCGGCTTCGGGGAAATGTTCGCGGCAAGCTCGCTCCGTCGCCTCCCGGTTGTAGGCGGACTCAATAAATGACGCCCGTCCTGCCTCGCCTCGCCATCCCAGCCAACTTGCCGGCAGGATGCCTGCCGGCACTGCTCCCTCGAAGGTCACTTCAATTCGCCGGAATCTGCTGAGCAGGCTTTCCGTTGTTTCCGTGAAACGGAGGTTTCCGTTCTCCAACAACGCAATGTGGTCGGCCAGCCGTTCAACCTCCTCGATGTCGTGCGACGAGATGAACACCGTCCAGTCGCCCAAGCGGGAGGTTTCCAACAGACCATGAGTGAACTCCTCGCGCACAAGCGGGTCGAGCCCGCTGAACGGTTCATCGAGCACCAGCAGCTTGGGTCGGTAAGCAAGTGACGAAAGCAGCGCCGCCTTCATCAGCATGCCACGGGAGAGCTGTTTCAGCTTTCGCTCCGGCGGGAGCTCGAATTGCGCCAGCAGCTTCGCCTCCAGCGCCCGGTCCCAGGTCGGGTAGAACGGCCGGCAATAGTCCAGCAACTGCCGCACGGTCATCCAAAGCGGCAGCTGCTGGTTCTCCGACACATAACCGATCTGGGCGAACTCGCGTTCGCCCAGGCGGCGCGAATCCGTGTCCAGGACCCGGGCGACCCCTGCACTGGGCCGGAGAAGATTCATGAGCACCTTGATGGCCGTGGTCTTGCCGGCCCCGTTGGCCCCGAGCAGGGCGAACACGCTGCCCACCGGCACGGCCAGGTTCAGATCGCGCAACGCCTCCGTGCGCCAGTAGCGATGCGAGAGATTTTGGGTTTCGATGGCGTTCATGGGGAAATCATTTTTTGCCGAGACGCTTCCAGTGGGCGGCAAGTTCGGTTTGCACTTCGTCGAGACCAAGGCCGAGGTTCTTGGCTTCCACGACGAGGCGCTCCAGTTCGTCCTCCAGCAGCGCGGTCTTGGCGCGCTGGTCGTCACCGGCCGGCTCGGCCACAATGCTGCCGACGGCCGGCGTGGTCACCAGCACCCCCTCGGCCACCAGCGTCGCAGTGATCTTGTGCGCGGTGTTGGGGTTGATCCGCAGTTCCTGGCTCAGCGCCCGCACGGAAGGGAAGGCCGTGCCGGGTTTCAGCCGCCCGGCCACCACGGCCTTCTTCACCGCGAAGATCACCTGCTCGGTGATCGGCAGGCCGGGTTTGAGCTCAATGCTGAACGGGAGCATGCCGTTCTAGTTGCACTAGTACAGTTAGAACGGCAAGCGTTTTTTGGGACTTTTTGAGATGGGGGGCCTGTGCTCCTGCGCGGGTTTGCCCACCGGTTCTGCGCAAAGCACGCCGTCTTGCCGATCAGGCCGCAGTAGCCTCACCCAGCAGGTTCGCGAAGATCATCTTGCCGTTGCCGCTGGGCAGCACACCGATGATCTCCGCGCTGACGCGTTTGCCTACAAACGCCCGGCCGCTGTTCACCACGACCAGCGTGCCATCGGACAGATAGCCGACCGCCTGGCCCTCGTCTTTGCCCGGCTTGAGCAGTTCCACGGTGATGCTTTCGCCGATGACGAGTTCGGGCCTGAGCGCTTCTTCCAGCGCATGCACGTTCAGCCACGGCACGCCCTGAAATTTTGCCATCGAGGCGAGGTTGGTGTCGGTGGTGAGCAGCTTGGCGCGCATGGACTGCGCGAGGAATACCAGCTTGGCTTCGATGTCCTGCCGGCGGGCGACTTCGCTTGGATGGATGCGAATGTCGAGGTGCTTGATCGCGCGCAGCTCGTTCAGGACCTGCAAACCGCGGCGGCCCCGGGCTTGCTTCACCGGGTCGGGCGAGTCCGCCACCTGCTGCAGCTCGTTGAGCACAAAGGTTGGAATGATCAGGGCAGAGCTGAAGAACTGGCTCTGGCAGAGCCGGGCGATCCGCCCGTCGATCAGGGCGCTGGTGTCCACGACCACCAGCGGCACGTCCACCTCGTGCGGCACGAAGCGCACGTAGGGAATCACAAGGTTGAAATCGTCTTTGCCGCGCAGGGCAATAACCGTCCCCAGATAGGTGCAGATGACAAACAGAGCCAGCCGCACCAGATAAAGAACCTGCGGATCCCCTTCCTCCAGCAGCGGCGAATTGCTGAGCATCCAGGAGATCACCAGCCCCATGCCCAGGCCGAAGGTGAGGGCCGTCAGGCCACGCAGCGAAAATCCCTTCAGCAATACGTCCACCAGCACGACCAAGACACCGATCAGCAGCCCTATGGCCATCGCCAGGCCGCGGTGGTCATCCCATTCCTTGATCGTGTAGCACACCAGCCAGCTCGCCGCGATGCAGAGGAAGATGAAGATGAACCGGATGACGAGCAGGGTCTTGTTCATGCGACGGGGTCAGGGCTGGCCGAATACTCCGCGGTTCTTCAACCACAGCAAGACAAAGGGCAGCACGAGCATGAACAGCATGACCCCATAAAGAATCATTTGTGCCCGCTGGGCTTTTTTCTCTAGCTCGGGGTCCGGCTGCTCGCTCATTGGCCGCATCCGACCAACACCTCTCCCTGATGACAACGCAATACTGGCTCGTGAAGTCCGAACCCGAGACATATTCTTGGGCCGATTTTGTGCGCGACAAGCGCACCGACTGGACCGGCGTGCGCAATTACGCCGCCCGGCTCCACCTCAAGGCCATGCGCCCCGGCGACGAAGTCCTTTTCTACCACAGCAACGAGGGCAAGTGCGTGGTCGGCATCGCGCGGGTGACCAAGCCCGCCTTCCCCGACACCACGGCCGACGAAGACGGCTGGGTGGCCGTCGAGCTCGCACCGGTCGCCCCGCTCAAGCAGCCGGTCACCCTTGCCCAGATCAAGGCCGAGGCCGTGCTCAAGGACATCGCCTTGGTGCGCCAAGGCCGCCTGTCGGTGATGCCGCTCAAGTCCGCCGAGTTTGTCCGCATCAAAAAGCTCGGCTCCGGCTGACCCGCCCGGGGCTCGACAAACCCGCCGCGCCCGCTTTCGTCACGCCAGTGATCGATCACCTCGCCATTCTCGCTCCCGGCCTGCTCGGCGCCTCCGTGGCCCGGGCCGCCCGCCATTTCGGCGCCGCCCGCCGCATCACGCTCTGGGCCCGGCGCCCGGAGGTGCGCGTGCAGCTGAAGTCGCAACCCTGGTGCGACGCCGTGGCCGACACCCCGGCCGACGCCGCGCGCCAGGCCAGCCTGACCGTGGTTTGCGCCCCGGTGGACCAGATTGTCGCCCTCACCAGCGAGATCGCCCCCGCCCTGCCCGCCGGTGCGATCGTTACCGATGTCGGCAGCGTCAAAGGCGAGATCTGCCGCCAAGGCCACAAGGCCCTGCCGGCCGGCCGGCACTTCGTTGGCTCCCACCCCATGGCGGGATCCGAGAAAACCGGCTGGGAGCACGGGCGCGCCGACCTTTTCCAGAGCCGCGTGACCTTCGTCACCCCGTTGCCCGAGACCGACCCGAAAGCCGCCGAAGCCGTGGCCGCCTTCTGGACCGCGCTGGGGTCGGATGTTGCCGGCTTTGCGCCCGACGCGCACGACGAGATCGTGGCGCACATCAGCCACCTGCCGCAGGTGCTGGCCTCGACGCTCTGCGCGAGTCTGGCGAAACGCGACCCGAAGTGGCGCAACTACTCCGGCGGCGGCCTGCGCGACACCAGCCGCATTGCCGGCAGCGATCCCAAGCTCTGGAAAACCATCCTCGAGCAAAACCGCGACGAGGTGCTTCGCGCCCTGCGCGCCTACCAGGATGAGTTGCACGGCATGGAGCGAGCCCTCGCCAACCGCGACTGGTTCGAAGTGCAGGCCATCCTCGAGCGCGGCCGCGCCTACCGGGAACAATTCCGCCCCATTCCGTGAGCACCTACCCGGAAAAACTTCCCATCCCGCCCTTCACCCGGCCGGTGCGCGGCAGTGCCACCCTGCCCGGCTCGAAGAGCATCACCAACCGCGCGCTCATCCTCGCCGCCCTCGGCCGGGAGACCGTCACGCTGCGCGGCGCTCTCTTCAGCCGCGACACACGCATCATGGTCGCCGCCCTGCGCCAGCTGGGCTTCGCCGTTGCAACCGATGAATCCGCGCTGACCATTCGCATTGAGGGACGCGGCGGCGAGATCCCCGTGCGCGAGGCCAAAATCGAGGTCGGCAACGCCGGCACGGCCGCGCGCTTTCTCACCGCCTTCGTCTGCCTGCGGCCCGACGGCGTCTATCACTTCGATGGCGATGAGGCCATGCGTCGCCGCCCGATCGGCGCGCTCCTCGAGGCGCTCGAAGCCCAAGGCGCCCGCGCCAGCGCCCGCAGTTTCCCGTTCACGCTGCGCACGGCCGGGCTGCCCGGCGGCACCGTGCTGCTCGACGCTTCGGAAAGCAGCCAGCTGCTCTCGGCGCTGCTGATGGTAGCCCCACATGCAAAATCGCCGCTCACGGTCAGCCTCAAGGGCGAAACCGTCTCCAAGCCCTTCGTCACCATGACCGAGCGCATGGTGGCCCAATTCGCCGCCTCGCCCGCTGACTACGCCATTGAGGGTGACGCGACCGCAGCCAGCTACTTCGCCGCACTGGCCATCGTCACGGAAGGTTCGGTCGAGGTGAATGGCCTCAACCCCGCGCCCGACGCGCTGCAGGGCGACATTGAGTTCTACCGGTTGCTGACGGCGCGCGGCTTGATCCGCTGCAACGGTCGCCACGTCTCCCACGCTCCCGCCCGGCACGGCGTGATCGCCAACTTCAACGACTTCTCGGATACCTTTCTCTCGCTTGCCGCCATCGCGCCGCTGCTGGACGGCCCGACCAAGATCGCCGGCATCGCCCACACCCGCAAGCAGGAGACCGACCGCGTCGCCGGCATGGCCCGCGAACTCACCAAGCTCGGCCAGCACGTCGTCGAGACCGAGGATTCGCTGGAAATTCACCCGCGCCCCCTCGTCCCGGGAGTGGAAATCGAGACCTACCACGACCACCGTTTCGCCATGAGCTTCGGCATCCTCGGGTGCCACGACCTGCGGGGCGACGGCCAGCCCTGGCTGACGATCAAGGACCCCGCCTGCTGCACCAAGACCTTCCCGGCATTCTTTGACTTGCTGGCGGGGCTGCGCGCGGGCTCTCATTGAGCCACAGCATGGGCTCACCTCCTCTCATCATCGTCGCCATCGACGGCGGCGCCGCGTCCGGCAAGTCCTCCACCTCGCGCCTGCTCGCCGAGCGCTTCAACCTGCTGCACGTGGACACGGGCTCGTTTTACCGTCACATCACCTGGGAACTGCTCCGGCGCAACGTGCCCTCCGGCGAGCGCACGGCCCTGCTCGCCGCCCTGCCCTCGCTCAACTTTTCCACCCGGCTCGAAGGCCGCTCCGCCCGCATGCTTATCGGCGGGCAACCGGCCGGCGACGAGATCCGCAGCCAGCAGGTCAACGAACACGTCTCCCACTACGCCGCCGTGCCCGAGGTGCGCGCGATCCTGCTCGACTACCAGCGCGGTCAAACCGAGGTCGCGAAGCAGCATGGCTTCCGCGGTCTCGTGATGGAGGGCCGCGACATCGGCTCCGTGATCTTCCCCGACGCGGACTTCCGCTTCTTCCTGCACGCCGATCCCGCCGAACGCGTCAAGCGCCGCGCGGCCGAGGGCCGGCAGGACTCCATCGCCGAGCGCGACCGCCTCGACTCCTCGCGCAAGACCGCCCCCCTCGCCTGCCCGCCCGGCGCCATCGACATCGACTCCACCTTCCTGACCCTCGAACAGGTCGTGGAAAAACTGGCCGGGCTGATTGCGCCGAAACTGACCTGACTCAACACACCAGCGCCGCCATTCAATCCTGCGCCCTCCATCCTCTGAAAGCTGACTTCTGATCTCTGACCCGCATGCCGCAGACTCCCGACCAACTCACGATGACGCCGTTCTACGGCTTCTTCCACTACCTGGCGGCCACCATCCACAGCATGTGCTTCCGCGGCGAAGTCGCCGGCACAGAAAATTTCCCTACTGACGGCCCGTTCCTCATCGCCTCCAACCACGCCAGCCACCTCGACCCGCCGTTCGTGGGCAGCCATGTGCCGCGGCAGATGCGCTTCTTTGCCCGCAAGAGCCTTTGGAACAACCGTATGCTCGGCTGGTGGATGAACCAGGTGGAAACCATCCCCGTCGAACGGGACAGCGGCGACATCGGCGCCATCAAACGCGTGCTCCAGGCCCTCGCCGAGAACCGCGCCGTCGTGCTCTTCCCCGAGGGCACCCGCTCGCAGGACGGTCAGCTGCAAAAACCGAAGCCCGGGGTCGGCCTCATGGCCTGCAAGACCGGCGTGCCCGTGGTGCCCTGCCGGCTCTTCGGTTCCTTCGAGGCCTTCGGCAAGGGCACGAGCATCCCGCGCTTCGGTACCCCGGTGAGCATTGTGTTCGGTCCGCCCATTCCCGCTTCCGACTATGACGACCCCAAGGCCGGCAAGGCCCGTTACGAACTCGCGGCCCAGCGCATCATGGACCGCATCGCCGCCCTGTCCGCTCCGCCGGAGCGGGTGATCTGAGTCGCGATCAGGCCGTCGAATCGGCCGGCACTTTCTGTGTCGCCGCGGCGGCCGGCGCCGCTTCCGTCGCCGGTGCGGCCTTGGGCTTGGGTGTGCCAACGAGCACGCCGAGATGCTCCTGGATCTTCATGAAAAATTCCTGGTTGAGGTCGCCGACCGGCACTTCGTAGCGCTGGTGCGAAGCGCGGTGCTCGTAGATCTGGCGGGCGCCATCCTCGGTGAGGCCGATCGGCTTGATGAGCCGCTTGCGCTCCATCATGAGCGCGAGGAACTGGAGCAGCGGCGTGTTGATGCCCTGCGAACTGTCGTCGATCGTCTCGCTCGTCGCACCGGATGGAATCGCGAGGTTGAGGAACAGGTTTTCGGCCGTGAGCTTGAGGTTGCGCTCGGAATTCTCGTCCCCGCGCCGCGGCTTGAAGGCCACGACCCAGCGGCAGAAGATAAACGCCGGGGGCATCCACCGGGGCCCGTTTGCCTCGGCGGAGCCGGGCGAAGACGGGTCCTCGCTCTCCAGCAAGTCGCGGCGGGCGACCTCGCCCGAGGCCTCGCGCACGAGGTAGCTCACGACACGGTCGTTCTCGGCGAAGTCGCGTCCGCTGACGTAGCACTTTGTGGCAATCGCGTGAAGATTCAGCTCCATGGGCGATTTCTTGTTTACCCCCGCACCCGGTGAAAGCTAGTCAATTTCTGCGATGAACGGACGCCTGATCGCCGTGGGTGACATCCACGGCTGCCACAAGGAATTCGAGGACCTCCTCGACAAGCTGGACCTGAGGAAGGATGACCGGCTGATCCTGCTGGGCGACCTCATCAGCCGCGGTCCCGACAGCGGCAAGGTGGTCGAACTGGCGCGGAAATACGCCACGGCTTCGCTGCTGGGCAATCACGAGCTGCGCCACCTGAACTACCGGCGCACCGACGACCCGACCCATCTCAAAAAATACGACTACGCCACGATGGAACAGCTCCGCGGCAAGGACTGGGACTACCTCGAGGAGATGAAGCTGACCTATGAGGACGAGGAACTCGGCGTGGTCTTCGTGCATGGCGGTTTCCTGCCCGACCGCCCCTGGCAACGGCAGCCGGCACGCATCGTCACGCGCATCCAGGTGGTCGGCAAGGACGGCGAACCCCACAAGCGCTCCGAGATGCCCGACGCCCCGCATTGGTCCTCGCTCTGGGAGGGGCCACCTTTCGTGGTCTATGGCCACACCCCGCGCGAGGATGTCGTGCGCACCAAATGGACCCTCGGCATCGACACCGCCTGCGTGCTGGGCGGCTTCCTCACTGCCTACATCCTGCCCGAAAAGAAAATCGTGCAGGTGAAGGCGCGGGAAACTTACTTCAAGCGCTGAGGCGCCATGCGCGAAGGACCAAGTAGCAAGGACCAAGTATCAGGAGTCGACCGGACCACCATGGTTCGCGAACCGCCCGTTTAATTTCGGGCCAAGGACTGACTGCCCCCGCAGACGGATAGCCGGCTCGAATTTGCCCTCTTGCCACTTGTTACTTGATCCTTGTTACTTGCGCATTCGCTGCCGCCATGTCCGACCACCCCGTTCCGCTCACCGTCCGCGATCTGAAAACCCTCTCCGGCGGCGACACCTTCAGCAGCGTGCTCCTCGTGCGCCGCGTGACCAGCAAGACGGCCAAGAACGGCAACGCCTTCCTCAGCGTCGAACTGGGCGACAAGACCGGCAGCCTCAATTTAAACGTTTTCGGCGACAGCCCGGCCTTTGACTTGTTTACCGGCCTCAAGGAAGGCGGCGTGGTGCGCATCGAGGCCAAGGTGGAATTTTTCCAGGAACGTCTCTCCCCCCGCCTGCTGCGCGCCGAGGCCATTTCCAACGAGCAGCTCGCCGGCTCGCCGCTCATGTCCAATCTCGTGGAAACCGCGCCTGAAGACGCCGACGCGCTTTGGACCGAATTCCAACAGCACATCGCCTCCATCCAGCACGCCGAACTCCGCGCCACCGTGCAGGCGCTCTTCGACGAGATCGGGGAGCAGTTCCGCACCGCTCCCGCTGCCGTCAGCATGCACCATGCGTATCGCCACGGCCTGCTGGAGCACACCGTCCACATGGCCCGCGCCGCCAAGGCGCTGCTCCCGCTTTACCCCGAGGTGGACGCCGACCTCGCCATGGCCGGCGTGCTCGTCCACGACACCGGCAAGGTCATCGAATACCAGGGTGACCTCGTCACCGCGAAGAGCCGCAAGGGCATCCTCCAGGGCCACGTCGTGCTCGGCTACCAGCTCGTCCGCAAGGCCGGCATCAAGTCCAAGCTCAACGGCGACCTCCTCGAGCGCCTCGAACATATCGTGCTCAGCCATCAGGGCGAACTCGAATGGGGCGCCGCCGTCATCGCCGCCACGCCCGAGGCCGTCTTTGTCGCCAAGGTGGACGACCTCGACGCCAAGATGGGCATGGTCCAGCGCCTCCTCCGCCAGGCCGGCGAAGCCGACCAATTCTCCGACCGCCACCTCGGCCTGAACTCGCAGCTGCTGCTGACGAAGCCGCAAAAATGAAATCTTACGACGAGCAGCCGCGGAAGCTGTCCGGCACAAAACGTGGGAAGGAAATGATTGCCACCGTTTTGGTCGGGCTCGCATTCCTTTCATACACTTTCCTGCACTTTTTGGCTTTTTGACCACCTGCTGCCAACATGGCTCAATGCACTGATAATCGGAGCGCTCTGGATCGTTGTCCCCTATGAACTAGAGCTCTGCGTAGCGCTGTTGATCCGATTGATCTGGGGTAGGAACGCCCAAGACAAACCAGAAGAACGTTAGCTCATGTCAGCATCTGCACGATGCGGATAATGGGCAGGAACAGCGCGATAACGATCGTGCCGACCACGAGGGCGAGGAACAGGATCAGGATTGGCTCGATGAGCGAGCTGAGGCCGGCCACGGCGTTGTCCACCTCGCCCTCGTAGATGTCGGCGATTTTCTGGAGCATCTCGGGCAGCTGGCCCGAGTGTTCGCCGACCTCGACCATGCTGGCGACCATGGGCGGGAAAACACCCGCCGCTTCCAGCGGTCGGGCCACGGAGGCACCTTCCTTCACGCGGTCATGAATTGCCTGGATAGCGGAGGCGATGCGGGCGTTAGCGCAGGTGTCGCGCGTGATCAGCAGCGCCGGCAGGATCGGCACGCCGCTCGACAACAGGGTGCCCAGCGTGCGGGCGAAGCGCGCCACCACGACCTTCAGGAAGAGCTCGCCGGACAGCGGCATCCGGATGGTGAGCGTGTCGATGATCCTCGCTCCGGCGGGACTCCGCCGGAAGAGCTGAAACCCGACCATGGCAACCGCGCTCCCCACAACCACCAGCAGCAGGTGGTTGCGCACCACGTCACTCACCGTCAGGACCGCCCGGGTCAGCGGCGGCAGAGGGGCGCCCTTGAGCAGATCGGCAAAAATCTGCTGGAACTTGGGCACGACAAACACGAGCAACGCCACGAGGATGCCCACCGCCACGCCGAGCACGATGAACGGATAGACCATCGCCGCCTTCACCTTGCCGCGCACTTGCAGGCTTTTTTCCTGAAACTGCGCCAACCGGTCGAGCACGACATCAAGCAGACCGCCGGCCTCGCCCGCCCGGATCATGCTTACATAAAGCCGGTCAAACGCCCGCGGATGCCGGCCCATCACCTCGGACAGGGCCTCGCCGGAACGAATGCCATCCGCCAGGGCCGTTATCACCTTTGCGAAGGCCGGGTTCTTAACCTGCCGGCCGAGCACTTCCAAGCCGCGCAGCAGGGGCATGCCCGCATGCAGGAGCGTTCCCAGCTGCCGTGTGAACGAGGCCCGTTCCTTGGCGCTCAAGGAACCGAACACGGCCAGTGTCATCGCCCCCGCCCCTGTGGGCCCAGCCTTGGCGCCCCCCTCACCTTCTCGCGCCGTAACCCGCGTCGGAAACAGGCCGCGCCCGCGCAGGACCACCGCCGCCTGCCGCGCATCCGCGGCCTCCAAAGCCCCCGTCCGCTCGTGTCCCTGTCCGTCCATCGCACTGTAGCTGAATGCTGGCATTGCGTGCTTCCTTTCAGGTGAACCTGAGCACTTCCTCCGGGGCCGTCTCGCCGGCCAGCGCGGCGGCGAGGCCGGACTGTCGCAACACGGCCAAGCCCTCGCCCGCGGCCAGTTGCCGCAGTTCGATCAACGAGGCCCCGCGCGCGACCGCCTCGCGCAACGGCTCGGTCATGCGCAGAAACTCAAAGATACCCATGCGCCCGAGGAAACCCGTGCCGTCGCACGCCGCGCAGCCCTGGCCCCGCTGAAACACCGGCGGTGCGCCGGCTCCTGCCGCCAAGCCCAGCGAACACAATGTCTCCGGCGGCGGCACATACGCCGAGCGACACGAAGGACAATTCCGCCGCACCAGCCGCTGCGCGAGCACGGCCTCCACCGTCGAGGCCAGCAGAAACGGCTCGATGCCCATGTCCACCAGGCGTGTGATGGCCGAGGCGGCATCGTTGGTGTGCAATGTCGTGAGCACGAGATGTCCCGTGAGCGACGCCTGGATGGCGATGCGCGCGGTCTCGGCGTCGCGAATCTCGCCCACCATCACGATGTCGGGGTCCTGCCGCAGGAAGGTGCGCAAGGCCCGGGCGAAGCCCAGACCGGCCGCGTTGTTCACCGGCACCTGCATGACACCGTCGATTTCGTATTCCACGGGGTCCTCCACGGTGAGCAGCTTGGCCTCGGGCTGATTCAGCCGGTTCAAGCAGCTGTAAAGCGTGGTCGTCTTGCCGCAGCCGGTCGGCCCCGTGACGATAAAGATGCCGTTGGGCCGGGCTATGGCCGCCTCCACGCCCGCGAGCATGGCCGGCGGCAATCCAAGCTGGTTCAGTTCCAGCCGGACCGCAGACTGATCAAGCACGCGCAGCACGACGCTCTCGCCGAACTGGGTGGGCAGCGTGGAGACCCGGAGGTCCACTGAACGCCCCGCCAGCTTCAGACGCAGCCGTCCGTCCTGTGGCAGGCGGCGTTCGGCGATGTTCAGCCCGGCCAGGACCTTCAACCGCGAGATGACGGGCAAGGCGAGCGAGTGCGGCGGGGGCGTCAGATCGCGCAGCGTGCCGTCCACCCGGCAACGGATGCGAAACTCCCCCTCGAACGGCTCAAAGTGTACATCCGAGGCCCCGTCCCGCACCGCCTGCCCGAGCACGAGGTTCACGAAACGGACGATCGGCGGTTGGCCCGCCATCTTCTCCAGGTCGGTGTCGCTAAGCGCCCCATCCGGCGTGACCGAAAAACCGTGGGCGGCCTCGTCCGCGTTCAACTCACCACCGTAGTAGCGACGCAACAGTAGCTGCACCTGCTCGGGATCGGCCACCAGCAACCTGACCTGTCGCCCGATTTTGAAGGCGAGATCGTCGCCCAGCTGCCCATCGAATGGATGGGTCGTCGCAAAAGACACCGCCCCGGGGTCCGCCTCCACCGGCACGACGCCCCGGCTCCGTGCAAATTCGCCGTCCAGCAGCCCGGCGATATCCGCCGACAGCACCTCCGGCAGCTGCTCCACGTAGCCGTGCCCGAGATAACCGGCCACCTCCCGCAGAAGCACAGCCTGGTCAACCAGACCGAGGTCAACGATGGTGCGTGCCAGAGGACGCCCGCTTGCTCCGCTGTCCAACGCCGCCTGCTGCAGCGCGCCGGATCCCACCAGCCCTCGGGCGGTGAGCAGTTGCTGAATGGCCAGGTCGTGTCCCTCGAACATGAGGAAACCCGGCCTGGCCCGGCCGGATTAGGTTTGGGAAATCAGACTTCGCGCAGCTTGAAGCCCATGCTGATCAGCTTGTCCTTCATCGCGACCGGTTCCTGCGATTTTTCCAGGGCCTCGTCCGGGTCGATCAGCTCGCGGTTGACCAGGCTCATCAAATGCGTGTCGAGCGTGATCATGCCGAGGTTCGCACCCGTCTGGATGTCCGACGGAATACGGAAGGTCTTGTTGTCGCGGATCAGCGAGGCGATGGACGAGGTGTTCACCATGATCTCGTAGGCCGCGATGCGTCCGCCGGTCTTCTTCTTGCAGAGGGTCTGGGAGATGACGGCGATGATCGAGGTGGAGAGCTGGGTGCGGATCATCTCCTTCATGTTGGCCGGGAAGGCATCCACGATGCGGTCCACCGTCTTGGCGGCGCTGTTGGTGTGCAGGGTGCCGAAAACCAGGTGGCCCGTCTCGGCGGCGGAGATGGCCGCCTCGATGGTCTCGAGGTCGCGCAACTCACCGACGAGGATGACGTCGGGGTCCTGACGCAGGGCGCGGCGGATGGCCTCGGAGAAACTAGGCACATCGGAGCCGACCTCGCGCTGGGTGACGACGCACTTCTTGTGCGGGTGGTAATACTCGATCGGGTCCTCGATGGTGATGATGTGGCCGTCGCGGTTCTCGTTGATGTAATTCATCATCGAGGCGAGCGTCGTGGACTTGCCGGAACCGGTCGGGCCGGTGACGAGGAACAAGCCGCGCGGGCGGTAGAGCAGCTCCTTGATCTTGTCGGGCATGCCGATGGTGCGCAGGTCGAAGAGCTGGTTGGGAATCTGGCGCAGCACGAGGCCGTAGTTGCCCTTGGCCTTGAGCACGCTCACGCGGAAGCGGGCCTTGTCGCCGTAGGCGAAGCCGAAGTCGGTGCCGCCGTTGAGCTTCACGTTCTGGATGTGGTTGTCCGGCGTGATCGAGAGCATGAGCTGCTCGGTGTCCTCGGGCTTCAGCTCGGGGCCGTCGATGGGCGTCATGCTGCCGCGGAGGCGCAGGCAGGGGGGCACGCCCACCTGCAGGTGAAGGTCGGAACTCTTCTGCTCGACGACCAGCTCGAGGAGGTCGTTCATTTCATAGCTCATGCGATGGATGGGTTGAGGATGGCTAAAGTTGATCGGTCACGGTCGCGGACACAACCTCTTCGATGGTGGTGTGGCCGGCGAAAATTTTGCGAATTCCGTCTTCTCTCATGGTGCGCATGCCGTCGGCGCGGGCCTGCTGGCGCAGGCGGGCGGCCGTGACTTGGCCTCCGAGCATGGCGCGGATTCCGTCGTGGACGAGAAAGATTTCAAAAATCCCCAACCGTCCGCGGTAACCCGTGCCCTGGCAGGCGGCGCAACCCGTCCCGCGCGCGAACCGGGCTTCGAGGCGGCAGCGTTCATCCAAGCCCAACAGCTGCAGTTCCCAAGCTGCCGGCTGATGCGGCCGCCGGCAACGCGCACAAATCCGGCGAACCAGGCGCTGAGCGACCACCGCCCGCAGCGCGGCCGAGAGCAGAAAGGGCTTGGCGCCGATGTCGATCAACCGGGTGATGGCGCTGGGCGCATCGTTGGTGTGCAGCGTGCTGAAGACCATGTGACCGGTGAGCGAGGCATTGAGCGCAATCTCGGCGGTCTCGGCGTCGCGAATCTCACCGACCATGACGGTATTCGGGGCCTGGCGGAGCATCGCACGCAGGGCAGTGGCAAAGGTCAGCCCGGTCGTCGCATTCACCGGCACCTGGTTAATGCCGCCGATCTGATATTCGACCGGGTCCTCGACGGTGATGATCTTGCGGTCCGCCTGGTTAAGGTGGTGCAGACTGGCGTAGAGCGTCGTGGTCTTGCCGGATCCGGTCGGTCCGGTCACCAGCACCATGCCGTCGGGCGACGCGATCTGGCGCTCAAAAACCGCCTGATCGTCGGGCAGGAAACCCAGTTCCGGCAGCCCGAGGCGAAGGCTCTCCTTGTCGAGCACGCGCATGACGATGCTTTCGCCGTGCGTCGTGGGCAGCGACGAGACGCGCAAGTCCAGCCGGCGGCCATCCACCTCGGCCGCGATGCGGCCGTCCTGCGGCAGGCGCTTCTCGGCGATGCTGAGACCGGCCATGATCTTGAGCCGGGAGACAACGGGCAGTTGCAGTCGCCGCGGCGGCGTTTCGCCCTCCTGCAAAACTCCGTCCACCCGGTGCCGCACGCGAAGCCGGCCCGCCAGCGGTTCGAGGTGAATGTCCGACGCGCGGCGGCGAATGCCATCGGCAATCATGTCCTGCACCAGCCGGATGACGGGGGCGTCGGATTCCGCCACTTCCAGTTCCTGGCCGCCCCCCGGCAACGGGGCCCGCGAATCCGCCGCGGTGGCGGCTTCGTCGCGCAGGTGGTCGTTGTAACAACGCGTGATGGCGCGGCGTATGTCCGCCTCATCGGCCAAGCTCGCCTGCACGGGTTCGCCGGCGGTCCAGGCCAGGTCATCCAGCACCTCAACCGCCGCCGGATCCGCCACGGCGACCTGCAGCACGCCACGCTCGCGCGCAAAGGGGATGACCGTGTGCGCAAACACCAGGTCGCGCGGGATCGCGGCCAGGATATCCGCCGCGATGGACCGTTCGCCCAGTTCCACCCGCCGCAGGCCCGCGGCCCCGGCCAACTCCGCCAAACCGGTTCCGCCTCCGATTCCGGTGAGACTGGGTAAGACAGGCTCCATGGAATCGGCGGCGAAAAGCGGGGCCGGAGGCTCAGCGGTTGAGGCTGAGGAGGAATTCCGTGTTCGTCTTGGTCTTCTTGAGCCGGCCGATGAGCATGTCCATCGAGTCGGCGGCGGGCACACCCTGCATGGCGCGGCGCAGGGAGTAGATCTTGATGAGCTCGTCGGGGTGATAGATGAGCTCCTCCTTGCGCGTGCCGGACTTGTCGATGTTGATCGCGGGGAAGATGCGCTTGTTGACGAGGTCGCGGTCGAGGTGGAGCTCCATGTTGCCGGTGCCCTTGAACTCCTCGAAGATGATCTCGTCCATGCGGCTGCCGGTGTCCACCAGCGCGGTGCCGATGATGGTGAGGCTGCCGCCGCCCTCGATGTTGCGGGCCGAGCCGAAGAAGCGCTTGGGCTTCTGCAGGGCGTTGGCCTCGAGGCCGCCGGACATGATCTTGCCGCTGTTGGAGGCGAGCGCGTTGTAGGCGCGCGCCAGACGGGTGATCGAGTCCAGCAGGATGATCACATGCTCGCCGTGTTCGACGAGCCGGCGCGCTTTCTCGATGACCATTTCGGCGCAGTGGATGTGACTCTCCGGCGCCTCGTCGAAGGTCGAGCTGACCACCTCGCCCTTGCAGTGGCGCTTGAAGTCGGTGACCTCCTCGGGACGTTCGTCCACGAGCAGGATGATCAGCTTGGCCTCGGGCGAGTTCTCCGCGATCGAGTTCGCCATGTTCTGCATGAGGATCGTCTTGCCGGTGCGCGGCGGCGCGACGATCAGACCACGCTGGCCGAAGCCGATGGGCGTGACGATGTCCACCATGCGCATGGAAACGTCCTTGAGGCCCTGGACCTCGAGCCAGATGCGCTTGAGCGGGTAATAGGGCGTGAGTTCCTCGAAGGGCTGGACCTTGGCGATCTCGGTCGCCTTGCCGCCCATGACCGATCGGATCGCCACGACCGCGGGACAGCGCTCGTTGCCCTGCGGGGCCTGACACTGGACCTCGACCTGATGACCGCGGCGCAGGCCGAGCTGCTTGACGAAGATGTCGGGCAGGATGGCGTCCTCGGGATAGAGCCGGTAATTAACGTCCTCGTGGACGATAAAGCACAGTCCACGATCGGTCATGTCGATGTAGCCGCGATCCAGGAGCGGGAGCTTTTGCTCCGCCGCGGCAGCGAACACGAGCGTGAGGAGCTGCTTGCGATTGGGTACGCCTTCGATCTTGGCGCCGAGCTTGCGGGCAAAGGCGGTGAGGTCGGCGTGATTCAGCGCGTAAAGTTCGTTGAGCCAGATCGGGTCGGCCTTGGGATCGACGATCTCGCCCGCGATCTTCTCGACCGCCTCCAGATTGGCGAAACGCGACGGGTCGGGGAGGTCGCCGTAGATGATCTGCTCCTTGGGTGGAAGCGGTTGCGGGGGCTTGCCGCCACCGCCGCCCTGAAAGCCGCCGGGTTTGCCCCACTTGCCGCCGCCCGGCTGGAAGTGTTTGCCGCGCTGGCGGTGTTTCCATTTTCCGCCGCCTTGGAACTGTCCCCCGCCCTGGTTGCCGCCGTCATCATATCCGCCCTGGCCACCGGGCTGCGCTTGCTGGGCCGGGGCCTCGGAAGATTCCGTCGGGGCCGCCACCTGCTGCGCCGGGGCCTGCACCGGTTCCGGCGCCGGCGGCGGGGCGGATTCGCGCACGGGTTCCGGCGCCGGCGCGGGCGCCTCGGCCACAGGGGCTGGAGCCGGCTCGAACGGGAGCTCGGCCGACGGGGCGGCCTCCGACTTGGTGGACGCCGCAGCCTTGGGGCTCCGCTTGGTGCGCTGCAGGCGCGAGCGGGTGCGCGGCTTGCGCTTGGTTTCGGATGACTCGGAGGAGCCGGACTTGCTGTTATCCTCTTCGGATTTAGGCGGGACGGACATGAAGGCGGTCGTGGGACCGGAGGGGTTGTTTGTTCAAGAGGCGGTCGGCCAGGGCATTGACCTGTTCCCTTAAAAACTCAGGAGAGCCGTCGTTTAGGAGAACATGGTCTGCCAGCTCGCATTTTCGGGCCAGTGGCAGTTGCTTGACCAGGCGCTGTCGGGCGAGTTCCGGGGGGATGCCACGTTGCTCCAGCCGCCTCAATTGCGTCGCAGAGTCTGCGGTCACGCAGACGATGAAATCAAACCAATTCTCCAGCCCTTTTTCAAAGAGCAGCGGCACCTCGACGATGAAGGCTGTGTCGCGGGCGGCGGCGAACAGCTCCCGCCAGCGGGCCAGCAAGCGGGGGTGCAGCAGTTCCTCCAGCCATTTCAGCTGGGCCGGCTCGTTAAAAACCACCGCGGCCACGCGGTCCCGGCGCACCCGCCCCTCGGCATCCAGGGTGTCCGCTCCCAGCCGTTGCCCGACGGCGCGGGCCACCGCGGCATCGGTTAGGATTTCGTCGCGAATTGTCTGATCGGCATCCAACCGACGGAATCCGCGCTCGGCAAACAGGGCGGCGGCCGTCGATTTTCCACATCCCATTCCGCCTGTGAGCCCAACAATCAGGTTGGTGCTGGTGAGCATTTCTTTCTTGGCGCGGACAATGGGCTTGCGGCAGAAGCCGGGCAACCCCTAATTGTGAATCCGGATGGTCCCTCCGCACTCCATCGACACGAAGAACCCCGCCGCCGTGGTCGAAGCCGTCAAGGAAGCCTTTGCTGGCATTGGCGCGCAGGCCAGTTACCCGCTCCTGGACCGGCTCTTCAGCGATGTGCAGAGCATGTTTTCCGGCGAATACGCCGGCTACCAGCGGATCGACATGCACTATCACGACTACGAGCACACGCTGCAGGCGACGCTCTGTATGGTGCATATCCTCGCCGGCCGCAGCCGTACTCCCGACAAGCCCGTGCTGACCAAGCGGGACTGGGAGCTCGCCGTCATGGCCGCCCTGCTCCACGACACCGGCTACCTCAAGAAGAACGACGATCTCGGTGGCAGCGGCGCCCGCTACACCTTTGTCCACGAGCGTCGGAGCTGCGAATTCGCCCGCGATTACCTGCCGCGCATGGGCGCCACGGCCACCGAGATCGATGACATCTGCTCGGCCATCATCTGCACCGGACCGCGCAACAAGATCAGCCAAATTTCCTTCCGCTGCGAGGAGGCCCGGCACTTCGCCTTCATTTTGGTGACGGCCGACTACCTCGCCCAGATGAGCGCGCCCGACTACGTGGACAAGCTCAAGGCCCTCTACCGGGAATTCCAGGAGGCGTTCGACTTCGAACAGATCCCCGGCGAGAAGCGTCCCTACCACAGTCTGCGGGAAATGATGCAGATGACCCCGGCCTTTTGGACAAATTATGTGCGGCCAATGCTGGACTTTGAGGCCGGCGGTGTGCATCGCTATCTGACGACAGCGGGCCAAACCAATCCGTATTTGCAGGCAGTGGAGGACAACATCATCGAGGTCCGCCGGCGTTTGCAGGAAGGATTGGTCTAATTCCATCCCGTCCGTTTCCGTCCCCTGTCCATGTTAGCCACCGTTGGCTCAGCCGCGTTGCTGGGCATTGATGCCGTTCCTGTCCAAATCGAGGTCAACACCGGCGAGTCCGGCGTACCCAACCTGATCCTGGTCGGCTTGCCCGACACCGCGGTCAAGGAGTCGCAGGACCGTGTCTTCTCCGCCCTGAGCAATTCCGGGCTCAAGATGCCGCGCACGCGCACGACCATCAATCTCGCCCCCGGCGACCTGCGCAAGGAAGGTGCGATCTACGACCTGCCCATCGCCCTCGGCATCCTGATCGCCACCGGCCAATTGGCCTGCGACGGCCTGAACCGTCACCTCATCGCCGGCGAACTGAGCCTCTCCGGCGCCACTCGCCCGATCAAAGGCGGGCTGGCCATGGCCGTCCTGGCCCGGGAGACCGGCCGTAAAACGGTCCTGCTCCCTCCGCTCGCCGCGCAGGAAGCCGCCTTGGTCGAGGGCATCGAGGTTTACGAGATAACGTCCCTGGACCAGGCAGCCCGTTTCCTGGATGGCCGCGCCAAGCTTTCCCCCGTGGCCCCGCCGCGGCGCACGGCGACCGAGCCGGCCGGGGTGCCGGAAACCGACTTCGCCGACATCAAGGGCCAGCACGCCGTCCGGCGGGCCGTGGAGGTCGCGGTCGCGGGCGGGCACAACCTGATCATGATCGGACCGCCCGGCTCGGGAAAATCCATGATCGCCCGCCGCATCCCCGGCATCATGCCCCAGCCCACGTTGGAGGAATACCTCGAAATCCTGCGCATCCACTCCGCCGCCGGCCAGACCATGCAGGGCGGTCTCCACTTCCTGCAACGTCCCGCCCGCGCGCCCCATCACACCATCTCCGATGTCGGCCTGCTGGGCGGTGGCACTGTGCCCGGTCCGGGAGAAATTTCCCTCGCGCACCAGGGCGTGCTGTTTCTCGACGAGTTGCCGGAGTTCAAACGCTCCGCCCTCGAGGTCCTGCGCCAACCCCTCGAGGACGGCCACGTCACGATTTCCCGCAGCGCCGGCAAGGTCACCCTGCCCTGCCACTTCATGCTCGTGGCGGCCATGAACCCGTGCCCCTGCGGCTACCTCGGCGACGCCAAGCACGAGTGCCGCTGCTCGCCGGCCCAGATCCAACGCTACCGGGCCCGCATCAGCGGTCCCCTGCTGGACCGGATCGACCTGCACATCGAGGCGCCGGCCCTGTCGATCGCGGAACTGCGCAGCAGCCAGCCGGGCGAATCCACCGCCGTGATGCGCGAACGCATCGACCTGGCCCGCCAGCACCAGCTCATCCGCTTCCGCGGCACGCGGCTCACCGCCAACGCCCGCATGACCCCGTCGCAGATCAGGCGCTTCTGCCCGCTCGACTCCACCCTGGGCGACCTGCTCCAGCAGGCGATGGAACAACTGTCGCTCTCCGCCCGCGCCTACGACCGCATCCTCAAGGTCGCCCGCACGATCGCCGACCTCGCCGAATCCGACCGCATCCAGCAGCCCCACCTGCTCGAGGCCATCCAATACCGTTCGCTGGACCGCAACGTGTTCTACTGAGGCGGCGGAGCAGCGTAGGGGCGCGCCTTGTGCGCGCCCGATAGATGACCGGGGTCGGAGGGCGTGGACGAGCCACGCCCCTACACCGTCGGCGCATTTTTCCCTCGCGTCCGAAGGAAATCGCCGCGCTTTTCAGCGGCCCGTTGCATGATTCAGTTCTCCACCATCCTCACCCACCCCGGCGGCGCCCATAAGGACGAATTCCTCGCCTGCTCCGTGCTTCTCTCCCTGCATCCGGTGCCGGTCGTGCGCCGCGAGCCGACCCCGGCCGATCTGGCCGACCCGGCCGTGTGCGTCGTCGATGTTGGCCACGAGCACGCTCCGGAGCGCAACAACTTCGACCACCACCAACTGCCCAAGGACCATCCCCCGACCTGCTCGCTCTCGCTGGTGCTCCAGCACCTCGGCCTTTACGCCGATGCGCGCCGGTTCTGCCCGTGGCTGGAATCGGCCGAGTGGTTCGACTGCCGCGGCGCCGTCACCACCGCGCGCTGGCTGGGCGTGGCCGATGACGTGCTGCCCAAGCTCAACTCCCCGATCGACGTCACCCTGCTCCGCCGCTTCGCGCTCGCCACGCGCCTCACGCCTGGCGACCCGCTCTGGGAAATGATGCGCATGGTCGGCGAGGATCTGGTCAGCTACGTGCGCACCCTCCGCGCCCGGCTCGGCTTCATCGGCCAACACGCCCGGCTCTGGCCGCTCTCGCCCGTCGGCAAGGTCCTGTTCGTCCCGCGCACCGAGCCCCTACCGGACGAACCTTCCCTCGGCCTCGACGAATACATCGAGGAACAAAACCTCGTCGGCGAAATCGTCGGTCTGATCTATCCCGACCGGCGCAGCACCGGTTACGGTCTCGGACGTTTTCGCGACCACCCGGCGCTCGACTTCACGCGGATCGCCGCCGAGCCCGACGTTCATTTCGCCCATGCGCGCGGCTTTGTGGCCAAGACGTCGGCGCACGAAACGGAACGGTTGCTGACGCTGGTCACCCGTGCCCTCGTCAAAACGACCTGATCGTTCCGCTCCCACCCCATGCCCGCCTGCGTCAATCTCTCGGCCTACAAGTTCGCGCCGCTCGCGGATCTGCCGGCGTTGCGGGACCAGCTCAAGGCGGTTGCCGCAGCCGGATCGCTCAAGGGCACGATCCTGCTCAGCCCCGAGGGCATCAACCTCTTCGTCGCGGGTGAACGCGCCGCACTCGACTCCCTGCTGGCTGCCATTCGCGCCGTGCCAGGACTCGCCGACCTGACGCCCAAGGAGTCGGCCGGCGCGCAACAGCCCTTCCGGCGCATGCTGGTCAAGATCAAGCGCGAGATCATCGCTTTCGGTGTGCCGGGAATCGACCCGGCGCGACATCCGGCTCCCGGCCTGGCCCCGCGCACCCTCCGCCAATGGCTCGACGAGGGCCGTCCGGTCACGCTGCTCGACACCCGCAACGACTACGAGATCGCCGCCGGCACTTTCCGCGGCGCCCGGCCCGCCGGCATCCGCCATTTCCGGGATTTTCCGCGCGCGGCCGACGCCCTGCCGGGCGAAATGAAGGATCAGACGGTGGTCACCTTCTGCACCGGCGGCATCCGCTGCGAGAAGGCGGCGCCGTATCTGCTGCAAGCCGGGTTTAAAAACGTCTTCCAACTCGACGGCGGCATTCTCAAATATTTCGAGGAATGCGGAGCCGCGCACTTTGAGGGCGCCTGCTTCGTCTTCGACGACCGGGTCAGCCTCGACGCCAGTCTCCGCGAAACCAAATCCTAGCCCCGCCTGTCCGCTCAGATGGTCTCCCGGAGCAGCTTGGACCGGAATCCCTCGGCGGGGAGATGCTTGCTGGCCAGCTCGAGGAGTTTGCCGGCGTCAACCTTGGTTGAAACGACGACCATTTCGTCGCCATTGAGCACTGCCACGCAGATCTCCAGCTTGTCACCGGTTTCGAGCTCATCGGAGGTGTAAACCAGGACGGTCTCGTGACGTTCCATCACGCCGACCAGCCGGCTCCAGCCCCGCGTCTGCATCTTGCGGTCGATCTCCGTGACCATGCGCCCGGCTGACATCTCGCCCGCCCGGCCGACGCGTTCATAGACGCCCACACTGGCCCGGCGCACGGCTGCCAGGGCCAGCTGCGCCTCGTCCCGGTGTTCGTGCTCAACCACCCGCAAAATCGTGCGGGCCGTCGTGAGGGCGCACCAGCCGGCGCTGATCTGCACCTTTGTGTTCCATTCCGAATTGCTGGCCGTCATGACCTCCTTGCGGAGCAGCGCCGCCTCACCATTGAGCCGGAACATCGAGGCCACCCCGAGGGCCACCACCATGACGGGCGTCACCATGACCAGCAGGGCGAGGATGATCCAGCGGGCCAGCCGGCGCTCGGACTTGGCTACCGCCGGAGTAACGGGAGGAACGGGAGAGTTCATGGCGGAAAGGAAAAAGGGAGAAGGAAGTTAGGGGAATGTCCGGAAGTCGGTCGGTGGATGGCTCACACCCCGTCAGGCTTCCTTCATGCTTCGTGATTGGTTTCAGGCCTCGTCCTTGTCGGAGGACTTGTCCTGCTTGATCTTCACCTTCACGTGGCGCAGGGGCTCGATGTTCAGCTGCTCGGCGATGGTGGCGATCTGGTCGGCACTGATGAGACCGACGATGTTCACGAACACCGCTTCGCCCTTACCGTCGATCACCGTGACCACCAGGCCCTCGATCACGTCGTCGCCCTTCTGCTTGGCGTGGACGGTGACGTTGTCGCCGCCCTCACGCTCGCGGACCGTGACCATCTGGGTCCAGCCCTGCGACTCGAGCTTGGCGCGGACGGCCTCGATCTGCTCGATGGTGGCCTTGCGGTTGGAGTCATCCAGGCTGACGACGTTGACCCGCACGCGCTTGAGATTGGCGATCAGCGCCGCGGCCTCGGGTTCCTGCTTGGCGGCGATCTTGGCCGCAAACTTGAGCAGGCCGGGCGAAAGGTTGATCTCGACGAACTCGCCCTTGGCAGCGGGGACGAGCTGCCCGATGTCAACGTAGCCGGCTTCGGATTCGGCGGCGAAGGCGGAAACAGCAAGAACCGCAGCCAGGCTGGCAGCGGCGGTGAGGAGGCGGAGGGATTTCATGGAGGACAATGGATTGAGGGTGGATGGGGTGTCGTCGTGCTTCCATCACACGTCGGGGCGCGGCCGAGTTGCAGATAATTGCGCAGGACCCCCTTGCCATTGCGGCCCGGCCCGCCCAAGTGGTTGCGCCGCACCACCGCATGTCCCGCCTCGCCTTTACCCTCGAAAGGGAATCTCCCGGCTCCAAAGCCCGCGCCGCCCGCTTCACGACGCTGCACGGCCCGGTGCGCACGCCCGTTTTCATGCCCGTGGGCACCCAGGCGACGGTCAAGAACCTGGACGTCGAGGACCTGAAGGCCGTCGATGCCCAGGTCCTGCTCGCCAACACCTACCACCTGCTGCTCCGTCCCGGCCCTGAAGTTTTCCGGAAGTTCGGCGGCATCCACCGCTTCATGAACTGGGACCGGCCTGTCCTGACCGATTCCGGCGGTTTCCAGATTTTTTCCCTGCCCGATTCGCGGGTCATGACCGAGGCCGGCGCCCAGTTCCGCAGCTATGTGGACGGCCAGGTTCATTTTCTCTCGCCCGAATCCAGCATCGCCATGCAGCGCGACATCGGCAGCGACATCATGATGGTGCTCGACCAGTGCATCGCCTCGACCGCCTCCCACGCCGAGACCGAGATGGCGATGCACCTGACCCACCGCTGGGCCGAGAGATCCCTGGCCGCCCGGGGCGACTCCGCGCAGGCGCTGTTCGGCATCATCCAGGGCGCCTGTCACCGCGACCTTCGCCTGCGCAGCGCCGAGTTTCTCCGCGCCCTGCCCTTCGACGGTCTCGCCATTGGCGGACTCGCGGTCGGCGAGACCCACGCCCAACGCTACGAGTTCACCGGCCTCGTCACCGACCAGCTGCCCGCCCACCTCCCGCGCTACCTCATGGGCGTCGGCACGCCGCTCGACATCCTCGAGGCCGTGCACCGGGGCGTGGACATGTTCGACTGCATCATCCCCACCCAGCTCGCCCAACGCGGCACGGCCTACACTTCGCACGGCCGCATCCACTGCCGCCGGGGCATCTACAAGTTCTCCGAGGAACCCCTCGACGCCGCCTGCTCCTGCCCCACCTGCGCAAAATACTCCCGCGCCTACCTGCACCACCTCAACAAGGCCGACGAGGTTCTCGGCTGGCAGCTGCTGTCGATCCACAACCTCGCCTTTTACACGCGCCTGATGGCCGAGATCCGGGCCGCCATCCTCGGCGGTGAGTTTCTCGCCTACTACGAACGGCAGCGCCTCGTCCTCGGACGCGAGGACGAAGCCAATCCCTCCGTCCTTCGCACCAAACCCCGCCCCAAATCCGCACCGCACCGCGGTGACTACGAAATCCAGACCTCGCCCCAGGGCTTTTCCAGCATCCGCCAGCGCAGCTCCGGCGAGGTGATGCACTCTGTCTCCGCCCCCGCGGACGAAGCCAACCGCCTTTATATCGACCAGTCCCGCCTCGCGCTGCGCCTCCGGCGCCGCACGCCGGAAGACGACCAGCCGCTCGTGGTCTGGGACGTCGGCCTCGGCGCCGCCTCGAACGCCATGGCCGCGATCCACCGCCTGGAGGCCGAACTCTCGGCCGTCGGCGCCGCCGCGCTGCGCCCGCTCCAGCTGATCAGTTTCGAGCGCGATCTCGATCCGCTCATTCTCGCCGCGCGCCATGCCTCCCACTTCCCGCACCTGCGCCACGGTGCGCCGCACGACCTGCTTAACCTGGGCCGCTGGGCGCACGCCTCCGGCCTCATCGAGTGGCGTCTTTTGCGCGGGGATTTCCTCGATCACCTCGAGGGCGCGCCTACGCCCGACCTGATCTACTACGATCCGTTTTCAGCCAAGACCGACACCGCCCTCTGGCAACCCGGGGTCTTCGCCCGCCTGCACCAACATTGCCGGAGCCGCCCGGCCGAACTTTACACCTACGCCGCCGGCACCGGCGTTCGCGCCGCGATGCTGTCCGCCGGCTTCTTCGTCGCGGAAGGCGTGGGCACCGGCCCCAAGGCCACCACCACCGTGGCCTGCACGCACCCGGCAAGCCAACCCGACGATCCGGCAGGCCCCAGGCTTCTCGCCGCCGAGTGGCTCGCCCGCTGGCGCCGCAGCGAGGCCAAGTTCCCGACCGGACTGGATGACGCCGCCAAGGCCGCTTTTGAGCAACGGATCGAGAGCCACCCGCAGTTCGCCGGGCTCCAGGGGTAATCGCGGTTGTTCCCGGCCGCCCTTGGCCGCGCAGCTTCGTTCTGGGCCAAAGACCTACCGTAACGCCTGACCCGTCAGCGACCGGGCGTCCTTTGTGATCCCCGACACCGGGCCGGCATACACGATTTCTCCGCCATCCGGTCCGCCGCCGGGTCCGAGGTCGATGAGCCAGTCGGCCAGCCGGATCACATCGAGGTTATGCTCGATGACCACGAGGGTGTTGCCGGCGTCGCGCAGCTTGAAGAGCAGGTCGGTCAGTCGCTGGATGTCGGTCCAGTGCAGGCCGGTGGTCGGCTCGTCGAGGATGTACAGCGTGGTGCCCTGTTCGCGCTTGCTGAGCTCCAGCGAGAGCTTGATGCGCTGGGCCTCACCGCCGGAGAGCGTCGTCGCCGACTGCCCGAGCTGCAGGTAACCGAGGCCGACCGCGTCGAGCGTGGCGAGCTTCTCGACGATGCGCGGATGGGCGCGGAAAAGCTCCAGCGCCTCGCGCACCGTAAGGACGAGCACATCGGCGATGCTCTTGCCGTGGTAGCGCACCTCGAGCGTCTCGCGGTTGAAGCGCTGGCCGTCGCAACTCGGGCACGGCGCGTAGGCGTCGGCCATGAACTGCATGTCGAGCCGGATCTGGCCGTCGCCCTGGCAGCGCTCGCAACGGCCGCCGCGGACATTGAAGCTGAAACGGTTGGCCTTGTAACCGCGCACCTTGGCGAGGGGCAGCTTGGCGAAGAGGTCGCGCAAAAGGTCGAGCAGGCCGACGTAGCTGGCCGGATTGGAGCGCGGGCTGCGTCCGATCGGTTCCTGGTCCACCTGCACGGCCTTCTCAAAATGCTCCAACCCGCTCAGGCTGCGATGGCGGCCGGGCAGGGTTTTTGCGCCGTTGAGTTTGCGCGCGGCGGCGACGGCCAGGATGTCGTTCACGAGCGAACTCTTGCCGGAGCCGGACACGCCCGTGACACAGGTGAAAAGGCCGACCGGGAACCGCGCCTCAACCGCCTTCAGGTTGTGCTCGGTCGCGCCCTTGATCACGAGCCAGCGATCGTCGGGCGCCTTGGTCTTCGCATCCTTCACCACGCCCAGTTTGCCGCCGAGATAGGCGCCGGTGCGCGAGGCGGACGGTGAAAGCCTGGCGCACTCGGCCGGCGTTCCGTGGAAAAGAATCTCGCCGCCTTCGGTGCCGGCGCCGGGCCCGAGCTCGATGAGCTCATCGGCAATCCGCATCGTGTCGGCGTCGTGCTCGACCACGAGCACGGTGTTGCCGCGGTCGCGCAGTTCGCGGAGCGTGGCCAACAGGCGCTGGTTGTCGTGCGGGTGCAGGCCGATGCTGGGCTCGTCGAGCACGTAGATCACGCCGACCAGCCCCATGCCGAGCTGCGTGGCCAGCCGCACACGCTGGGCCTCGCCGCCGGAGAGAGTCGTGTATTCGCGATCAAGCGTCAGGTAGCCCAGCCCGGTCTCCGCGAGGAAATGGAGCCGTTGCGTGACCCCGTCGAGCACCTCGCGTACGGCGTCGGTCGCCGGCAGGGTGGCGGGCAGCCCGCGCATGAAGCCAAGCGCGGCCCGGATGTCCATGCGCAGGAAATCGGCGAAGCCGAGGCAGGGCCGGTCTCCGAACGGCTGGTTCCCGGCTTGAGTCACACCCAGAGGCCGGTCTGAGACCGGCCCTACTTGCACCGCCGCGCTGCGGGCGTTGAGGCGCAGACCATGGCAGGACGGACAGTCACCGCTCGCCATGAAGGTCGCCAGGCGCGCCCGGTAGCCGTCGCTGCGCGACTCGCGGCGCGATTCATCCAGCAGCGCGATCACGCCGGGAAAGGGCTGGGCTTCGGTCTTCTGGTTCTTGCGCAGCCGGAAAACAAAGAGCCGCTCGCCCGCGCCGTGCAGCAGGGCGCGGCGCGTCTCCTCCGGCAGCTCCTGCCACGGCGTTTCGGCGTCGAACGGCAGCTGCTCGGCGAGCTGCTTGAGGATGGCGTTGTGGCGGATGATGAGATTCTTCCCGCCGATGCGCCACGGCTTGATCGCGCCCTCGCGCACCGCCTTCTCCGGCTTGGGCACGATCAGTTCCTCGCTGAAGGTCAGCTTGCGGCCGAGCCCGCCGCACTCCGCGCAGGCGCCTTCCGAGTGGTTGAAGGAAAAATGCCGCGGCGTGAGCGGCTCGAACACATCGCCGCAGTGCACGCAGCTCAGGTTTTGGCTCAGGTGAATTTCGCGCCAAGGCGACTCGGCGTTTTTCTGCACGAGCACGAGCGCCCGGTTCTGCCCCTCGCGAAAGGCCAGTTCCAACGAGTCGGCCAGCCGGCTGCGCTGGTCGGCGGCGATCACCACTCGGTCCACCACGAGTTCGACCGGGATCGCTTCGGCGCCGTTGGGCACGAGTTTGGGCTCGTCGAGCGACTTGATCTCGCCGGCGATCCGCACGCGCTGGAAGCCGCGCTGACGCAACCGCGGCAGCTCGTCGCGCAACACCGACGGCTTGGCGTGCATCCACGGCGCCAGGAAAATGGCGCGTTCGCCGGGCGCGTCGCGCAAAAGCTGGTTGAGACAGTCGTCGAGCGAACGTTTCTCGACGCGCCCGCCGTCCTTGGGACAACGCTGTTCGCCGCAGAGCGCCCAGAGCAACCGCGCATAGTCGGCGACCTCGGTGACGGTCGCCACCGTGCTGCGCGGCGAGCCGCCGCCGGTGCGCTGCTCGATCGCCAGCACCGGCGAGAGCCCGTGGATGAAGTCCACGTCGGGCCGTTTCAGTTGCTCCAATACCTGGCGCGCGGCGGCGGAGAGGCTCTCCATGTACTTCCGGTAGCCCTCTGCGTAGATCGTGTCGAAGGCGAGCGACGACTTGCCGGATCCGCTCGGTCCCGTGAGCACGACCAGCTTGCCGCGCGGGATGCGCAGCTCGAGGTTCCGGAGGTTGTGCTCCCGGGCTCCCTTGACATGGATGTGAGTGGCGGCGTCCACGCGCTGAACCTTGTCGATTCGGTGCGCGCGTCAAAGGGGTAAATTGTCCCTGCGCCAACAGGGCCGTTTAGAACTTGAGTTCAAGTGCCGGAAGCAGCTTCATGCTCATGTCATAAGCGGGCGCAATGCCCGCATCCCTACCCCTCCGCCCTACCCCGGGCCGTATCGATTCATTGAACACTCTTATGAACCTACGTCATGTCATCAACCGTCGCTTGCGCGCCCCAGTTTTGCTCGCGCTTGCCGCTGCGGCCACGGCCCTGCCGACCGCCTCCGCGTTCGTTTTCGAATTCGGCGAGTTCAAGGGCAGCTTCGACACCACGCTGTCGGTGGGCGGACTCTACCGCCTCCAGAATCCCGAGCGCGACTACTACAGCATCAGCGCCGGCGGCCTGCAGCGCTCGGGCAACGCCGATGACGGCAACCTGAACTACAAGCGCGGCATGGCCTCCTTCCTCGTGAAGGCCAACCACGACCTCCAGGTTGATCACCGCAACGGCGGCCTGTTCGTCCGCGGCTATTACTTCAACGACTTCGTCAACTCCAACGGCACGCGCGAGCGCACCGCCCTGAGCAAGGAAGCCCAGAAGCTGGTCGCCGAAGGCGCCGAGCTGCTCGACGCCTACCTCTACTTCAAGGCCGACGTCGGCGGCATGCCCGCCACGCTTCGCATCGGCCAGCAGGTGCTGAGCTGGGGCGAAAGCACCTTCATCCCCAACGGCATCAACTCGGTCAACCCGATCGACGTCGCCAAGCTCCGCCTGCCCGGCTCCGAACTCAAGGAAGCGCTCCTGCCGGTCAACATGGTCTCCGGTTCGCTCAGCCTCTCCGACACGGTCACGCTCGAGGCCTTCTACCTGCTCGACTGGAAACGCACCCGCGTTGATCCGCCCGGCACTTATTTCAGCACCAACGACTTTGTCGCCAAGGGCGGCACCAAGGTCTATCTGGGCTTCGGCGCGATCGCCGACAGCGCCGGGCTCGGCGCCGTCACCCGCGGACCCGACGGCGAACCCGACAAGCAGGGCCAGTATGGCGTCAACCTGCGCTGGCTGGCGGAAGATCTCAACAGCACGGAGTTCGGCTTCTTCTTCATGAACTACCACAGCCGGCTGCCCGCGATCTCAGCCCGCACGCCGACTTCGGCGATCAGCCCGGCGCTCGTCCAGTCCACGGCCCTCGGCCTCGGCACGGCCAACCTGGTGCCCGCGATGATCGCGAGCGGGCTGTTCAACAGCACCACCGCCCCGGTCGGCATGCAGACCGTGGTCGGCGCCGCCCTCACCGGCGTGCCCGCCTCGGCCCTCCCCCCCACCCTCCAGCCTTTCTACCCGGCGGCCGCGCAGATCGCCTCCGGCGCGCGCACCATTGGTTTCCTCTCCTCCGCCCAGACGGCCAACTACCTGATTGAGTTCCCCGAGGATATCCGGCTCGTCGGCGCCAGCTTCAACACCAGCATCAAGGGCATCGCCCTCCAAGGCGAGCTGAGCTACCGCTCCAACCAACCCCTGCAGGTGGACGACGTCGAACTGCTGTTCGCCGCGCTCTCCTCCATCAACCCGACCTACGGCACCAACAACCAGCTCGGCAACTTTGCCGGCCAGCTCAACACCCACATCACGGGTTACCGCCGCCACAAGGTCTGGACCGGCCAGCTCACCGCCACCCGCGTCGGCCGCGGCATCCTCGGCGCCGCCCAGTCCACCCTGCTCGGCGAAGTGGGCTTTGTGCGCGCCGACCTGCCGGCCAAGCGCGTCCTGCGCTTCGACGGCCAGGGCACGTTTGTCGGCGGCGAGATCGCTTACATGAACGGCTCCGGCAGCAACACCGCCGGCACCCTGCCGCTCTCCGAACCGTCCAGCGCCTTTGCCGACGAGTTTTCCTGGGGCTACCAGCTGGTCGGCCGACTCGACTACAACAACGTGTTCGCGGGCGTGAACGTCTCCCCGTTGCTCGTCTTCGCCCACGATGTCGGCGGCAACACGCCGCTCCCGCTCGGCAACTTCCTCCACGGCCGCAAGACCATCACCGTTGGCGCCGACTTCACCTACCAGAACGCGTGGGCGGTCGAACTGCGCTACGTGAACTTCGGTGGCGCCGGTCGCTACAATCTGCTCGGCGACCGCGACTACGTCTCTGCCACCCTCAAGTATTCCTTCTAAACCGCGACCTCCCGATCCATGAAAACCCTGTCCTCCGTCCTCTGTTTTCTGACCTCCGTGGCCGCGGTCTGCGCGGCTGACCCCGCCCGCCTCGGGGCCGACCTGACGCCGCTCGGCGGCGAAAAGGCCGGCAATGCCGATGGCTCCATCCCGGCCTGGTCCGGCGGCCTGACCACCGCCCCTGCCGGCTACGCGCCCGGCATGCACCACCCCGATCCCTTCGCCGGGGAGCAGCCGCTCTTCACCATCACCGCGGCCAATGCCGGACAATACGCCGACAAGCTTACCGCCGGCCAGCAGGCGCTCCTCAAGGCCTACCCGACCTACACCATCCCGGTCTACAAGACGCACCGCTCCGCCTCGAATCCGCAGCGCATCTATGATGCCACCCGGCAATACGCCGCGACCGCCGCTCTCACCGACGGCGGCAACGGCATCTCCGGTTGCGTCGTCGGCATTCCGTTCACCCAGCCCGAGAACGGCCTCCAGGTGATCTGGAACCACCTCGTGCGCTACCGCGGCGTCGCCGCCGAGCGCTTCATCGGCCAGGCCGCCCCGCAGCGCGACGGCAGCTACAACCTCGTGCAGTTCGAGGACGAGTTCCTCTTCAACTACTGCCGCGACGACATCCCGCAGGAACAGCTCGCCCGGGAACTCACCGAGCAGAACGTGCTCATCTACTTCAAGCAGGCCGTCACCGCGCCCGCCCGCCTCGCCGGCTCCATTCTCGTCGTCCACGAGACCATGGACCAGGTGAAGGAAAAGCGCCGCGCCTGGATCTACAATGCCGGCCAGCGCCGGGTGCGCCTCGCCCCCTCGGTCGAATATGACAACCCCGGCACCGCCGCCGACGGTATGCGCACCTCCGACCAGTTCGACATGTTCAACGGCGCCCCCGACCGCTACGAGTGGAAGCTCGTCGGCAAAAAGGAAATGTTCGTGCCCTACAACTCCTACAAACTGCACAGCGACAGCGTGAAGGTGGCCGACATCCTGAAGCCGCTCCACATCAATCAGGACCTCACCCGCTACGAGTTGCACCGTGTCTGGGTCGTCGAGGCCACACTCAAGCCCGGCACCAACCACGTCTATTCGCGCCGCACCTTCTACGTGGACGAGGACAGCTGGCAGGTGCTCGCCGTGGACCAATACGACGGCCGCGGCCAGCTCTGGCGCGTCTCCGAAGCGCACTGCATCAACTACTATGACGCGCAGATCTTCTGGAGCACACTCGAGGTGCACACCGACCTCCTCGCCGGCCGCTACCTCGCCATCGGTCTCGATAACGAGAACAAGATGTATGACTACAACCTGAAGCGCACCCCGCAGGACTACACGCCTCAGAAACTCCGCCAGGAAGGCGTGCGCTGAACGGGCATGTTCCGCTTTAGGGTCGGCCCTTGGGCCGACCTCGCCCGCGCAGCAGGCGCCCACAACGATTACTGCTCTTCGATCCGGCCGGACAATTCTCCGGCCGGATTTTTCATTTTATGCACGGTGCTTAGGCTTGCCCCAACGTGATCCCAAAACAGCATCCAACCATGCCTCGCCTGCCTCAGGCTGTAGCGGCGGTCTGTGACCACCGGGAAAATCCGTCGGCGGTCACAGACCGCCGCTACAGGATGGGCCCGCTGTGTATGCTGGCCATCCTCGCCCTCACTTTCGCACTTCCCATTCGCGCCGCTGAATCCTCCGAGCCCGCTCCGCTCGCCGCGAAATCCCTGCTGCTCGACCTCGCCCGTGCGGGCGACCGCCTCGTTGCGGTCGGCGACCGCGGCCATGTGCTGCTCTCCGACGATGAGGGTCGCACCTGGCGACAAGTCATCGTGCCCACGCGCGCCATGCTCACCGGCGTGTCCTTTGGCGATACCCGCCACGGCTGGGCCGTCGGTCACGACGGCGTGATCCTCGCCACCACCGATGCCGGTGAATCTTGGACCCTGCAAAACTCCGGTCTCGATCTGGAGGCCGTGCTGCTCGACGTCCTCTTTCTCGATGCCACGCGCGGCTTCGCCGTCGGGGCCTACGGCAAATGCCTCGCCACCACCGACGCCGGCCGCACCTGGACGGCGCTTGCCGTTTCGGAGGACGAATCGCATTTCAACGCCATCGTCGCCGGCCCCGGCGGTCGGCTCTACCTGCCCGGCGAAGCCGGCACGCTCATGGTCACCCCGGATGGCCGCAAGTGGGAGCGCCTCGAGGTTCCCTACGACGGATCGCTCTACGGCCTGCTGCCGCTCGGTGAGCAGGGTCTGTTGATTTACGGCCTGCGCGGCCGGGTCTTCGCCTCGGCCGATCTCGGCACCGATTGGGCTCCCCGCGATACGCACCCCCCCGTGCTCATCGCCGCCGGGGTGCGCCTGAAATCCGGCGGGGTCGTGCTGGCCGGACTCGGCGGCAATTTCCACGTCAGCCGCGACGACGGCGCGACTTTTCGGCACTGGCAACCGACCGAATACACCGGCGGTGTGAGTGCCCTTTTGGAAACCGCGGACAGCGCCCTGCTCGTCGCCGGTGAAAAAGGCGTCGCCCGCCTCACGCTGCCATGAACCCATCCGACATTGGCCATCCTTCTTTTGTAGCGGCGGTCTATGACCGCCGCTCGTGCGCCCCGTCACTTTCGTCGGCGGTCATAGACCGCCGCTGCACCCCATGATCGCCCTGCCTGTCACTGCGAGGAGCAGCGCGACGAAGCAATCCAGCTGGATCGCCACGCCCGGCCAAACCGGGCTCGCGATGACATCCCCATGATCGCCCGCCTCGAGGAACTCATCTTCCGCCACCGGCTGGTCACGCTGGCGGTCTTTGCTGCCATCACGCTTTTCCTCGGCTGGTTCGCCGCCAAGACCCGCGTGGATGCCAGCTTCGACAAGCAGCTGCCCACCGACCACGAATACATCGAGAACTTCCGCAAGCACCGCACGCAGTTCGGTGGCGCCAACCGCGTGGTCATCGCCCTCGTCGCGAAGCAGGGCAACATCTTCACCCCGGAATTCTTCCAGACCCTCAAGGCGGTCACCGACGAGGCCTACTACCTGCCCGGCGTGGATCGCGCGCAGGTGATGTCCATTTTCACGCCCAACGTCCGCTACATCGAGGTCGTCGAGGAAGGCCTGCAGGGCGGCAACGTCATCCCCGCCGACTTTGCGCCCGACGCGGCCGGCTTTGAAAAGGTGCGGCAGAACATCGTGAAGTCCGGCCGCCTCGGCATGCTGGTGGCCAACGACTACACCGGCGCCGCCGTCATCGCCTCGCTGCAGGAAGTAGACCCGCAGACCGGTCGCGCGCTCGACTACGCCAAGGTCGCCACGGCGCTCGAGGAAAAGATCCGCGGCAGATTCCAGACCGACACCATCAGCGTTCACATCATCGGCTTCGCCAAGGTCATCGGTGACATCACTGACGGCGCCAAAGGCGTTCTCGTGTTCTTCGGCATCGCCCTCGTGATCTCCGCCGTCCTGCTCTATTATTTCTCGCAGTCGGTGATGCTCACGGTGCTGCCCCTGCTCACGTCGTTCTGCGCGGTCGTCTGGCAGTTCGGCATTCTCAACCTCCTCGGCTTCGGCATCGATCCGCTCTCGATTCTCGTGCCGTTCCTGATTTTCGCCATCGCGCTGAGCCACGCCACGCAGATGCTCCGGTCGTTCCGCTACGAGATCAACATGGGCAAGGACGAACCCGCCGCCGCCCGCGCCTCGTTCAGCAATCTCTTCGTGCCGGGCTGCATCGCCATCCTCACCGGCACCGTCGGCTTCAGCACAATCTACCTTGTTCATGTGCCGACCATCCAGGAACTCGCCATCACCGCGAGCCTCGGCGTGTTCCTCATCATCTTCACCGACCGGTTTCTGCTGCCCGTGCTCGTCTCATACACGAAGATGTCCCCGGGCTTCCGCCGGCGGGTGAATTTCCGGCGCTTCGCCTTGCAGCCTTACTGGCGCCGCCTGACCAATTTCACCACCGGGCCCGTCAGCTCGGTCGTCATCATCGTCCTGTCGCTGGCCCTCCTGGTCTTCGGCTGGCTCAAGTCGCATGAGGTCAAGATCGGCGACCTCCACGCCGGTGTGCCCGAGCTGCGGCAAGATTCGCGCTACAACCAGGACACTGCGGTCATCACCCACGAGTTCAGCATTGGCGTGGACGTCATCACCGTGCTGGCCGAGACCGTGCCCAACGGCGTCGTCGATTACGACGTCATGTCTTTGGTGGACCGCTTTGCGTGGCACATGCGCAACATCGAGGGCGTCCAGTCCACCGCCGCGCTCACCGACTACGCCCGCACCATCAACGCCGGTTGGAATGAGGGCGCTCTCAAGTGGCGGGTCATCCCCCGGAACCCCGCCGCGCTCGCGCAATCCGTTTCCCCGGTCGAGACCGCCACCGGTTTTCTCAACAACGACGGCAGCGTGATTCCGGTGATGATCTATCTCCACGACCACAAGGCCGAGACCATCAAGCGGGTCATCGCCGCCGTGAAGGAGTTCCGCGCCGCCCACACGTCCGACCGCGTCAAGTTCGCCCTCGCCACGGGCAACATCGGCGTCATGGCCGCCACCAACGAGGTCGTCGCCGCTGCCCAGACTCCCATGGTGCTTTGGGTCTATGCCGCCGTCATCGTGCTCTGCCTGCTCTCCTTCCGCTCCTGGCGTGGCGCGCTCTGCGTCATCGTCCCGCTTGTCGTCGTCTCCTACCTCGGCTACGCGCTGAAATATTACCTCAACATCGGCCTGAAGACCTCGACCCTGCCGGTCATCGCGCTCGGTGTCGGCATTGGCGTGGACTACGGCATCTACCTCTTCTCGGCCATCCAGGAGCGCCTCGAGCAGGGCGAGACTTTCGAGGACGCCCTCTGCTTCGCCTTCGCCACGATGGGCACCTCGGTGATGTTCACCGGCAGCGCGCTGGCCGTCGGCGTCGGCACCTGGGCCTGGTCCGCGCTGAAGTTCCAGGCCGACATGGGCATTTTGCTCAGCTTCCTCTTTTTCTTCAACATGCTCGGCGCGATGCTGCTCATGCCCGCCCTGGGCCGTTGGCTGTTCTATAGCCACCTCTCGCACCACCTCAGGCCGGCGGACCCGATCCCGCCCGAATATTCGAACCCACCGCAGGCTTAGTAACCGGCCCCGGATAAGGAAGGCACCCAACCCCGATAAAATCGGGCACCTTCCCGTGGCTTTTCAGCCTCTTGGCTTCCCGGGCTGCAAGGACCGGGAAAATGAAAATGGTTCAACGACCGCAGATCACTCCGCCCGCAGCGCCACCACCGGGTCCACCTTCGCCGCGCGCCGCGCGGGCAGCCAGCTCGCCGCTGCCGCAACTCCCAGCAGCAGCGCTGACACGCCCAGAAACACGAGCGGGTCGGTCGGTTTCACGTCGAACAGGAAGCTTTCCAAGAAACGCGTGAAATAGAATGCGCCCATCAGGCCAAGCCCGATGCCCGCACAGGATTTGCCCACCCCTTGCCGGAGGATCAAACCGGCGATCTGCCCGCGCGTCGCGCCGATCGCGCTGCGAATTCCGATCTCCTTCGTGCGTTGCGCGACATCGTAGGCGAGCACACCGTATAGCCCGACGCCGGCCAGCGTCAGCGCCAATCCGGCAAACATCCCCAGCAGGAGCACGAGCCCGCGCCGTGGTGTCAGCAAGCCATCCAGCACGTCCTGCAAGGTCGTCGTCTCGTAGAGCGGAAACCGGGCGTCGATGGCGCGGAGCTTCTCCCTCATCTCGGCCAACACATCGGAGAGCGGACGCGACGTGCGCAAAAGCAGGGTGATGGCCGGTGCCGGCGCGCCGCTGAACGGCCCGTAAGCAAAGGGCAACCCATCGCGCTGCTCCAGTCCCGTGAGCTGGGCGCGCCCGACTACGCCGACAATTCGCAGCCAGGGCGCGCCTTCGGGCGGACCGCCGGCATCAAAGGATATTTCCTGACCCACGGCGCTCCGTCCCGGGAAGTAACGCTCGGCAAAGGCCTCGTCCACGATCACCGCCGTGCCGTCCCGAAGAAAATCCGTCCCGGTGAACGCCCGCCCCTCCAAAATCGGAATCCCCATCGTCGCGAAAAATTCGGGCGACACGAACTGTCCCGTTGCCTGCCGTCCGCCAGCCACCGGGTCGGCGCCGCGCACCACCACTGAAAGCGTGCCGAAGTCCGGCATGACGCCGAAATCCGATACGCTCGCCGCGCTCTCCACGCCGGGAATCTCTTTCATCGCCGCCAACACCCGTTGCTGAGTTGCCACGTTGATGGTGGCGTCCTCATACCCTTTCGGGAATGCGACCCGCCCCTGAACGATCCGCGACGCATCGAAGCCCGGTTTGACCGCGAGCACGTGCGCAAAGCTTCGCAGCAACAGCCCCGCCCCGACGAGCAGCACGATCGAGATCGCCACCTGGGCGATCACCAGCGCCCCACCCAGGCGCCGGACCACTCGCCCGGCCGAAGCCGTGCGCGAGGCGGTCACACTCAGGTCCGACCGCGAGAGCAACGCCCAGGGCAGCACGCCCACGATGACGGCCACGGTCGCCACCCCCGCCAAAACGCATCCCAGGACGCCCAGTTCCAGGGTCACGGGATGGATGGTTTTCTGGATCGCCGCCAGATACTGGTTGAAAATCTGCAGTCCGCCCCACGCCAACCCGACCCCGGCCACGGTGGCCGCAGAAGTCAGCAGCAGGCTCTCCCATAAGATCTGACGCAACAATGCTACCCGTCCGGCCCCCAAAGAATAGCGCACCGCAAATTCCATGCGCTTTGCGCTCACCCGCGCGAGCCAGAGATTCACCACGTTGACGCACCCGATCAGCAGCACGAGCAAAGCCCCTCCCTGGATCATCAGCAGGCGAGACCTCAAACCGGCGGTTTCCTCGTCCCTCACCCGTCCCACGCCGATCCGATAACCTCCCTCATCATGCCACCGGCGCAAGCGGGCATCCGCGCTGCCCTCGTAGAATCGTTGCTCCAGCACCTGAAGCTGAGCCCGCCCTTCCTCGACTGTGACACCCTTTCGCAAACGCCCCAGCACGATGGCCTCGGCCTCATAACGCGACAAGGGGTCGGCTCGCGCGGGAGTTTCCACGAATGGCCTCAGAAAGCGAACCTGCGCATCAAGCGCCTCCACCTGGCGCGGCGCCACCCCGATCACTACGAACGGCTGGTCGGCTACGAGGATTTCCCGCCCGAGAATCGTGGGATCCTTGTGGTAGCGCGATTCCCAGAAACTCTGCGTCAACACGAGCACGCGGTCTTGCCCCGGAACCTGCTCTTTGGAGCTGAAAAAGCGGCCGAGCAATGGCTTGACCTGCAGAAGCCCGAAGAAATCCGCCGTGACTTGCGCGCCCCAGACCCGCTCCGGCGTGCTTCCGTCGCCGATCGTATGGTTCTGCCCCGACCAGAGGGCGAAGCTTTCAAAGCGATCCGCGTTCGCGCGAAAGTCCCGATACTGGGCTAGCGTGGACTGGTATTTCGCGCCGCCGCTTTTTTCCGCCACGTTGGTGATCCGAACGAGCTGCCCCTCGTCGCGAAAAGGCAGCGGCTTGAGCACGAGCGAATACAGCACCGAGAGAATCGCTGTGTTAGGCCCGATGCACAGCACCAGCGTCCCGATGACCGCGAGGCTGAATCCCCGCGCCCGGGACAGCGCCCGGAACGCAAACCCCCATTCACGCCACCCCTGCTCCAGCCACACCCAGCCCCGCCCTTCCCGCGCCTGCTCCTGCACACTCGCCACGTTGCCAAACAACCGCAGCGCCGCGTAGCGCGCCTCTTCTGGACTCATGCCCGCCGCGCGATTGCGCTCCGTCTGCAGCTCCACATGCAGCCGCATTTCCTCCGCCATCTCGGCGTCGAGTTCCCTCCGACGGAAGAGATTCAGAAATTTACGGGGCAATTTCATTTCTTGTTACTTGATCCTTGTTACCTGTTACTTCGCTCCTCACTCCACGCGCAGCGCGACCATCGGGTCCACCTTCGCCGCCCGGCGCGCCGGGAGCCAGGCCGCTGCGAGAGCGACGGCGAGGAGCAACAAGGCCATGCCGCCAAAGACCAGCGGATCCGCGGGACTCACTTGGTAAAGCAACGAGGCCAGCAGGCGCGTCAATCCGGCTGCGCCCAGCGCGCCGAGGATCAGGCCGAGGACAACGAGCTTCAGTCCCTGGCCGAGCACCTGTCGGAGCACCCTGCGCGGGGACGCCCCGAGGGCGAGCCGGATGCCAATCTCGCGGGTGCGTTGGGTGACGGTGTAGGCGATCACTCCGTAGAGGCCGATCGCGGCCAGTAGCAACGCGGTCCCGGCGAAAGCGGCCAGCAGCAGGAAGGTCAGCCGCCCCCGCGCCACTGAGCCCTCGACGACATCTTCCAGCGTGCGCACCGCGGCGATCGGCAGCGCGGGGTCGAGGTCGCGCAACACCTCGCGAATTGCCGCCACGAGGGAGGCGTTGCCCGACGTGGAGCGCACGACCAGGTGTCCGAGGCGCGGAGCGTCCGCCGCGGAAATGGGCCGGAAAACCACCGGGCGCGCCGGCCGCGTGATGCCACGAGTGCGCAAATCGCCCACGATGCCCACGATTTCCCAGGTCTGGTTGTCGAGTGCGACCTGGCGACCGAGGGGATCCTCGCCGACAAAGTGTTCCCGCTCCATGGCGGCGCCGATCAGCGCCGCATTCGTGTCGCCCCGGGCAAAGGTCCGGCCGCGACGCAGCGGCACGCCCAGGGCTTCCAGGAAGCCCGGAGTGCAGTTGATGTAGTCCGCGGCATAGCCGGGTTCGGCCTGCGGCGAGCGACCGGGGATGCGGAAAAACTGATCGGGCGTTTCGCCCTGGAGTGACAACGCGTTCCCAACGCCGGCGGCCTCGACGCCCGGCAGCGCCGCGACCCGCTCCAGCAACCGGGCATAGAAGTCGGCGCGCTGGGCGTTGTTCCGGTATTTCTGCTCCGGCAGGGACAGTTGCATCGTCACCCCTTGGTGGGGATCGAACCCCGGTGACTCCCTCATCACGCGGTAAAAGCTGATCAGCGTCAGGCCGGCTCCGACCAGCAGGATGAACGCGAGGGCCACTTCGCCCACGATCAGCAGGTGACGCGTGCGGTCCCCCGTGCCCGTCGAGCCCCGGGGCGCCCCCTGCAAGGCGTCGCGCAACTGCGGCCGGGCGGCGTGCCAGGCCGGCACCAGTCCGAAGCCCAAACCGGTGAGCATCGCGGCGCCCAAGGCGAACCCCAAGACCACCGGGTCGACGACGATTTCGTGGGCCCGGGGAGCATTCAGGGCGATCACCGTCCGGCGAAGCGCATCCACGCCCCAGACGGCAACCAGCAATCCGAGCACCGCACCCGCCAGCGCCAGCAGCAGGCTCTCGGACAGCAATTGTCGCACGATCCGTCCGCGACTGGCGCCGAGAGCGGCGCGGACCGCCATCTCCTTGCCGCGAGTTGCCGCCTTGGCGAGAAGCAGATTCGCGATGTTGGCACACCCGATCAGCAGGACGCAGCCGACCGCGGCCAGCAGGACCAGGAAGGCCGGCTTGAGCTCACTGGCGAGATGCTCCTGCAGCGGCACGAGGTCGGTGCCCCACGACTTTTTCCATGCGGGATACAGGGCATCGGTCCGTTGCCGGATGGCGGCAAGTTCAGCCCGGCCCTGCTCGAGGCTGACGCCCGGTTTCAGGCGGCCGATGACCTGAAGGAAGTGTCCGGCGCGCTGTTCGCGCCATTGTTTGGGGAAGACAAACGGGATCACAAATTCTTGCGTGGACTGCGCCAGGAAGCCGGGAGGAAGGATGCCAACCACGGTGTGGCTCTCGCCATTGAACTGCACCGATTGCCCGATGATGGCGGGATCTCCGCCAAATCGGCGCTGCCAGAGTGAATGGGCCAGCACGACGACCTTCGGCGCGCCGGCCTGGTCCTCGTCCGCCGCGAGCAATCGCCCCAACACCGGTCGCGCCCGCAGCAGGTGGAGGGCGTTCGCCGTCATCCGCACGCCATTGACGCGTTCCGGTTCGCCCGTGCCTGTGAGGTTGAGCGCGACGTTCGTATACGCCGCAAAACCCTCGAAAAGCGTGCCTTGTTCGCGCCAGTCGAGCATGGCGCCGGGAGAAGCGGGGTTATGCCCGCCGGGCCCCCAGGTCTCGAAAACCTGCACCAACTGCGCGGGCTCCGCATACGGCAGCGGCTTCAACAGCACGCCGTTGACCACGCTGAAGATGGCCGTGGTGGCCCCGATGCCGAGGGCCAAAGTCGCGATCGCAGTGGCGGTAAATCCGGGATTCCGCCGCAATTGTCGCGCCCCGAAGCGGAAATCCTGGCCCATCTGCTCCATCCAGATGAAACCGCGTTGCTCCCGGGCTTGCTCCTGCACGCTGGCCACGTTGCCGAACTGCCGCAGCGCCGTGAATCGTGCGTCCTCGGCCGACATGCCGGCCGCCCTGTTGCGCTCCGTCTGCAGTTCGAGATGCAGGCGCATCTCATCGTTCATCTCGGAATCAAGCTGGTCCTTCCGAAACAGGGCGCGGAGACGGCGGATAAATATCATGGGAAACTAATCAGACGATTTTGAACCACGAAGGCACTAAGTTCGAATCAGGGGTTTCCTTGGTGCCTCTGTGTCTTGGTGGTGAAAATTCCGAAGCCTCAGGCGTTCCCGAGCACGTGGTTGATCGCGAGAGAGAGCTTTGCCCAGCTTTGCTCCTCGGTCGCGAGCTGCTTCCGACCCGAGGTCGTCAGCGTGTAGAACTTGGCCTTCCGGTTGTTCTCCGAGACGCCCCACTCCGACTTGATCCAGCCCTGGTCCTCCAGCCGGTAGAGCGCCGGATAGAGGGAGCCCTGCTCCACCGTCAGCATCTCCTTCGACATTTGCTGGATCCGGAGCGAGATGCCGAAGCCGTGCATCGGTTCGTTCTGGAGCGATTTGAGGATGAGCAGGTCGAGGGTGCCCTGCAGGAGGTCGGCTTTGTTTTGCGGCATGGTCTTTCCTAGATTTTCTAGGAGAGAGCCCGTCCTCCCCTAGATTGTCAAGGGGAGAGATGGAGAATCGTGAATTGCCGGAGCAATCGCACTACCGGTGGAGTCCGCGCTCCGCGCGGGCTGGTTCGGAAAACCTGCGCGGAGCGATGGTTCCACCTCTTAGTGACTTGGAGGCCGAATCACTTCTCCGCCTTCTTCTCGACCGGCTTCTCCTCGACCCCGATCACCTTGAGGTCACCGAGGATCACCTCGCCGCCGGGCAGGTCGCGCACCTTGATGCGCTCGAGACCGTCGAGGTTGCGGCCGTAAACCTCCGCGCCGGCGACCGCGAGCGCCGGCAGCGCCTCGGTGAAATTGTTGCCCGGGGTGCGGATGCTCAGCCGCGTAACCCAGAGCAGCTTCGGCTTCTTCTCGCGCTTCATGAACTGGAAGTCGTAGGCCATCAGGACGACGAAGTACCGCTCCTCCGACAATTCCATGCGCATGGTCTGCTCGGCGACACTGGCCATCATGTTCTTCTCCTCCTTCAGCAGGCTGCGCTTGTAGCCGAGCAGACGCGCGTTGCGCTCGATGGCTCCCTCCACCCCGTCCGCCGCCAGGGCATTGTCGTTGATCGCCTGCTTCAATTCGGTCGTATCCACCTGCCCACCGCTCTCCATCTGGGACTGCGCATTGGCCATCGCGCTGTTGAGCGCCGCGAGGTTTTGATCCCGCTGAGGGTCCTCATAGATCTGCGTCGTGCCCCAATACACGCGGATAAGCGCTTGGGCGGCGGAAACATCGCGGGTGGGAAAGTAATTCTGCCGCGCCAGGTTGACGGCCAAGGTGCGGGTGATCTCCTCGTAGGTCATCCGTTCCTCGCTCCGGTCCCGCGTGCCCCCCTCGAGGTGAATGCCCTCCATGAAGACGTAGGTCTCGGGCACCGGCTTGCCCTTCTCGTCGAGCGGCCGGACATAGCCCGGAGCCGCGGTGGAGCAGATGGCGATGGCGTCATTCTTGCCGGCGAGCAGCGAGCCGGCTGGGAGCAGCAGACCGAGCAGGACGGAAACAAGCCGGCGATAGCAGACCGGAGCGGACAGAAGGAGAAAGGCGTTCATGGGGAAACAAAGCGTATCGTGGGGAGGTTAATGCCTAATTAGACACCGGGCGATCGGAATACTTCCATGACCGGCCAAAGGACCGTTTGTTTTGCTTAAGACACAGGATGACCGGTCGCGCGGGAAGCCGGAATCCTGCGCATCGGTTGCGCTGCATGCTTGCCTGCGCGGAGCCCGGCCGTTTCCCTCCCGCCATGGCCGAAGCTGACACCTCGCTGCTCTCCCCTGCCCAACGCAAGCTGGTGGGCTTCGCCCTCGCCTTCGGCGCCGTGGTGGCGATTTTCGGGCTGTTGGGCCTGGTCATCGTCATGCTGGGCCGGTTCCTCGGGGAGTTTTCGGGCGTCATCTGGCCCATCGCCACCGCCGGCATCCTCGCCCTGATCCTCCGTCCGGTGGTGACCCTGTTTCAGCTCCGCCTGAAGCTCCGGCGCCTGAGTGCGGTCATCTTGCTGTATGCCCTCTTTGTGCTCGCCGTTTGCGGCGTGCTGCTGGCCTTCGCCCCGGCGGTGATCTCACAGGTCGTGGACTTCATCGCCTACCTGCCGGTGCTCTGGCAGAATACGCTGAAATGGGGTGAACAGCATTTCCCCGAGTGGCTGCAGATCGCCCGCCGTTACCTGGAAAACCCGGCCATCAAGGGCATGCTCGACACCCTCACCCAGCAGGCGCAGGACCTCTTCGCGCAGTTCGCCCCGTCGCTCAAGCAGGCGGGCGCGGGCATCTTCGGCTTCTTCGGCCTGGTGGCTTCGCTCGCCATCATCCCCGTCTATCTCTTCTTTTTCCTGCTGTCGGGGACCAACGACCCGGTCAAGCAGCTGCCCGAGCACCTGACCTTCCTCAAACCGGCCCAGCGCGAGGACGTGCTGTTCCTGATCCGGGAGTTCCTCGGCATCATCGTGGCTTTCTTCCGCGGCCAGATCCTGATCGGGCTGATCATGGGCGTGTTGCTGGCCATCGGGTTCTCCTTCGGCGGCCTGCGCTTCGGCCTCGCGCTGGGTCTGCTTGTCGGCCTCCTCAACATCGTGCCCTACCTCGGGTCCATCCTCGGCCTCAGCGTGGTGATTCCGCTCGCGCTCCTGCAACAGGACGGCGGTCTCGGTTTGGTGGCGGTCTGCCTCGGTGTCTTCGTTGCCGTGCAGCTCCTCGAGGGCTGGCTGCTGACGCCCCGCATCATGGGCCAGCAGACCGGCCTGCATCCGGTGGCCATCATCTTCGCCGTATTCTTCTGGGGTCACGCCTTCGGCGGCGTGCTCGGCATGCTGCTGGCCGTGCCGCTCACCGCGTTCTTCGTGACCGCCTGGCGCCTGGCCCGGAAGAAGTATTTCGCCGACTGAGCGAACTCCCGGGCCGGTTGCCTGTCGGAGACCAAGCACACCCCGTCCCATGAAACGCCTGTTCCTCCCCGTTTGCTGCGCGGCCGTGGCCGCTTCCGCCGCCGAGTTGAAACACCCCGCCGAGATCGCCCGCGCGTGGGACCGGACCGTCGAGGAGGCGAAACAGCCCGTCGTCTCCTCCACCCTTTCCGGCCAGACGATCAACCCCCCGAAGCTCGCCGAGGCTCCGCCTGTTTTCTTCAGCACCACCCAGCCCCCGGCCCTTTCTCCGGCCCAGCCGGGCCCCCGTTACGATGCACCCGGCCTCCCGCGCCAGCGCAAGCTGCCCCATGACCGTCCGGCCGGCGCGAAGCCGTGGGAATACCGCGGCGAAACCTACTGGCTGATCCCGCTGGCACCGGGCATCGAGCGCTAAAGCGGTTTCAAAGGAGGTCGCCGCGCTTGAGTTCCGCGAACGCGGAACGAAAGCGTGGTCAGGGCGCGTGACTCCTGACGCACCGCTGTCAGGAGTCACGCGACCCGACTTTGACTTCGCCGTCCTCCGCGCGCTTGCTGGAGTCATGCCTTGGGACGTGCGCCAACAGAACGGACTCCACCTGCCGCAGATCGGCTGGTGGCTCGACGCGCAGAAGGCCCAGCACCGCTCCTTCATCTCCCACGCCCACTCCGACCACATCGGCGCCCACCGTGAGATCGTGGCCACGTGCGCGACCGCCAGCCTCATGCGGCTGCGCCTGTCCGGCAAACGCCAGGAAACCATCCTCGACTACGGCCAGCCGTGGGTGGCGGACTTCGGCTGTGAATTCCGCCTTCACCCGGCCGGCCACATCTTCGGCTCCGCGATGCTCGAAGCACGCAGCGAGCACGGCACGTTGCTCTACACGGGGGATTTCAAGCTCCGCCCCAGTCTCGCCGCCGAGCCCTGCCAGCCCGTGGTCGCCGACGTGGTGATCATGGAGACCACCTTCGGGCTGCCGAAATATGACTTCCCACCCGACGCGCAGATCGAGGCCGACATCGTCGCCTTCTGCCGGCAGGCACTCGAGGACAATGTCGCCCCCGTGCTCTACGCCTATGGCCTCGGCAAGACGCAGGAGCTGCTGCAGATCGTCGGCCGGGCCGGGTTGCCCGTGATGATCCACCCGCACGGTTATCGCATGACGCAGCGCTACACCGAGCTTGGCATGAAGCTCCCCCGCTACGCCCAGCTCGACCCCCACCACTACGCCGGGTACGTCATCATCGCCCCGCCCATGACCGGCGCCACTGAGCCCATGACGTGGATCAACCCCAAGCGCACCGCCATCGCCTCCGGCTGGGCCCTCGACAGCAGCGCGAAATACCAGTTCGGCTGCGATGCGGCCTTCCCGCTCTCCGACCACGCCGACTACCCCGATCTGCTGGCCTTCGTCGAGCGCGTGCAGCCGAAGGTCGTCTATACCGTGCACGGCTTCGCCAAGGAGTTCGCCGCCACCCTGCGCGCGCGCGGTATCGAAGCCTGGGCGCTCGGCCAGCAAAACCAGCTGGACCTCGGCCTCGTGTGACCAGAGGCCCCTAGCTTTTAGGTTTTTGTCATCGCGAGGCCCGCATCGCGGGCCGTGGCGATCCAGCTGGATTGCTTCGTCTCCCGCGGACGCGGGATCCTCGCCATGCCAGTCTGAAGCTAGAGCAGTTTAAATTGTGGTGTAGCCGCTATGTAGCGCAGCGACAAAGAGGTCTTCCCCCTGACCACGCATTCGCCTGTAGCTTACAGCGCGGCTACAACTCTTATAAGTGTGCCATAAGGGGTGTCTGATGGCGTGGAGCCGGCGCCCCCCCGGCCCTGTCCAAACGGGCGCGCCCAAGGCGCGCCCCTACAAATCCCCTTCCCTTCTTCGTTCCGTGTTTTCCGTGTATTCCGTGGGCAACATTCAGCCCTCGCCCTTCAGAATCGCTCCGAAGCCCGTCCGAAAGTCGGAATGCAGCGGCCTCCAGCCAAGCACCTGCTGAATCTTCGCACTGGAAATGATCCGGTCCGGCATCGGCGCACCGCCTCGGCGGGCGGTCGTCGTGCCGTCGAAGGCCGGGACCGGACGCCCGAGCTGCGTGCACAACCACGCGACCACTTCCGCGCGCGTCGCAGGTGCGGTGTCGGCCACGTTGAAAATCTCCGTGCCCACGCTCTCCGGCGCGCTCAGGCACGCGATGATCGCGGCCACGATGTCGTCGCGGTGCGCGAGGTTGAGGCGATGCTCGCCCGAGCCGTTGAGGGTCTCCGTGCCCGTGCGCAGCTGGTCGAGCAGATGATGCCGCCCCGGACCATAGATGCCCGCCAGCCGCAAAATGAAATGCCGCTGTATCGCCGTGGTTGGTGCCGTCTTCAGCAACACCTCGGATTCGCTGATGGTGCGGCCGTTCGGCGTCGCGCCCGGTGCCCAGGCGGTTTCGTCCACGACCGCGCCGTCGCCCTGCGGATAGACCGACGTGCTGCTCGTATAGACCATCGTGCCAACGGGCCCGTTCTTCGTCGCCCAGCTCACGATGGACTGCATGCCCACGACATAGGACTGCCAATACTGGTCCGGTCCGCCCGAACTCACGCAGTTCACGACAAAATCCGGCGCCGGGGCGATCTGCGCGTGCCACTGAAGCGAACCCAGCTCGGCGACCACGACCTGCGACAACCCCGTGGCCCGTAGCGCCGCGGCTTTCTCTGGGTTCCGCGTCAACGCCTCCACCCGCGCCCCCGCCGCCAACGCCGCCTTGGCCACAGCCGAGCCGACGTAACCGCAGCCGAGGATCACGAGACGTTTGCCTGCCATGGAAATCATGGCGGGAAGTAACAAGGTGGAAGTAACAAGTATCAAGAAGAGATGCCCGATCTGCGCTGATGTCCGCGGCCAGCCTGTTTCCGTTCCTGATACTGGTCACCTGATCCCAGTTACTTCTCCTCCCTCCTCTTGCTACTTGTTACCTGATACTTGATACTTCTCCCTATGCCCACCGTGCTTGTCCCGCTTGCGGAAGGTTTCGAGGAAATCGAGGCCTTTGCTCCCGTTGACCTTCTGCGCCGCGCCGGCGTCGAGGTCACCACCGCCGCTCTCGCCGAGGGCATCCACGTCACCGGACGCAGCGGCATCACCGCCCACGCCGACACCACGCTGGCCGCCGTCCTCGGCCGCGACTTCGACCTGGTCTTCCTGCCCGGCGGCACGGGCGTGAAGCACCTGCGCGCCGACCCGCGCGTGCGCGACCTCGTGCTGAAACAACACGCCGCCGGCCGCTGGCTCGCCGCCATCTGCGCCGCGCCCGCCGTGCTGCACGACTGCGGCCTGCTGGCCGGACGCCGCTACACCGCCCATTTCTCCGTGGCCACCGAACTCCCCGCCATCCTCGCCCACGAGAAGGTCATCACCGACGGCAAAATCACGACCTCCCGCGGCGCCGGCACAGCCGTGGATTTCGGCCTGCATCTGGTGGCATTGCTTACTAGCCCCGAGAAAGCTGCCGATATAAGCAAAGCCATTTGCTTCTAAGGCTTTGCGTTAAAACGGCATTGCTACCCCCGAGGGGTTGCTGTTGGCTGCGCACGGCCCGCAAAGGCCTCCGTTTGGACCTACCCCGCCAACGCGCACCCCGGGTCACCTTCTGCCCTAGGAAGTGATGCGGCGAAGCTGTCCCGAAGCTACCTAATGCATCCGAAAAAGATTTTCTCGGCTGACTCAACAAGCCCTCGCCCACCCTACCCTCGGACCAGAGTTGATTTTCGGTTACATTCTCTCGCTCAAACATACCCACATTTGATTGAGCCACCGACAGTGCCATAAATAACCTTGGCCGAAAATGCCCCTCTTTCGCGCACTACGTGAGGCTGAAATCAAAGCCGGAAATATCCTCCTTCCGAAGAGCCAAGCGCCGTTTTTAGCACATCCCCGTCTACCGCTCGTCCTCCCGTTCACGCTGGGCGAGCTGGAAGAACACGCTGTTCGAGAGCATCAATGGAATAGCAAATATCCAACCCGCGGGATATCATGCACCAGCGAGTGGTCAGTTGCGCAGCGATACGCCAGCACATCGAAAGTAATTGTCACGATTAGCGAAGAGTTGTGCGAGGCTCACGGCATTCGTCGTTACCGAGTTCGCGATCACGTTCCGTTGCAGCTTATCGAGCACCCTGAAGATGAAGAGATCATCTTGGTTTCTGGCGTCGACGGTCCACTCCCGGCTGACATCATCACCGCCGTCGCACGCGTATGAAAAAAGAAGCCAACGAAGGCCAGAGCCAACGCTAGAATCCCACGGGCTTGTAGCTACTCTTCTCTCCTTTTGCGCTTCTTGTGCTTTTTGTGGCCAATCCCCTCGGCGATCCGTGTCCATCCGTGAAATCCGTGGCTAACCCACCATGTGCGGCATAGCCGGACTGTTCTCTCCAAAACTGTCGCCCGCTGAGCGCGAGGCGGCGGTCGGGCGCATGGTGCAGAGGTCGGCGCACCGCGGGCCGGACGATCGCGGCTTATTCTCCGGCGGCGACGTGACGCTCGGCATGTGCCGGCTGGCCATCTTCGACCCGGCCAACGGACACCAGCCGATGACGACGCCCGACGGGCGCGTCACGCTCGTCTTCAACGGCGCGATCTACAACCACCGCGAGCTGCGCGCGGAGCTGGAGGCGGCCGGCTGGACCTTCCGCACGCACTGCGACACCGAGGTCCTGCTCGCCGCCTACGCGCACCACGGCGCGGCCTGTCTGCCGCGGTTGCGCGGGATGTTCGCCTTCGCCGCATGGGACGCCCGCGAGCGCACGCTGTTCGTCGCCCGCGATCCGCTTGGCATCAAGCCGCTTTACTACGCGCGCCTGCCCGGCGGCGGCCTCGCGTTTGCGTCCGAGCTCAGCGCCTTGCTCGCCAGCGGCCAGGTGCCGCGCGAGATCGATCCCGCCTCCGCCGGCGAATACCTCGCGTGGTTCGGCGTGCCCGCCCCGCGCACGATCTACCGCGGCACCGCCAACCTGCCGCCCGGCCACGCCCTCACGCTCGACGCGAGCGGCAATGTCCGCACGCAGGCCTGGTGGCACCTGCCCGCCCCGGTCCAGCCCGGACGCGCCGCACGCAACTACCACGACTTCGTCCACGGACTGCGGCACCAGCTTGAGGACACCATCCGCGCGCACCGCGTAGCCGACGTGCCGGTCGGCGCTTTTCTCTCCGGCGGCCTGGACTCCACCGCCGTCGTCGGGCTCATGACGCGCCTCGGCGGCCCGAAGCTGAAGACCTTTTCCCTCGTGTTCGGCGAAGCCGGTTACTCCGAGCAGGCCGCGGCGCGCGCCTCGGCCCAGGCCTTCGGCACCGAGCACACCGAGGACCTGCTCACCGGCGCCCGCGTCGCCGCCGACCTGCCGCACCTCCTCGCGAGCTTCGACCAGCCGACCGGTGACGGGATCAACACCTACTACGCCAGCCGCCTCGCCAAGGCCGGCGGCGTGACCGTCGCGTTGTCCGGCCTCGGCGGCGACGAGTTGTTCGGCGGCTACCCGTCGTTCCGCGATCTGCCCCGGTTGAACGCCCTGCTGCCGTGGTGGCGGCGCCTGCCCGGCGGCGTGCGTCGAACGATCCTCGCTCAATTGCAGGCGCGTCCCTCGGCGCGCGCCCGCAAGCTCGCCGATTTCCTCGCGCACGCCCGCGACCTGCACGAACTCGCCTCGCTCCAGCGCCGCGTGCTGCCCGAGACGCAGCGCCTTGCCCTCCTCGCCCCCGACGCCCGCGTGCAGGCCGGGCGGCTCGGTCCGAACCACCCGATGCTCGACGACTACGCGTTTGAGCTGTCCGGCGCCGATCCGTTTCAGATCATCAGCGGCTGGGAGCTGCGGACCTACATGGCCGACACGCTCCTACGCGACAGCGACGTCTTCAGCATGGCGCACTCGCTGGAACTGCGCGTGCCCTTCGTGGACCGCGTGCTGCTTGAGTGGCTCTGGCCGCAGGCGACGTGGTTCAAATATGACCCTCGCCGGCTCAAGCGCGCCCTCGCCGACGCCACCTCCGACCTCGTGCCCGCCGCCGTGCGCAACCGCCCCAAGCAGGGCTTCACCCTGCCCTTCGCCCGTTGGATGCTCGCCGAACTGCGGCCGTTCCTGGAGGAAACCTTTTCTCCCGCGTCGCTCGCCCGCTGCCCGTGGCTTGATGCCGGCGCCGTGGCCACCCTCTGGCGAGACTACACCACGAAAAATGATCCGCGGGCCTGGTCGCGGGTGTGGACCGTGGCGATGCTGGTGGCGTTTGCGAATCGGAAGCCGGAATAGGAGCAATCCCTCGGAAGGAATGGCCACAAAAAGCACAAGAAGCGCAAAAAGGAGACTTTCGGTCCACAAGCTTGGAGGAGTCTTTGCGCAATACGTGCTCAGTCAGTTTCCGACGCGAGTGCGGTCGAGCCCCCGGAACGTCACTCCGCTTTTTGCGTTTTTTGTGCTTTTTGTGGCCAATCGCTTTTCTGCATCGGCATGAACGTCCTCCTCATGTCCCCGGAGCTTTTCCTGCACGAGGGCGGGATCGCGCGCATCATGCGGCTTTACCTGAAGGCGCTGTGCGAGACCGCCGCGCATGTGGACTCAGTCGTCCTGAATGATCGCCCCGGCCCGGAAGTGCGGCTGGCCCGCTACGCCAACGCACGTCTGGGCGAACGCATCGGCTGCGACCGACGCAAGCTCGCCTTCGTGCGCCAGACCCTGCGGTTGGCCAAGCGGGCCGACCTCCTCGTGTGCGCGCACCTGCACCACCTGCCCATCGCATGGCTAGCGCAGCGGTTCAACTCGCGCCTGCGCTACTGCCTCGTGGCCCATGGTATCGAGGTCTGGCGTCCTTATTCCGCATTGGAGCGTCGCGCACTGCTCGGTGCCCACCGCATCCTCTGCGTCAGCGAATACACCCGCCGCCAATTGCTGCGCTTCCTCCCGGCGCTCTCGCCCGAGCGACTCGTCGTCGTGCCCAACACGCTCGACCCGCACTTTGCGCCGCAGAATCGCGACGCATGGGGCGCGAGTTCTGCGGACGCATCCCGGGCGGCGAGCACGCCGCAACGGGACGCCGTTCCCTTCGCGCTGCCCCGCATCCTCACGGTCGGACGCCTCTCCGCCGCCGACGCCTACAAGGGCTTCGACACGCTCATCGAAGCGCTGCCGGCCATCCGTCGCGAATACCCCGCCGCCCGCCTGCGCATCGTCGGGACGGGCGACGACCAACCGCGCCTCACCGCGCTCGCCCAGCGCCTCGGCGTGCAAGGCTCGGTGGACTTCCTCGGCCCCGTTGAGGACGACGCCCTGCGCCTCGAATACACGGCCTGCGACCTGTTCGCCCTGCCCAGCCGCCGCGAGGGTTTCGGGCTCGTTTACCTGGAGGCCATGATTCACGGCAAACCCTGCCTCGCCGCCCGGGCCGGCGGCGCCCCGGAGGTCGTCAACGACACCGTCGGCCGGCTGGTCGAATACGGCAACATTCCCGAGATCGCCGCCGCCGTGGACGAACTGGTGCGCTCGCCCCGTGATTCGGAGATTGTGCGCCGGCACGCCGCCGCGTTTGCTTTTCCCGTGTTCGCCCAGCGCCTCGCCGCCGTCCTCGCCTGACGATGTCCCAACCGCCAACACCCGAACTCGTGCTCGAAGCCGGCCGCTCATCGCGGCACTACTGGTCCGACCTCTGGCGCTACCGTGAACTCCTCGGCTTCCTCGCGTGGCGCGACATCAAGGTGCGTTACAAGCAGGCGGCGCTCGGCATTGCCTGGGCGGTCATCCAGCCCGTGGTGCAGACCGTGCTGCTTACCTTCGTCTTCGGCAAACTGGCCAAGATGCCCGACGGCGGCCTGCCCTACCCGCTCATCGTGCTCGCCGGCCTGCTGCCGTGGCAATTGTTCACCTCGGCCTTCAACGGCGCGGGCAACAGCCTCGTCGGCAACTCACATCTCATCTCGAAGGTCTATTTTCCGCGGCTGGTCGTGCCGCTCTCGTCGCTGGCCGTGGCCCTGATAGATTTTGGCATCATGCTGGTGCTGACCCTCACGGTGATGGCCGGATTCGGCATCTACCCTGCGTGGCAGCTGCTTCTGCTTCCGCTGTTTTTGCTGCTGGGGCTGTTGATTGCACTCGGCGCCGGTCTCTGGATCGCCGCGCTCACCGTCAAGTTCCGGGACTTCCGCTTCATCACCCCGTTCATCCTGCAGATCGGCATGTTTGTGACGCCCGTCGGCTTCCGCACCGACCACCTGCCCAACTGGCGCGACCTGCTGGCGCTCAACCCGCTGGCCGGCGTCGTGGACGGGGTGCGCTGGAGCCTGCTCGGCGGTCGCACCGAACTCTATCTGCCCGGCCTCGCCTCCTCGGTGGTCGTGGCCGCCATCCTGCTCGTGACCGGGCTCTGGTATTTTCGCAAAACCGAGCGCCAGTTCGCGGACATCATCTGAGCATGCCCTCGCCCGCCATTGAAGTTTCCGGTCTGAGCAAGCGTTACGTGATCCAGCATGAGTCGCGGCACGACAGCCTGCGCGACACGCTCCACCACACGGCGCGCAAGCTCTGGCGTCGTTTCCGCTGGGGCACGGGCTTCGAGACCGAGGAGTTCTGGGCGTTGCGCGACGTCTCCTTCGCCGTGCAACCGGGCGAGGTGGTCGGCATCATCGGCCGCAATGGCGCCGGCAAATCCACGCTCCTGAAGGTGCTCTCCCGCATCACCGAGCCCACGGCCGGCTCGGTCCGGCTCCGCGGCCGGATCGCCTCGCTGCTCGAAGTCGGCACCGGCTTCCATCCCGACCTGAGCGGCCGGGAGAACATCTTCCTCAACGGCGCCATCCTCGGCATGTCGCGGGCCGAAATCACGCGGAAGTTCGACGAGATCGTGGCCTTTGCCGAGATCGAGCGATTCCTCGACACGCCGGTGAAACGCTACTCCAGCGGCATGTATGTGCGCCTAGCCTTCGCCGTCGCCGCCCACCTCGAACCCGAGATCCTCATCATCGACGAGGTCCTCGCCGTGGGCGACGCCCAGTTCCAGAAAAAGTGCCTCGGCAAGATGCAGGAGGTCGCCCAGGGCGGCGGCCGCACCGTGCTGTTTGTCAGCCATAACATGGGCGTGATCGCCAACCTGTGTTCGCGTGTCATCATGCTGGGCGAGGGCCGGGTTCTCACCGACGGCACGACCTCGGCGGGCGTCAACGCCTACATCCAGGCCGCAGCCCACCACGCGGGAGAGGCCACCTGGCGGGAGGACGACCCGGTGGCCGGCAACGAGCGGATGCGGCTGCACGCCGCGCGCGTCACCGTGGCCGGGCGCACCGCGGCGGAGGTTCCGATCGATCAGGATGCGGTCGTCGAGTTTGACTTTGCCGTGACGGGCGCGCGTCGCCGGGTGTCCACGAGCATCCACCTGTTCGACAAACAGGGTGTCTGGGTGCTCTGCTCGGGCCCGGCCAGCGCGGAACTCGATCCCGGCGCCTACCGCCACCGGGTCACGCTGCCCGGCAACCTGCTCAACGACGGGCTCTACCAGGTCAGCATCATCCTCCTGACGGATGTGACCAACATCCAGGTCCAGGTGCGCGACGCTGTTTCCTTCACCGTGCATGAGACCGGGGTCGGCCGCGAGGAATACGGCGGAGTGATCAACGGCTGCGTTCGCCCTCAGCTGCGCTGGCAGTCCGTCCCGCTGCCCCCCACCCCGTCGTCCGCCTAGGTGCCGCCCGCCGTCCGTCTCCGCCATGCCCACGGCTCCGCTGCTCTCCATCTGCATCCCCACCTACAACCGGGCTGACGTGCTGGAGCCGGCGCTGGCCCATCTCATGGAAACGCGCCGGCCCTACATCGAGCGGATCGAGGTGGTGGTGGTGGACAATGCCTCCACCGACCGCACGCCCGCGGTGGTGGCCCGGTGGGCGGGCGAAGCGAACTTCCGGGCGGTGCGCCGGTCGGTCGGCATTTCCGGCAACGCGAACATCGTGACCACACCGCGCGAATACGCCTCGGGCGAGTTCTTCTGGGTCATTGGCGACGACGATCTGATCCTGCCCGGCAGTCTACCGTTGCTGCTGGAACTGCTCGGGAAGAATCCGGACCTCGACCACTTCGTGCTGAACTACACGCACGGCAGCTATGAGGAATGCTGCCGGCTGCGCACGGAGAATGATCCCGGCTATGAACCGCCGGAGGAAAGCCTCGCCTGTCCGGACCGGCGGCTCGTCCGGCAGGACTCGATCGCGCGGGTCCTGGAGGCGACCGAGGGGAATTTTCAGTTTCCCAGCCATGTGGTCGGCCACGTCACCCGCACCCGACGCTGGCGCGAGATCCGGTTGCCCAACGAACCGTTGCAGCAGGCGGCGCTCTTCGACACTTTGGAAGACACCTTTCCGCACCTCGTGCTCCTGTTCAACGCGGCGCAGCGCCGCCCCGTGTTCTACTGCGGGCGCCCGCTGGCCTTCGCGAGCCTGGGCGCGCAAGAATGGGCCCGGCCTCGGTGGTTTGATTTCTTCTACCGCTGCCACGAACTCCGTGCCCGCTGGCGGCAACTGGGCGTGGCACCCGACCACCTGAGCCTGATGCACCGGCGCTGGATCGGACAATGGACGGGTGATCTGCACCGGTTCTGGTTTTTGGAAAGCGGGCCAACCATCCGCCCGGGCCTGCTAGCGAAGTTCATCTGGCGCTCACTGCCGGAACCCGCGGCGCTGGCACGGCGCCTGTTGCCCCTGCTGGCCCGCAAGATCAAACGCAGCCTGCGCGGAACCCCGGGACCGGCCCGCGCCGCGTAATCGCCGAAGCTTGCCCCGCCAACCCCGCCCCGCCCATCCTTTCGCCTTCCCCGCGATGAAATCCAAGCCGCAAGGTCCGATCGAAACCGCCAGCCAGGCGGCCCGTCGCCTTGCCACCCGGTGCTTCGGAGCCGGTCCGTCCGGCGTGATCGAGCCCTTTGCCTGGCACCTCCGGCGCCAGCACCCGGGCCAGCGCCGCAGCCTGTCACAACCCGAACGCCTCACCGGCATCATCAGCCAAGCCGCGGGTGAGTCCTGTGCGTTTGAACCGTTCCGCGTCCTCGCTCCCGATGGGACGGTCCGCGCGTTGTCCGTGACCCACCCGCCGACCGCCAGCGCGGGGATCGCCCCGGGGCCGGCCGCCACGATATTCAGCCTGTGCCCGGGAGCAGTGGCCGGGAACGACTGCGTCGTTTATTGCCCCGAGACCCGGGTGGCGGTGGAGGAAAGCATCAGGCAGTGGGACACGCCGGTTTCCCATCATCCGTTGTTTGCTGCGCCGCGTTTCCCCCGGGCGGAGACCCTGCCCGGAGTCGGCCTCGTGCTGGGGGTGCTCTCGATCGAATCGTTCTACCACTTTCTGCTCGAGTGCCTGCCCAAACTCGCCCTGTGCCGGCCGTGGTGGGATTCCATCGATCACTTTATCGTCAACGGCAGGGCCGGTGGATTCGCCGAACGCTGGCTGATCCATGCCGGCATCCCCGCCGCGAAGCTGCGCTGGCTGGGCGATCTCGGCCACTACCGTTGCGACCAGCTGCTCTTCACCGGCCCTTTGACCGGACACCACTACGCCACCCCGGCCGTGCTCCGACACCTGCACTCGCTCTGGCCTCGCGGAGAAACGGGGCCCGCGGCCAACCGGCGGCTCTGGATTTCCCGACGCGGCGCCTCCGAGCGCGACCTGCGCTGGGAATCGGCGCTGCTGGCCCAGCTCCCCGGTTTTGAAACCGTGGTCCTGCAGGATCTTTCCCCCGCGGAACAGATCGGCCTGATGCGCACGGCCCGAGTCATCGCGGGCCCGCACGGCGCCGGACTCGCGGGCCTGGTCTTTGCTCCCGCCGGCACGCAGGTCTGGGAGTTCTGCGAGACCTCCGCCCCCGGGGCGAACACCTTCTACTCCCGCCTCGCGCAGGTCGCCGGACTCAGGCATTGCGCCGTGCAGATTGATTTTCAGAAGGAGTCCGATGTCCGCTGGTTGCAGCCTCATTTCGCCTGAACCCCCATCCCATGACCCGGCAACTGCAGTCACTGTTTCACCACGGCAGCCACCTTTGCGGGCGCTGGCGCGCGTGGCTGGCCTCGTTGAGCGGCGTAAAATCCGCGGCGGCCGTCACCCTCGGCCGGAACTGCGAGGTCGCGCTCGGACCGGCGCCCGGACGCCGCGGGATCATCGAACTCGGCGAAGGCACCCGGCTGCAACACGGCGTGCTGCTCCATCCCTACGGCGGTCGCATCTCCGTCGGCCGTGATGTCTTCATCGGACCCGGCGCCGTCATCTACGGTCACGGCGGCGTCGAGATCGGCGACGAAACCCTCGTCTCGATGCATTGCCGGATCCTCTCCTCCAACCACACCGTTCCGCCGGCCGGCACGCCCATCCGTTCCCAGCCCGACCTGTTGCTCCCGACCAAGATCGGCCGCGATGTCTGGCTCGGCGCCGCGGTGACCGTGCTCGGCGGTGTGACCATCGGTGACGGTTGTGTGGTTGGCGCCGGCTCGGTCGTGACCCGCGATTTGCCGCCCGGCGCCATCGCCTACGGCAGTCCCGCCGAGGTCCGTCGGTTCCGCGACGGCAGCTCCGCCCAGACCTGATGCCCAACCCACGGCTCACGGTGGTCGTCCCGGCGCACAACCCCCATCCGGGACGGCTGCACCGCACGCTCACCGGACTGCGCGCGCAGAGCTTGGCCGCGTCCGAATGGGAGTGCCTGCTGGTGGACAACGCCTCGTCACCGGCGGTCGCAGCGGAAGCCCTGGTGGAAACGGCCCCGGCCGGATTGCGAATCCTCCGCGAGCCAGTCGCCGGACTGACCCACGCCCGTGTTCGAGGTTTCACCGAGGCCCGCGGGGATTTCGCCGTGCTGGTGGACGATGACAACGTGCTGGCCCCGGATTATCTCGCCCAAGTGGTCGCGCTGTTCTCCGAGCATCCGCGCGTTGGCGTGCTCGGCGGCAAGTCGCAACCGGAGTTCGAATCCCCACCCGCCGACTGGACCGCCGAATTTCACGGCCTGCTCGCCCTGCGCGATCTCGGCGACCAACCGCTGATTTCAAGCGGACTCCGTCCCGCCGGCGCCAGCCACCACGCCTATCCCGGCTTCGCACCCATCGGCGCCGGCATGGCGATCCGGCGAGCGGCCTGGGAAGCTTGGCTCAAGTCGCCCACCCGCCACCAACTCTCCGACCGGCGCGGCACCGAGCTGACTTCCGGGGGCGACAACGACATCGTCCTCTGCGCCATGAAAGCCGGCTGGGAAGCGGGCTACTTTCCGACCCTGCGCCTCACCCACCTCATCCCACCGGGGCGCACGACGCCCGACTACCTTGCGCGACTTAACCGTGCCATCCAACAATCGTGGATGCGGGTGCTTTCGCTTCACGGGGCCAATCCGTTTGCCCCGCTCAGTCCCATGGACGCCAGCCTGCGCAAACTGAAGGCCTGGTTCAGCCATCGCGCCTGGAGCCGCAACGCGCCCTACATTCGCTGGCAGGGTGCCTGCGGCCACTTCGACGGTCGCGTTAAATCACCCGCTGTTTCCAGCTGACCCGCTCCTCCCCGCCATGTCGCTGCAAAGCAACCTATCCACCCGGCTTCGTCTCCTCCGGATCGCGCTCACCAAACGGTTCGTCTATGGCGATCTCGGCGACATCATGCGGGACCACGGCATGGGCATCACCGATGTTTGCGGCGACACGGAGCCGTTCTCCCTGCTGGCCAAGCTTTCCCCTGACCGGCAGCCCCTGCTGGAATTTCCCACCTTCGACCCGACCCCCTTCAACCGGACCGACTCGGCCTACACCGAAGGCTGGTCGTCCGAGCCCAGTGTCTCCCAATTTCTCGGGCGTCTGGTCCATGCAAAGCGCGCCCGCAAGGTCATCGAGCTGGGCTGCTTCACCGGCTGGTCCACCATCCACATGGCCCATGGCATGCAGCAGGCGGGCACCGGTCACATTCACTACCTCGACTACGACCAGCGCTTTCTCGATCAGACGACTGCCAACCTGAGGCGGCTCGGCCTCGCGGAGCTGGGCACGCCGTTGCAGGGCATGTCAACCTCGCCCGACGTGCTCCGCCAGCTGCCCGCGGAAGCAGATGTCGTCTTCATCGACACCTCCCACGAATACCAGCCGACGCTGGAGGAAATCGCCCTCTATCGCGCCCGGCTCGCTCCCGGCGGCTGCCTGGTGCTCCACGATTCGCTGTCCGCGCCAGGTGTGCGTCGCGCCGTGCGGGAAAGCCTGGACCGCTTCCATGTCCACACCTTCGCCACCGAACGCAGCAACGGGCTGACGGTGCTGCTGCCCCGCGCATGAGCACCTCCGGCTTCGTCTATGTCGCCACGGGCGCGCGCTACGTCGCCGAAGCCTGCCGCTCCGCCCGCAGCCTGCGCGCGAGCATGCCGGACGCCGCCGTGGCCCTGGTCACGGATTTGCCGCCGGATGAGGCAACCGCCGGCCTCTTCACCACTGTTATCGTCCGCACGGAGGTGCGCCACCAGCCCATCGACAAGCTCCTCGCCTGGGAGGCGCCTTTCGAGCGCTGTGTGTTTCTGGACACCGACACCCATGTCTGTGGCGACCTCTCCGACCTGTTCATTCTGCTCGACCGTTTCGATCTGGCAGCCGCCCCTGAAACCTTGCGCGGCTGGCACTACACGCTGCCGGAAGTGCCCGCCGCCTTCCCCGAATACAACACCGGGGTGATCGCCTTCCGGCGCGGTCCCGCAGCCGAGGAATTTTTCCGAACCTGGAAGGCTGACTACGAGACGCTGCATGCGAGCAACGGCTTTGTCACCGACCAGCCGGCCTTCCGCCGGGCGGCCTTCCGGGCCGGCGTGAGGATCGCACCGCTGCCCAGTGAGTTTCACTTCATCACCATCACCCCGAACTACACCATGTGGGCCGTGCGGCTGCTGCACGGCCGGAGCGACCTGCCGGCACTGGCCCGGGATCTCAACCGCCGGCCCGGCGCCCGCGCCTTCGTGCCCGGCTTCGGTCCAATCGCGGCTTTTCACGGTCATCGTGCCTGGATCGCCCAGTTATTTCGCCTGTTGATCCGGGGCGTTTGCGTTCCGTTCGCCGCGCTCCGCCCCCAAAGAACGCTCAAGTCGCATTGGACCGAAGAAGAGCAACGTCTCACCCGGCTCCGCACCAAGCCAACCGAATGACCCCCGGCCAGTTCTTGCTCCGCTTCTACCACACGCCGATGAACCGGCTGAAGGATTCGTTGCGCAACGGTGGTCCCCTCACCGAGCGCGAGACCGAGCGGCAACGACAGCTGATGATCGAGGCGGCCCGCCACTTGCCGGAGCTGCCGCAACCCGCCAACGCCCCGCGGGTCGCGTTGCACCTGCTCACGGGCAAGCGCTTCCTCTACCAGGCCGCCTTTTGCCTGCACTCGTTCGCCCGACATTCCGGCGCGGCCATCGAGGCGCACGTTTACGACGACGGCAGTTTCGACGAGGATCTGCTTTCAGAATTGGCCCGGCTTGGTCCCGGTGTCGTTTTTCATCCGATGGCCGAAACCAGCGCCAAACTCGACGCCTTGCTGCCGGAGTCGCGTTTTCCCGTGCTGCGCGAGCGGTGGCGCAATTATCCGAACATCCGCAAGCTGACCGATCCGCACCTCGGGTCCACCGGCTGGAAACTCGTGATTGATTCCGACCTGCTCTTCTTCCGGCGTCCGGACTTCCTCCTCGCCTGGTGTGCTGCGCCGGACCGCCCGCTGCACGCGGTGGACTGCGCGGAGAGCTACGGCTACTCGCGCAGCTTGCTGGAAAAACTGGCCGGCGCCCCGATTCCCCCGCTGGTGAACGTGGGTCTGTGCGGCCTCCGCAGCGAGTTGCTCGACTGGAACGAGCTCGAGGCCTGGTGCGCCGAACTCATCGCCCGGGAGAAAACCAGCTACTACCTGGAACAGGCCCTCGTCGCGATGCTGGTCGCACGCACCCAACCCTGCGCCATCGCCCCGGCCGGCGACTATCTCACCAAGCCCGACCGCGCGGAAGGCATGCAGCCCCGCGCCGTCATGCACCACTACGTCGCCGAATCGAAACGCTGGTATTACCGCCACGGCTGGCGCGAAGCACAGCGGGCGTTGAAACCATGACGGCGCCACTCGTCAGCCTCATCATCCCCTGCCACAATGCCGAGGCGTGGCTGGCCGAAACAGTGGAATCGGCCCTGGCCCAGACCTGGCCGCACCGGGAGATCATCGTGGTGAACGACGGTTCTCGCGACGGCAGCCTGACGGTGGCGCAGCGCTTCACCGGTCGCGGTGTGACTGTGGTGAACCAGCCCAACCGCGGCGCCAGCGCAGCCCGCAACCATGGCTTCCAGCTGGCCCGCGGTGCGTTCATCAAGTTCCTCGACGCCGATGATCTGCTCTCGCCGGACGCCCTGTCCGCGCAGGTCGCCGCACTCGCCGGCAATCCAAGCGGACTCGCCTTCGGCCCGTGGGCGCGATTCCACGAAGACCACTCGCGCGCGGTCTTCACCCCGCACCCCGGCTGGCACGACGGCAACGGACTCGCCTGGATCAAGGAAACCTGGCGTGACACCGAGCCGATGTATCAGTGCGGCATATTTCTGATTCCGCGCCTGCTCTTGGAGAAGTCCGGCGGATGGGACGAGCGGCTGACCCTGATCGACGACTTCGAATTCTTCACCCGGCTGGCCCTCGCTTCATCCGGGCTGGTTTTCACCCCGGACGCCAAGCTCCTTTATCGCTCGGGTTTGCCCGGGAGCCTTTCCGGTCACAAAAGCCGCCGGGCCTGGGAATCCGCGATCCTCTCCACCAACCTCGCCATCGGACACCTGATCGCCGTCGAGGACTCGGGCGAGACGCGCCGGCTCTCGGCCAACATGCTCCAGAAACTGATCTACAGTTTCTATCCCGAACACGGGGACCTGCGCCAAGCGGTGGAGCAACGCGTCGCCGAACTGGGCGGCTCCGACTTGCGGCCCGGCGGCGGGGCCGGATTCCAGAAGCTTGCCCGCCTCGCCGGCTGGCGTTTCGCGGCTGGCGTCCGTCACCTGATCGGACGTCGCCCCCGCTAATTGCCCGATGGCCCGCATCCGCATCTATCTAGCCCGCCACCTCTGCACCGCGCCGCGCCCGCAGAAGGAGGCCGATGCCCTCGCCGCGGCCGGGCACGAGGTCACGGTGCACGGCGTGTGCTTCGATCCGGTCTCCGCAGATCGCGACGCCCAATTGGCGCAAGGACGTGCCTGGCGTTGGGCGCCCGTCGCCGATTTCACCGCCAAGGGTCAGGCGACATGCTGGCTGGTCGCCCGCCTTCGTCATCGCCTCGCGCGTGACTGGTTCGCGCTCACCGGCCGGGTGACTTCCGAAGTCTGGGGCTACGCGCAGGGTGCGCTGATGCGTCACGCCCTGCAGGATCCGGCCGACCTCACCATCGTCCATTCGGAAGGCGGCCTCGCGATCGCCGCGGAACTTCATCGGCGCGGCCAACGGATCGGTGTCGATTACGAGGATTGGTTCTCGCGTGACCTGCCAACCGACCAGCAACGCGGCCGGCCTGTCGAGCGTCTGGCCGAGTTGGAAGCCACGCTCGGGCGCGCGACACCCTACGCCACGACGACCTCGCGCGCCCTCGCCCAGGCGCTGGCCACGCAATTCAAGGGGCCGGCCCCGTCCGTGATCTACAACACCTTTCCCGCCGGACCGGAGCCCGAAGTCACTTCGGCCAACGGACGCGCCGTGGCGTTGCATTGGTTTTCGCAAGTCATCGGCCCGGGGCGCGGTCTCGAATGCCTGATGGCCGCTCTGCCCGGCTTGACCTTCAATTGGATGTTGCACCTCCGCGGCGAAATCAGCTCGCCCTACAAAAACGAGCTGCTGGCCCGTCTGCCCGCCGAATTGAGCAGTCGGATTCAGTTTCACCCGACGGTGTCGCACGATCAGCTCGCAACCGCCATCGCCCGCCACGACATCGGGCTCGCGCTGGAGGAAAGCACCATCCCCAGCCGCAATCTCACGCTCACCAACAAATTTTTCCACTACCTCCAGTCCGGTCTGGCGGTCGTGGCCAGCGATACCGCCGGCCACCGCGAAGGCCTCGCGCTCGCCCCGGGCGCCGGGGTGATTTTCCCGGCTGGCAATGCGGAAGCCCTCGCGTCCGCCCTGAACCGTCTCGCCGCCGATCCCGATTCCCTGCTCGCCGCGAGAAAGGCGGCCCGAAACGCCTTCGTCGCCACCCTGGCGCACGAAACCCAGGCCGCCCGCTACGCCGCGCTGGCGTCCGCCGCGCTCGCCCACTGATGCGCATCCTCCTCACCGCCGATCCCATCATTCCGGTGCCGCCCGCCGGCTACGGCGGAATTGAGCGCATCGTGGACGCCCTGGCACGCGAGTTCCGCCGTCGCGGCCACACGGTCGGTCTCGTCGCGAAAGCCGGATCCACTTGCCCGGTGGATGCTTTCTTCCCTTGGCCGGGCGACAACGTGAGCGGCAAGCTCGACACCCTGCGCAACACGTTCGCGCTGGCGAAGGCGGTGCGGGAATTTGAGCCGGATCTGGTCCACAGTTATTCCCGTCTTGCCTACCTGTCGCTGATTCAACCGACCGCCCGGCCCAAAATCATGTCCTACCAGCGCCATGTTTCGCCCGGGCAGGTCCGCCCCGCCCTGCGCCTGGCCCGCCGCGATTCACTGACTTTCACGGGCTGCAGCGAGTTTATCTGCGCCCAGGGCCGGTCCCCGGGCACCCAGTGGACCGCGATCCCGAACTTCGTGGAAATTGATCGCATTGACTTCCAAGCCGAAGTGCCCGCGGACGCCCCGCTGCTATTCCTCAGCCGCGTCGAGTCGATCAAGGGACCAGACGTGGCCATCGCCATTGCACGACGATGCGGCCGCCGGCTGTTGATCGCCGGCAACCGGGCCACGGAAGGCCCTGAAGCGGAATTCTTCGAGCGCGAGGTCGCCCCGCATCTGGGGCATGACGGCATCGAGTGGGTCGGCGAAGTCGGCGACCTGGAGAAGAACCGGCTGCTCGGCCGCTGTGCCGCCCTCGTCGTGCCCATCCGGTGGGACGAGCCCTTCGGCATCGTGTTCGCCGAGGCGCTCGCCGCCGGCACACCCGTCATCAGCTGCGCCCGTGGCGCCCTCCCGGAAATCATCCGTCCGGGCACCACCGGCTTCTTTGTGCAAAACGCGGAGGAAGGCGCCGCCGCCGTCACCCGGCTCGGCTCGCTCGATCGGCGCGCCTGTCGGACAGATGCGGAGCAGCGCTTCAGTCTCGCCCGCTGCGCAGACCTTTACCTCGCACTTTACCAGGAAGCCTGTGGCCGAGCGACCGCCGGCCCGTCCGCATGAAACGCCTGCTGATCGTCAGTCCGCATTTTCCACCGGTCAACGCACCGGACATGCAGCGCGTGCGCATGAGCCTGCCGCATTTCGTGAAGGCCGGGTGGGAAGTCACCGTGCTAACGGCGGATGACCGGGAGCCGCAGGCCCCGCTGGAACCGGCCCTCCTGCAGACCGTGCCCGATTCCGTGCGAGTGATCCGGGTGCCCTGTCTCAGCCGGCGTTGGACGCGTTTCTTCGGTCTCAACAACCTCGCGTGGCGGATGCTGCCCTTTCTCGCCACCGCGGGCATCCGCCTCATCCGCACCTGGCGTCCGTCGGTGATTTATTTTTCCACCACGCAGTTCACGACGATGCCGCTCGGGCGCCTCTGGCGCCGCAGCTACGGCCTCCCTTACGTGATCGACCTGCAGGACCCATGGGTGAACGACTACTACCGCCAGCCCGGCGCCCCCCCGCCGCCCGGCGGCTGGAAATACCGCTTCGCCGACGCCAGCGCGCGCCTGCTCGAAGGCTGGACCTTGCGCCGCAGTGCTCACGTTATCAGCGTGTCCGCCCGCTACCTCGACGACCTGGCGCGCCGTTATCCGTGGTGGACGCCCGACCGCGGCAGTGTGCTGACCTTTGGCGCACCGGACGAGGACTTCGCGCTGTTGCGCGCCCGACCCGATGCGACGCGAGCGTTGCTGCCCGCTGGCAAGCGCTCCCTGCGGATCGCCTACGCCGGACGCCTCGGACCGGACATGCTGCCCACCCTCGAGGTCCTCTTCGCCGCCGTCGCGCGCTGCCGGGACGCCACGCGTCCGGTTGAACTGTATTTCTTCGGCACCTCCTACGCCGGAGCGGACCGGGCGGAATCGACCGGGACCGCCTGTGCGCAGCGCCACGGCATCGCGGACCTCGTGCATGAGCAACCGGCCCGGATCGGCTATCTGGATTCGCTGCGCCTGCTGATAGATACCGACGTCGCGCTGGTGCTGGGCTCCGAGGATCAGGGATACTCGCCGTCCAAAATCTACCCGACGCTGCTCGCCGGACGCCCCACGATGGCTATCGCACCGACCGGGAGCGTTCTGGCCGGAGCCGTCGAGGAACTCGGCGGTGCGGCCCTCGTCACCTACCGGCCGCAACCGACCGCGGACGATCAGGCCGTCGCGGCGCTGACCAGTTTGCTGCAGCATTGCATCGCCGGCCGGCCCCTGCCCGCACCACCGCTGGACCGCGCACGCTTGGAGGTCCGGCATTCGGCCGCGGCGGTGGCCCGCCGCCAATTGGAGATTTTCTCCCGCGTCATCGGCTGTTCAGACTGAGCCGTTAAAATGGAAAACATCAGCCGCGATTCCCAACCCGCCACGCAGGCGATGGACTACACGCTGCTCGGTGGCGAGCATCTCGAACGCGGCAAGCGCCTGTTCACCACCGGCCTCGTGCTGCTCGCCGCGGCGCTCGGCTACCTCGGCTACACGGCCAACACCGAAAACAGCCTCCATGTTTTCCAAGGGCTGCTCATCCTGACCCTCTCCGTGCTCCCCGGCCTGCTCTGGGCGAAGACGGGGGGCAGCCGCTTCCCGGTCTTTGAGACGATCATGCTGCTTTGCGCCAACTCCTATGCGCTGCCGCTGCTGAACGTGCGGGAGCAGATGGCCGACTACAGTGACGAGGTCATCACCCGCTCCGGCTGGCTGGTGGTCCTCTACGTGATTTGCGCCAACGTCGTTTACCGGGTCACGCGCGGCGACCCGGGACGCGGCAGCTTCTGGACGGAATCCCTGCTGTCCCCCGGCATTGAGCGCTCGGTGATCTATGGCCTGCCGGTCTCCGCGCTATACGTGGGCATCAGCGTGTTCACCGACTGGATTCCCCCGGCACTGGGCAGCGTGCTGCGCGCGGTGTTTTTCGGGCTGAGCATCCTCTGCACCTTTATCAGCGCCCAGCGCTGGGGCCGTGGCGAGCTGACCCAGGGGGAAAAGAGCCTGTTCGTGTGCTCGCTGGTGCCGCAGATGATCTTCATGTCCGTGGGCCTCGTGCTGATCGGCGCCATCAGCCAGGTCGGCATCGCGCTGCTCGGCTACCTGTCGGGCGGCAAGCGCATCCCGTGGGTGGTGATGCTCGTGACCTTCGCCATTCTGGCGGTCCTGCACACCGGCAAGTCGCGCATGCGTGAAAAATACTGGGAAGGCGAACTGCCCCAGCCCGGCCTCACGCAGCTGGCGGATTACTACGGCGAATGGTTCGAATACGGCCTCCAGAAGGCGGAGGAAAAAAAAGCCGCCAGCCGGCGCCTGCTCGAGCGCACCTCGCTCATGCACATCCTCTGCCTGATCGGTTCCTACACGCCCCAGCGGCAGGATTACCTCTACGGTTCCACCTACCGGCACGTCCTGCCCCAGCTCATTCCCCGCTTTTTCTGGCCGGAAAAACCCAAGTCCCACATCGCCACCTACGAACTCTCGATCTACTACGGCATCCAGCGCGAGGAGGACACCGAGACCACCACCATCGCGTTCGGTCTGCTGGCCGAGGCTTACGCCAACTTCGGCCTTTTCGGCGCCATCCTGCTGGGTACGTTCTGGGGCTTCACGCTCAAGAAGCTCCAGATCTGGTCCACCTTCAGCCCGATGCTTTCCTTCGCCGGCCTGATGATGGTGCTTCTGACCGCATGGGCCTTCAACTCCGAGCTCACGATGGCGGCGTGGATCTCCTCGTTCCAGCAGGCGCTCGTCGTGGTGCTGGGCGTGCCGTTCCTCATCAAGAACCTTCTCGGCGGAAACTGACCTCGCATGTCACGCCTCGCCATCGTCCTCTCCCACCCCACGCAGTATTACAGCCCGTGGTTCCGCTGGATGGGCACGCACACGCGGCTGGACTTCCAGGTGTTCTACCTCTGGGAATTTGGCGTCACCGAGCAACGCGACCCGCAGTTCGGCCACCGGTTCAAGTGGGACGTGGACCTGCTCTCCGGGTACGACCACGAGTTCGTGCCGAACACCGCGCGTGATCCCGGCACCCACCACTTCGGCGGACTGCGCAATCCTGCGCTCGGCGAACGCCTCCGCGACTGGCATCCCGATGCGGTGCTGCTCTTCGGCTACGCGTGGCGCAGCCACCTTGACCTGATCCGTCACCCACCCGCGCCGCTGATCTTCCGCGGCGACTCGCACCTGATCGGCCACTCGCCCTCGTGGCTCAAGCGCTGCGTGCTGCGGCGCATCCTGGCCCGCTTTGCCGCCGTCACCTACGTGGGTCAGGCCAATCGCGACTACTTCCGGACCTTTGGCGTGCCGGACAACCGGCTGCACTTTGCCCCGCATTGCGTGGACGCAGACCGTTTCGTGCGCGACGAAGCCTGCCAGCTGGCCGCGGCCCGGTTGCGCGAGGAACTGGCCATCGGCAACCGCAAGGTCGTGCTCTACGCCGGCAAGCTCGTGTCCGCCAAGCAGCCCGGCGCGCTGCTTGAGGCGTTTCGACGGCTGGCGCCGGCCGACTTCGCGCTGGTCTTCGTCGGTGAAGGCCCCGAGCGCACCGCCCTCGAGGCCCGCGCGGCACAACACCCCGGCTGCGCCGTGCGCTTCCTGCCCTTTGCCAACCAGAGCGAGATGCCGTCCCGCTACGCGCTCGCCGATCTCTTCGTGCTGCCTTCGCGCGGGCTTTATGAAACCTGGGGCCTGGCGGTGAACGAGGCCATGCACCTCGGCGTGCCCTGTCTCGTCAGCGACCGCGTGGGCTGCCAGCGCGATCTCGTCACCGACGGCGAGACCGGCTGGGTCTTTCCCGCGACCGACCCGGCTGGATTGGAAGCCGCGCTCCGCCGCGCCCTCGACGGGTTGCGCGGCGACACCCAGCCGCTCCGCCTGCGCCTCGCCGCCCGCATCGGCGGCTACACCTACGCCCAAGCCACCCGCGGGCTCCAGTCGGCCCTCGACCAGGCCACCGCCCACTCGCCATGAAAATCACCATTGTCTGCGGTTTTTTTCTTCCGGTGCCCCCGATCCTCGGCGGCTCCACCGAAAAAATCTGGCATCGCCTCGCCCGCGAGTTCGTCGCCGCCGGACACACCGTGACGATGGTCTCCCGCCGCTGGCCCGGCTGGCCGGACCGCGAGACCGAGCTGGATGGAGGGCTCACCCACCTGCGCCTGCCTGGCCGCACGCACACGCGTTTTCTGCCGCTCAACCTGCTGCTTGATTTTCTCTGGGGCCTACAGGTTGCCTGGCATCTGCCCCCGGCCGATGTTGTCGTCTGCAACACGGTCACCCTGCCCGTCTATCTCCGCTGGGTAAAACCAGCCGCCGGGCGCGTGGCGGTTGTCCTCGGGCGGATGCCTAAGGGCCAGAACCGCGCCTACGCCGCCGTGGACACGTTGCTCGCCACCAGCACGGCCGTGGCCGACAAGATCCGGGCGGAAAACGCCTCGCTCGACGCGCGCATCTTCAAATTTCCCAATCCCATCGACTGGCAGCTGCATCAGCGCGCCGGGGCCGCCGCCAAGGCCGGCGTCCTGACCATCGGCTACATCGGGCGCATCCACCCGGAAAAGGGCCTCGAACAGTTGCTCGACGCCGCCGTGCTGCTTCAGCGCGAACAGCCGGCCCTGCCAGCCTGGCGGGTTGAACTCATCGGGCCCGTGGCCGTGCCGCAAGGCGGCGGAGGCGAAGCCTACCGCGACGGCCTGCTGGCCCGCTACGGCCCGCTGCTTGGCGACCGACTCGCGATCCTGCCGCCCGTTTACGACGCCAACATCCTGGCGGAACATTACGGCCGGCTGGCGATCTTCTGCTATCCCAGCCTCGCCGCCAAAGGCGAGGGCCTGAGCATCGCCCCGATGGAGGCGATGGCCGCGGGGGCGGTGGCGGTCGTTTCCCAACTCGACTGCTACCGCGACCTGATCCGTCCGAAGGAAAATGGGTTTCAGTTCGACCAGTCCAGTCCGACGGCCGTCCGGGAGCTTGCCGACATTCTCACCCGGCTGCTGCAGGATGAACCCCTGCGGCAACGCGTATCCCGGCAGGGCCAGACCGACGTGCGCCGCCACGACTACGCCGAGGCGGCGCGTTGTCTCCTCGGCGAGTTTGCACGGTTGACCGCTCCGGCCTCCCCTCGCTGACTGGGATCATCCCCGAAGCCTTGAGCACGACAGACAGTCCTTACCTGGGCCAGAACTGCGTCACCCCCTACCCGAAATCGGAGGTGCTGCGCCGCTGGCTCTGGCTGGTGGTGCAATCCACGGTCTTTCGCTGGAGTCCGCGCCCGCTGCACGGTTTCCGCGCGATGCTGCTCCGGCTGTTCGGCGCGCAAATCGAGGGACCGGTCGTGGTCTTCCCCACGGTGCGGGTGACGTTCCCCTGGAAACTCTCGCTCGCGCCGCGCAGCATGATCGGGCCGCGCGTGCTCCTCTACAACCTGGCGCCCATCCGCCTCGAATACGGCGCCAACGTCAGCCAGCACACGCACCTCTGCGCCGGCAGCCATGACTTCACCCGCTGGTCCATGCCGCTCATCGCCGCCCCCATTACTCTCGGACGCAACGCTTGGATCGGGGCCGACGTCTTTGTCGGTCCCGGGGTGACCGTCGGTGAACTGACCGTGGTCGGCGCCCGCTCGGTCGTCGTGGACGACCTTCCCGCGGGGAAAATTTGTATCGGCACGCCCTGCCGGCCGATTCGGGACCGGTCGCAACCGGTCTGAACCAACCGCATGCGTCTCTGCCACATCGTGCCCAGTCTCGCCGAGCGGCACGGCGGTCCGTCCAAATCGGTCCGCGCCCTCGCCAACCACGCCGTGGACGCCGGCGCCGCGGTCGAGCTCCTTGCCACCGGCGTGCGCGGCGACACCGTCACCCCGGCGCCCGACGACCGGGCCAAGATCCGGCTCTTCCGCTGCGTTACGCCGCAATGGCTGACCTGCTCGCCAACGCTGCGCGACTACCTCGTCGAGGTGCCGGCCGACCTCATTCACCACCACTCGCTCTGGCTGCTCACCCTCCGTTACGCGACCGAGGCCTCCCGCCGGCACCGCGCGCCGCTGGTCATCTCCCCCCGCGGCATGATGAACGCCTGGGCCTGGCGCCACCGTCGCTGGAGAAAAGTCCTCGCCGAAAAACTCATCCACCCCGGCGCCCTGAAGCACGCGGCCGGCTGGCATGCCACCAGCGCGGAGGAAGCCTCCGACATTCACGCGCTCGGCTTCCGTCAGCCGGTCTGTGTTGCGCCCAACGGCGTGGACCTCCCCGAGGCGGCCAACCTTGCCGCCGCCCGGGCGACCTGGCTGGAACTTTGCCCGGAAGCCCGCACGCGGCCGGTGGCGCTTTTTTATTCGCGCCTGCACCACAAGAAGCGCGTGCGCGAGCTGATCGACGCCTGGCTCTCCATTCCCCGCGGCGACTGGCTGCTGCTCATCGTCGGCACCGCGGAGGAATACACCGCCGAGAGACTCGCCGCGGAAGTCGCCGACCTCGGCCACACCGAGAACATCCGGGTGTTTGACGGCGCCGGCCGGCCGGCGCCGTATGCGATTGCCTCGCTGTTTGTGCTGCCGTCCCATTCGGAAAACTTCGGGCTGGTCATCGCCGAGGCGCTGGCCGCCGGCGTGCCGGCGGTGGTGACCGACACGACACCGTGGTCGGATCTCACCCCCAACCACGCCGGCTGGTGCGTGCCGTGGCCGGACTACACCGCCACCCTCGCCCAGGCCCTGCTGACCCCGACCGCCGAGCTGAAGGCCATGGGCCAAAGCGGCCGCCAGTGGGTGGCCAACGAGTATTCCTGGTCCCGTGCGGCGAGCCTGCTGCACAGTTTCTACCGCCACCTGCTGCATGCCTGAGCCCGGCCACCGTCATCGGGAATTGTCCCGGAGCCCACCCTGGCCGCACCGGCTGATTCCGATCCATTTCGGAGTCCTGCTGGTCTTCACGACCTGGGCCTTTGGCGGGCAGGCCCCGTGGGCGCGCCTGGTGATCGCCTGGTGGGGCACGGCCGGCATGGCGCTGTTTCTCTGGGCCTCCTTCGTCCATTCGCGCCCGGATGGACGGCTGCATCCGGCCATCCGCCTGCTGTGGCCGCTCTGGGTGTTCGACCTGATCGTGGTGATCAGCTGCTTCAACCCGGGGTTTCGCGAGATCACCGTCGCGGGCGAAGCGATGCTGGCGAAGGGCTCGCCCCATCCCTGGCTGCCCACGGCCGCGCTGCCCCGGCTGGCCGCGCGCGAGCTCTGGCAGTTCAACGGCCTCGTGCTCTCCTGCTTCAATTTGCTCTACGCCCTGCGCCGGCGCAGCCAGGTGCGCACACTGCTGTTCCTGATCGCGGGCAACGCCGTCGCGCTCGCCGTGTTCGGCAGTTTCCAAAAGCTCGTCGGCGCGGACGGCCTCTGGTTTGGTGCGGTCCCGTCGCCCAACCAGCGCTTCTTCGCGACCTTCATCTACCACAACCACTGGGGCGCGTTCACGCTGCTCAACACCTCCGTGTGCCTGGCGCTCCTGTTCCACTATCACCGGCATGGCGGCTACCGTGACCCGTGGCACTCGCCGCTCCCGCTGGGCGCGGTGGCCACCCTGCTGCTCGCCGCCTCGGTGCCGCTGAGCGCCTCGCGTTCTTGCACGCTGCTGGCCGCCCTCTTGCTGAGCGGAGCGCTGCTGCATTTCACCCTGCGCATCGTCCGGCGCAGACGCGAAGCCGGCGAACCCGTGGCGGCGCCGCTGGCGGGACTCGTGGTGGTTGCGGTCCTGGCCGCCGCCGCCATCGCCTACCTCGGACGGGGCGCGATGGCCGAGCGCATCCAGCAGACCTCCCGGCAGCTCGCCAACTTCTCCGAGGGGCAGGCGATTGCCTCGCGTCTCACGCTCTACCGTGACACCTGGCAGATGGCGGCCGAGAAGCCATGGTTTGGGTGGGGACTGGAGAGCTACGCGCACGTCTTCCGCATCTTCAACACCCAGCGCGCCGCCGAGACCTGGGTGTGGATTCCCTTCTACGCGGAGGCCCACAACGACTGGCTGCAGGCCCTCGCCGAGGTCGGCTTCGTCGGCACGGGCCTGCTCCTCGTGTTGGGCCTTGGCGTGCTGTTCTCCACCCGCTGGCGGCGCAGCCGCTCGCTGCTGCCGCGCTACCTGCTCGCCGGCTGCGGGCTGATCCTGCTCTACGCCTGGCTGGAATTCCCCTTTGCCAACCCGGCGGTGCTCCTCACATTCTGCGCGCTCCTTTGCTGTGCCGTGCGCTACACCGCCCTTGACCAGCCCGAACCAACCGACGAGGCCCGCACCCGTGGCTGAGCGCGCGCCCATCTCCGTGCTGATCCCGGTCCGCAACGAGGCGGCCAACCTCGCCGCCTGCCTCGCCTCGGTCGCGTGGTGCGACGATGTCGTCGTGGTGGACTCCGGCAGCACCGACGGCACGCCGGAAATCGCCCGGAACGCCGGCGCGCGGGTCGTGGACTTCCGGTGGAATGGCACTTTCCCGCGCAAAAAGAACTGGGCCCTGGCCCACGTCGCCTGGAAGCACGAGTGGGTGTTCATCATCGACGCCGATGAACGGGCCACCCCCGAACTGGAGCGCGCGATGCGCGCGGCCCTCGCCGGCCCGCACGCCGGCTATTACGTGAACCGCCGCTTCTGGTTCCTCGACGGCTGGCTCAACCACTGCGGCTACTACCCGAGCTGGAACCTGCGCCTCTTCCGGCATCGCTTGGGACGCTACGAGCAGCCGGCGGGGGCCGTCGCCGCCGGTTCGGGCGACAACGAGGTTCACGAACATGTCGAATTGCAAGGCACCGCCGGCTATCTCGCCGGCGAAATGGAGCACTACGCCTTTCCCGACATCGCCACCTGGGTGGAGAAGCACAACCGCTACAGCAACTGGGAGGCGAAGCAGCAGGTCGCCGGAGAAACAAGCGACGCCGCCGGCCTTGACCCGCACCTCGCCCGCAAACGCCGTCTCCGCCGCCTCGCGTGGCGCCTGCCCTTTCGCCCGACGCTGCGATTTCTCTACCACTATGTCTGGCGGGCCGGATTTCTCGACGGCCACCGCGGCTTCGTTTTCTGCCGCCTCATGGGGTGGTATGAATTCCTGAACACCGCCAAGGCGCGCGAACTGCGCCGGTCCGGCCCCAAGCAGCCCCTCCCGTGAGCGGTCTCCCGCGCGTCATCTTCGTCAACCGCGTCTATTGGCCGTCCACGGCCGCGACCGCCCAACTGCTCACCGATCTCGCCGAGGGACTCGCCGTGCGCGGCTGGCCGGTGGAGGTGATCGCCACCGGGACGGACAGCACCGTCCGCAACGGCGTAACCATCCATCGGACGGGCGGCGGCGGCGAACATGGCGGCATGATTTCCCGCGCGCGCAACTACCGGAAATTTCTGCGTGACGCCGCGGCCCGGATCACCGCGCTGGCCCGGCCGGGCGACATCCTGGTGCCCATGACCGATCCCCCCATGCTGGGCGCCGCCGTGGCCCGGGCGGCACCGGAGGGAGCGCATCTGGTCCACTGGATCCAGGACATCTACCCGGAGATCGCCGCGGCCCATTTCGGTTTTCTGGCCAGCCTGGCGCTGGAGCCCCTGCGCCGAAAGCGCGATGCGGCCTGGAATTCCGCCGCCGGCTGCGTCACACTGGGCGAGGACATGGCCGCGCTGGTTTCGGAACAGGGCGTGTTGCGCAGCCGCATCAGCATCCTGCCCAACTGGGCGCCCCGCGAACTGCATGTGCAGCCTCCAGCCGACGAACTCGCCGCCCTGCGGGCCCGGTGGGGCCTGGCGGACAAATTCATCGTCGCCTACGCGGGCAACCTTGGCCGGGTGCATGATGCCAACACGATCGTCGAGGCGGCCGCCCGGCTGCGGGACGATCCCCGGATCACTCTGCTCTTTGTCGGCGGTGGCGCCCGATTCGAGCGCATCGCGCAGTCCGCCCGGCAACGTTCCCTCGGCAATGTCCGCCTGTTGCCGCCGGTGCCACGCACGCAGCTGCCCCAGCTGCTGGGGGCGGCCGACGCCCACCTCGTCACCCTTCTGCCCGCCTACCGTCAGCTGGTCTATCCGAGCAAACTGGCCGGGGTGCTGGCCGCCGGCCGTCCCGTGCTTTTTGTCGGTCCGGCCGACAGCGAAATCGCCCGGCTGGTGCGTGAATCCGGCTGCGGCGCCGCCTGCCTGCCCGGCGATGTGGCCGGACTCGTCCAATTGATCCGCCGGCTCGCTGAAGACACTTCGCTGCGCGAGGGCCAGGCCCAGCGCGCGCGGCAGCTCTACACCGGTCGTTTCACGGGCGACGCCGCCCTCGCCGGCTGGGAAGCCCTGCTGCGCCGCGTGGCCGCCCGGCGCTAACTTCAGTTTGCCACCACCCGCCACCCGCGTGTTATTCGAACCATGAACCAGGGCAGATCAGTCACCCTCACCCTGCTGCTGCTGGATGCCGTCGTGGTGTTTCTCGTCTTCAACTCCGTCGGCTGGCTCTACGGCGTCGTGCGCTGGGAACAGCCGCTGGTCGCGGCGCTGCTGCTGCCGCTCACGATGCACGTCATCGCCGTCTATCTCGTGGACGGATACAACCCGCGCACCGACGTGCTGTCGCTCACCTACACCAGCCTGCACGCCATCGCCCTGCTCACGGTGGCCCTGCTGACCCTGCTGCTGACCTACGTCTTCATTCCGGCCGGCTTCCCTCTGCAATCCAGCCGCTTCGTCCTGACAGTCTCCAGCCTGCTGGTCATCCCGCTCACCCTGCCCTACCGGCGCTGGTTCTACCTGCGGCGACAGTCACGCCGCCAGCAGCGCAGCTTCCTGTTTCTGGGCACACCGGAAAGCTGTGTCGCCTTCAAGGAGGAGTGCCGGCGCAATCGCATGACCCAGTCCGTGCTTTATGCGACCTACGAGACCATCGTGCACGGGTTGCCGCCTTCCGAAGTCTCCCTCCCGCCGATGGGCGACGTGACCAACTATCTCGAACAGCACGAGGGCAATCTCGACGCCATCATCCTGCGCGAGTCGAGCATCGAGCTGCCCACCCCGGTGGCCGACCGCCTCATGCAGCTGCATTTCTCGGGCGTGCCGACCTACACGCTCGAACTGTTCCACGAGATCTACTGGCGCAAGATCCCGCTCTACCGCCTCAACCAGACCTGGCTCTTCCAGGAAGGATTCCAGATCGCGCGCGAACCCGTCTTCGAGCGCCTGAAGCGCATCTCGGACATCACGCTCGCCTCCCTTGGCCTGCTGATCGCCCTGCCGCTTTTTCCATTCGTGGCCGCGGCGATCTGGCTGGAAGACCGGGGCCCCGTCTTCTTCCGCCAGCAACGCGTCGGCAAGAACCGCGTGCTGTTTGACATCCTGAAGCTGCGAACCATGCGCGTGCATCAGGAGGGCGCGCTTTACACCGACGAGCAGGACAGCCGCATCACCGCGATCGGGCGGTTCCTGCGCGCCACGCGCCTCGACGAGGTGCCGCAACTCTGGAACGTGCTCACCGGCGACATGAGCCTGATCGGACCGCGGGCGGAGTGGGTGAAACTCGTGGAGGACTACGAGAAAAAGATCCCCTGCTATCACTTCCGGCATCTGGTGAAGCCCGGCATCACGGGTTGGGCGCAGGTCAACTACCCCTACGGCGCCAATCTCGATGACACCCTGCACAAGCTCGAATACGATCTCTACTATATCCGCTATTTCTCCTTCGTGCTCGATGCCTCGATCGTCCTGAAGACGATTCACATCATGATCTTCGGCAAAGGCCGGTGACAACGGCGCATTCGACTCAAGCGACTTTGCGGCTATTTGTTCGATCCGTGGCTAAACCCAAATCCTACGACTTCATCTGCATCGGCGGCGGCAGCGCCGGATTCAACGCCGCGCGTGTCGCCGTCTCCCTCGGCCTCCGGACCGCTGTCGTGGACGGGGCCCGCGAGCTCGGCGGACTCTGCATCCTCCGCGGCTGCATGCCGTCCAAAACGCTGCTCTATGCCGCCGAAGTGTTGCACCATTCCCGCCACGCGGAGCGTTTCGGCCTGAAGGTCGCCGGAGCCCGCGCGGACATGAAGGCCGTCCAGGCACGCAAAAAGCGCATCATCGCCGATTTCGCCCAATACCGTCACCAGGCGCTTACCGCCGGCCGTTTCGATCTCATCCGAGCGCAGGCACGGTTCGTGGATCCGCACACCCTGGAGCTCTCCAGCGGGAAGAAAATCCGGGGCCGGCACTTTCTGATTGGCACCGGTTCCAAGGTCGCGGTGCCGCCCGTGCCCGGCCTGGCCGACATCAAGACCTGGACCAGCGACGAGGTGCTCAATCTGGATTTCGTGCCGAAAAGCGTGCTCGTGCTCGGCGGCGGCATTGTGGCCTGCGAGCTGGCGCAGTTCCTGAACCGCATCGGCACCAAGGTCATGCTGGTCCAGCGCAGCCGCAACATCCTGCGCGACCACTCCGACGACGCCTCGACAGTCGTCCAACAAGCGCTCGCCGACGAAGGCATCGAACTCTTCGCCGGCACGCAGATCAACCAAATCGCCCAAGATCGCCGCGGCGTCAGCATCACCTTCCAGCACGACGGCCGCACCGTCACTCGCCGGGCCGCGCACTGTTTCAACGCCCTCGGGCGCGTGCCCAATACGGCCGGTCTCGGACTGGAATCCGCCGGAGTCAAAACCCGCCCCGACGGCCAGATCCTCATCAACCGCTGGCAGCAAACCAGCACTCCGCACATCTACGCGGCGGGTGACTGTTCCGGACCCCATGAAATCGTGCATATCGCCATCGCCCAGGGTGAACTCGCCGCCCGGCACGCCGCCGGCGTGAAGCAACTGAAGCCCGTAGATTTTTCGCTGCTGCTCAATGTGGTGTTCACCGACCCGCAACTGGCCACGATCGGCGCCTTGGAACGCGACCTTGAGGCGCGCGGCGTGCGCTACCTCAAGGCCAGCTACCCGTTCAACGACCACGGCAAGTCCATCCTCATGGAGGCCAACTACGGCTACGTGAAGGTCCTCGCCGAACCCAAGCGCGGCCGCATCCTCGGCGCCGAGATCGTGGGCAAGGACGCCGGTGAGTTGATCCACTGTTTTTCCACGCCACTCGCCCTGCGAGCCACCGTGCGCGACATGCTCCGGGCGCCCTGGTATCATCCCACCCTCGCGGAGATCGTCACCTATCCGCTCGAGGAGATCGCCGACCAGCTGAAGGGTTGAGGCCGCCCACCAACCGGTCCTCAGGGGGCATCGCCATGTCCGCATTTCAGACCGGCCGGGCCGGCTCGCTCTTTCGGGGTGGTTTTTCGCCACCGGGCCTGCCAACCATGGGGACGCTTCATGCCTAACGGGCCCGCTCAACTTTCCCTCGTCGCCTTGGAAATGACCCTGCTTTTCGGCGGGGCCGGCTTTCTGCTCTGGCTGCTCGTCAACGCCCGCCAGCGTCAGCGCTGGCTCGGCACGAACGCCCTGACCTACTGGGAGGTTTCGATCCCCGAGTTCCTGATGGCCGCCATGCTGGTGTTCGCCGGCGGTTTCATGGTGCAGGCGGCAGTCCACTCGCTGGCCGGTCCACATCTGGCGGGCCAGGCTGACCAAGCCGGCTTGGAATTGTTTCTCTATGGCGCCGGATTCCATGGCGGCATTCTGGGCGGATGCAGCCTTTTCCCCCTGCTGCGACGCCGGCTTTATGCGGAATACGGGAGCCAGCCCCCACCCTTGCGGGCGGCACCGACTCTGGCGTGGGACCGGCTGCTGCGCTACGCCCTCGGCACCCTGCTGGTGGCGCTGCCGGTGCTGACGGTGCTCAGCCTCGGCTGGACCGCCGGCTTGCGCGCCGCCGGGTTGCCCGACCAGCCGCAGGATCTGATCGGTGTTTTTATCGAGACCCGTTCGCCGCTCGTGGTCACCGGCATGCTCCTGGTCGCCTGTGTGCTGGCGCCGCTGAGCGAGGAATTGATCTTCCGCGCCGGACTTTACCGCTTCATCCGGCAGAAGCTCGGTCGTTGGCCCGCGCTGCTGGTAAGCGGCGTTTGTTTTGGGATCCTGCACGGCAACTGGGCGGGATTTCTCCCGCTGGCGGTGCTGGGCATGTTGCTGGCGCTGGTCTATGAGGCCACCGGCTCCATCCGCGTGCCGGTGCTGGCCCACAGCCTCTTTAATCTGAACACCATCCTGATCGTGCTTTCCGGCCTGCACGACCTCAGCCCATGAGCCCGTTCACCACCCGTCGCCCGAACGCCGTCTCTGCTCTGGGTGAGCGCGCCCTTATCCGGGAAATCAGGCGCTGGCTCGGCGACGCTTCGCCGGCAGCCCCCTTTGGCATCGGCGACGACTGCGCGGTCATCCCGCCCACCCGCCGGCATCAGCTCGTCACGACCGACCCGGTCATCCACGGCCGGCACTTTGATGACAGCGTGCCGGCCCGGGCCGTGGGCGCCAAATTGCTCAAGCGCAACCTGAGCGACATCGCCGCCATGGGCGGCAAGCCGGTCGCCGCGGTGGTCTCGCTGGCGCTGGCACCGGAAACGAGCACCGCGTGGCTGCGCGATTTCTATCTGGGGCTCGCCGCCATGGCCCGGAAGTTCGCCGTGAAGATCGTGGGCGGCGACATCACCCAGGCCCCCGCTGGTTTCTTCGGCGCCTTTCTCACCCTCCACGGGGAATCGGCCGGCAACCGGGTCGTCACGCGCACCGGCGCGCGCCGCGGCGATCACCTGTTCGTCACCGGCCGACTCGGCGGCAGCCTGCTCGGTCACCATTTCAAATTCACGCCCCGGCTGGCCGAAGGCGCCTGGCTGGCGGGACGGAGTGAGGTTGCTGCCATGATGGATGTGAGCGACGGGATCGCCAACGACCTCGACGCGCTGACTCCGAGCCACCTCGTGGTGGCGTTGGACGAACGCTCCATTCCCCTCAGCCCCGCCGCCCGGCTCAGTGCGCGTCGTTCCGGCCGGTCCCCGCTGGCTCATGCTCTCTCCGATGGTGAAGATTACGAACTGCTGGTCGTGGTGAAGGCCCGCACCGATCCCGCCCGCCTGCACCGCGACTGGCACCGGCGCTTTCCTCGCCTGCCCCTCAGCCGGATCGGATGTTTCGAGCTGGTTGGGCGGCGCCCGTCCGGTGCACTGGATCTCACTTCCCTGCGTGGCTATGAACATCTGCGATAAACTTCGTCCCGGTCTCGTGACCGGCTCGGCCGGGGAAACCCGCCGGGTTGCGACGGAACTCGCGAACGCTCTACCTCCCGACACCGTGCTTGCGCTGCACGGCGACATGGGCGTGGGGAAAACCACCTTTGTGCAGGGCCTCGCGCAGGGTCTCGGCGTCAAGGAGCAGGTAACCAGTCCGACTTTCGCGATCTACTCGGTTTACGCAGGGACGCGCGCCAAGCTCGTCCATCTCGACGCCTACCGGCTGGAGAACGAACGCCAGCTGGAGGAGCTGTTGCTCGAGGAGTTCCTGACCAGCCCGTGGTGCCTCGCCGTCGAGTGGCCGGAGAAGACCGGCGCCTGGCTGCCGGCGAATGCGTGGCACCTCACCCTGTCCATCGTGGACGGCGACCGGCATTCGGTGCGGTTGCACTAAAAAGCCCGCTCTCGCGAGCGGGCTTGAAATCAGGCCAGGCCTTCCGGCTTGGGTTCCTCAGTGGGAGCGGGTTCCGGCTCGGCGGGAGCAGCCTCGGGGGCCGCTTGCTCGGCGGCGGGAGCCGCGGCCACGGCCGGATGCGCCTCGGGGAAGTCCACCGGGTCGTGCTCTTCCTCACCCGCCTCGGCCTTTTTGGCAGCCTGCGGCGCCATAACCGGCGGGGCGAAGAGTTTGCCGTCGGAGAACTCGGTGACGTATCCCTCCATCACGAGCCAGCGCAGGTCGTTGCTCATCTTGCGCAGCTTTTCCGACTGCTCGGGCGGCATCGCCGCAAACGGCGACTGGGAGGCGCTGGCTCCCTCGGCGGGAGCGGCCGGCGCCGCGGGCGCGGACGGAATCTCGATGCCGAGGAAGGCCTTGGGCAGGTCCTTCACATGCACCATCGGATGCTTTTCGATGAAGTCGATCAGCGTACCGATGCTCTCGGAGAATACCTGGCCGGGGACGCGGAAGCGGCGCTTGACCGCACAGACGTAGGAAACGCCGCGCGATCCCTTCTTGAAGATCGTGAAGCCCTCGCGACGGAGGCGGCCCCGCAGGGCGTTAGCCGTATCGAGAGGGAAGCGGCGCTGGCGCTCAATATGGCCCTCCAGCGCGCGACGAATTTCGCCGGGGGGAAGCTTTTCCAAGTTTTTGCCGTGGAAGCGGACGGTTTCAACCGTGCGCACCATGCGCTCGCGCGCGTGGGTGAGCAGGTGCAGACGCGCATCCTCCAGGCTGTCAAACGTGATGGCCGGAGTGGCGGGCGCGACTTCCGCGGCCGCGGGAGCAGCTTCCGCGGCAACCGCAGTGGCCTCGACCGGAGCTTCTGCCGGAGCAGAGGTCTCGGCGGAATTTTCGGTAGCGGCTGGAACCTCCATCGGCGGCTTGGTGGAGGTGCGGGCGACCGGAGGCTTCCAGGTGTAGCGGGTGGCCTTCTTCATTTTCTCCTGCCAGGCGGCGACCACCTCGGGCTCGCGCACCGACACGACGCTGTCGCGGAAGCGGTCAAACGACATGCCCTTGATCTTGGCGGCGTAGTGCTGCTGGAGAATCTGCTGGTAACGGTGATAATTCGGCGGCCCGAGCAGTTCACCGGTCACGCCGCACTTGTTGATGATCGGGTAGCTGCCCTTGGGCGCCTCGACCTCGACTTCCTGCATCTCGAAGAAGGCTCCGAGATTGTTATTAATGGCGTGCTGGATCGCGGCGTCCTCCGTGTCGAACGGCAGATGGTCGGGCATCGACATGTAGAGCGGCGCCGGCTTCGCGGCCGGCTGGCCCTCGGACGAGGCCGGCTTCGTGCGCTGGATGACGACCACGAAGCGGTCATTTTTCTCCAGCACCGCCTTGGTGATCTCGAACAGCTGGAAAGTGCGGCAAGAGGCGCGCACGGCCTTCACGATCGCGGCGAACCCCGTGTCTTCCGGGTAGCAGGTCGCGGAGAAAAACGGACTGATATAGGGCGCGCGATCAAACGGCTGGCCGCCGCCCTCGCGGCGTTCGCCACCGTCCCTGCGATCACCACCACGAAAATCACGGCGCGGCGCACCGGGGCCGCGTTCGAAACGGCGGCGTTCGCCGCCCGGGCCGCCCTGAGGCTGGGCCCCACCTTCACCGGCCGGCCCCGAGGGCGCAGCTCCCGGACCACCGGTCGGCGCTCCCGCGGGCTTGCGGAAACCGCGACGATCGCGCGGCGCACCGGCCGGACCGGCGCCGCCACCACCGCCTTCGCGACGGTCACGCCGGTCGCGACGATCCCCGCGGTCATCGCGCTCAAAATCGCGCTCACGGCGGCCGGGGGAGACGGGCTTCACCTCGGTCCATTGGGTACCGAAGTTGAAGGACTGCAACTGGCTGAGGTCGATTTTGTTCAACCCCGGCTCGTTGGGTTCATTGGCAGGCTTGTTATCGTCCATGAAAGGGCGGAAGAACGGGCGTGGTTACCCGGTGTCGATGCTTGGTTTAGGTCGGGAAGTTCCGTTGTTGGCGGTCAAGCCAACGGAACCGGAGTGTGCTCCCAGAAGAAAGTGCTACGCAAGCGCATTTCGGGGCTTTACAAGACTTCGCGGATTTACCTAAGTCACCGCTCCCATCGTTGGAACGCTCGGGTGGTGGAATTGGTAGACACACACGTTTGAGGTGCGTGTGCCGTAAGGCGTGCAGGTTCGAGTCCTGTCCCGAGCACCAGCTTTCGCTCCTCCGAAGCCGCAGACAGAGTCTTGATAACGACAATCTGGCGGAATTCTCCGCGGGAACTGTCGTCCGCTATGACGAATTGGCTCCCCAACGCATTTGACCGCAGGGGCTTTTTGCGGAAGATTCCGCCTCCGACCCGCAAGCCATGACGCCCCCCGCCATCAAACAGGCCCTCCTGGAATCCTACGCCCTGGGTGGCGGCATCAACCACCTCGACGGGGCCAACCTGCCCTCGCAGGACCGCGTCACCGAACTCGCGCGTGATTTGATGCACCTGCTTTTCCCCGGCTTCTTCGAAGACACGGGGCTGACCCAGGCCGATGCGCCCGGCTGGCTCGACAAATTGCTGGAGAAGATCGATTCCCGGATGGTCATCGAGGTCGAGAAATGCCTGCGCTTCGCCAAGGACCCCGATCCGAAGGCCAACGCGGCGCGCCTGACCACGCAGTTTCTGAGCACTTTGCCCGAGGTGCGCCGTCTGGTGCAAACCGACGTCGCCGCCGCCTACTCCGGCGACCCCGCCGCCCGCAGCACCGACGAGATCATCCTCGCCTACCCCTGTGTGCTGGCCATCTCGCTGCAACGCCTGGCCCACATGCTCTACGCGCTGCAGGTGCCGCTGCTGCCGCGCATGCTCACCGAATACGGCCACGAACGCACTGGCATCGACATCCACCCCGGCGCGCACATCGGTTCACATTTTTTCATCGATCATGGCACGGGCGTCGTGATCGGCGAGACCGCCACCATCGGTACGCACGTAAAGATCTACCAGGGCGTGACCCTCGGGGCGAAATCCTTCGAGACCGACGGCAAGAACAACCCGGTCAAGGGCGTGAAGCGTCACCCCGACATCGAGGACCACGTTACGATCTACGCCCATGCCACGATCCTCGGCGGCGACACCCGCATCGGCGCCCACTCCGTGATCGGCGCCAATGTCTGGGTGCGTGACTCAATTCCGCCCCACAGCATCGCCTACTACAAGGAGACCAGTCTGGTCGTCCGCCCGCGCAAGCCGCACGAAATCCTCGTGGACGGCGCGGATTGGAATATTTGAAATCCTTCGTTGGCGGCGGGATTATCAGTCCCGTCGTGTGGTTCCAAGTTCAGCGAACGCGCTGCCGCTCCGCCAACGCCCGCGCCACCTCGGCAGCGAAAAACGGACCGCGGTAAACAAGTCCGGTATAGAGCTGCACCAGCGTGGCACCGGCATCCATTTTCTCAGCCGCACCGGCCTCGTCCATGATGCCACCGACCCCGATGATCGGCAGGCGACCGCCCGTGGCGCGGGAAATGTAGTTCACGATCTCCGTCGAGCGCCGACGCACCGGAGCGCCGCTGAGGCCGCCGGCCTCGTTCACCGAGGCGAAGAAACCCGGGCGCGCCAGCGTCGTGTTGGTTGCGATGATTCCATCCAAGCCGAGATCGGTGATAACGTCCAAGGCGGCGTCCACCTGCGCCCAGGAGAGGTCAGGCGCAATCTTGAGCAATACCGGACGGCGCGGTTTGCCGGCGCCGAGGCGCGTCCGGTTTTCAGCCACCAGCGCGGCAAGCAACGGTTTGAGCCACGAGGCGTCCTGCAGTTCGCGCAGTCCCGGCGTGTTCGGGCTGCTCACGTTGACCACGACGTAGTCGGCGTAATCGGCGAGCAGCCGGAAGCTGCCGAGGTAATCCTCCGTGGCCTGCTCGAGCGGCGTCACCTTCGTCTTGCCCAGATTGATGCCAAGCGGGATGGCCCGCTGCCCCGGCCCGGGCAGCTTGGCGAGATGGGCGGCCAAGGCGGCAGCACCGCCGTTGTTGAAACCCATGCGGTTGATCACGGCCTGCTGCGCCGGATAGCGGAAGACCCGCGGCTGCGGATTGCCCGGCTGGGCCTGGTGCGTGACCGTGCCAATTTCCACATGACCGAAGCCCAGCGCCGCGGCGGCCGGCCAGGCACGGCCGTTTTTGTCGAAACCCGCGGCGAGTCCGACCGCATTCGGAAATTTCAGGCCGAAACACTCCACCGGCCGGTGCAGTGCCGGGTCCAGCCGGTGCAGGCGCTCCAGCATTGCGCAGAGCGGCCGCACCCGACCCAGCAGGGCGAGATTGTCCACGGCAACGTGGTGCGCGCGCTCGGGATCGAGCCGGAAGAAGGCGGGTTTGAGGACATTTTGGTAGAGCCAGCCCATGGTGTGCGCGGACTGTGGCACCCGGACGCCAACTTTCAAGCCCCCGCCCGGGGCCATTTTTGTCCTTGTTTGCGCATCCTTCGGCCCCACCCTCCGCCCCGAGGAAGGCATCGGCATCCGTGTGTTACGCAAATATTCCAACATTTTGTGTTTCAGGATTTGACAAGGCCGGAAGCCAGCCCTTTTGGTCCAACCGAAATAAGTAAAAAACTATGGCGAAAGGCTCCCCCCAACTCGAATGGTGCGTCGTCCGTCTCGGCGAAGATCACAACTGGTGGGTGGACGAGGTCAGCGACCCCGTCCACTGGGATGTTGATGGTCTCAGCATCATCGACCCCCGCCAGGTGGACCACATCGTCGAACTCATCGAACCGTTGCGCGAATACGGTTTCGACCAGGATGTCTTCGAGCGCGCATTCATCCCCTTCCGCATCGCCAAGGACCTCGGCAAGGGCAAGGTCCGGCTGACCCGCGTCAAACAGCCGCTGCTGGAGTCCGAGGAAAAGCTTTTTGCCCTGCCCGACGTGATCGACGAGGAGAACGGCCCTTATGCCGACTTCCTCGATCACATCACCCGCCTGCGCGTGAAGATGCTCAACGAGGTCCTCGATCTCGAGGAGAAGCTTACCGTGGACGAGGTGGAGGACCAGATCCGCGAGGCGCAAAACAGTGACTTCATCGAGGGCAAGGCCGTGCATCTCTTCACCGAGATCACCGCCATCCTCGATTACACCCCCGAGGGCTTCGGCGACGAGGACGAAGAGTCCGACAAAGGCCGCGCCGCGGAAGACGAGGATGATCTGCCCGACGTCGAAGAGGAGGAGGACGAGAAGATGAAGAACGACTCCTCGCTCAAGTGGGACGAGGATGAGGACGAGGACTCCGACGAGGACGGCGAAGGCAAAAAGAAGGAAGGCGACGACGAGGACGAAGACTCGGACGACGAGGATTCGGACGACTCCGAGGAAGAGGACGAGAAGCCCCGCCGCAGCAGCAAGCGCGGGCGCTGAAAGCCGGTGTTGCCAGCCTGCGGACAATCCCTCACTGGATTGCACACCGCATGACTTCTCGCCGACTGTCCGTTCTTCTGGCCGCCCTCTGGCTCGCGTGTTGCTGGGCCGGTTGTGTCACCGAAGGCACGACGACCGCGACGGCCAATCCCCGGATCGACGCGCCCTCGATGTCCGCCCAGTTGCGGCCCGGTGACACCATGCTGGTCTCGCTGCTGGGCATCCCCGAGCCGATCACGACGAACGTGCAAATCGACGAGCAGGGCCTGATCCGCCTGCAATACATCGGGGCGGTCACAGCCGCCGGACTCACCACCGCCGAGCTTTCCCAAAGCATTCGCGACACCTACATCGCCAAGAAATTCTACACCACGCTCGATGTCTCGGTGAGCGTCACCGAGCGCTACGTCTATATCGGCGGCGAAGTGCAGCGTCCGGGCCGCATCCCGTGGTCACCTGACCTGACCCTCGCCAAGGCCGTGCAGTCCGCCGGCGGTTTCACGCTCTACGCGAAGGAGAACAAGGTAACGCTGACCCGCGACCGCAAGGCCTACGACTTCGACGTGAAGCTCGCGCAGCGCCAGCCGAACGAGGACCCGCTGCTCTTCCCGGGCGACTCGATCCAGGTGCCCCGCTCCGCCTTCTGAGGCGACGACTGCGCATGAGCCTCTTTCGCACCAAGCCCATCGCCGATCTGCAGCGGGAAGCCGGCGCCGAACACGGCTACAAACGCACGCTCGGGCCGCTCAGTCTGATCAGCCTCGGCATCGGCTCGGTGGTGGGCGCGGGTATCTTCGTCCTCGCCGGCACCTCGGCCGCCCAATACGCCGGCCCCGGTATCGCACTGTCGTTCGTCTTCTCCGGCATTGCCTGCCTCTTCGCGGGCCTGTGCTACGCCGAGCTTGCCTCGATGATTCCGGTCTCGGGCAGCGCCTACACCTACAGCTATGCCACTCTGGGCGAACTCTTCGCCTGGATCGTCGGTTGGTGTCTCGTGCTTGAATACCTGTTCTCCGGCGCCGCCGTTGCGGTGAGCTGGTCGGGGGCGGTGCGCGACATCGCGCTCGAATTCGGCGTCACCCTGCCCGTCGCACTCTCCAGCGCCCCGCTGGCCGTGACCGGTGGCAGCATCGTCACCACGGGCGCACTCATCAACCTGCCGGCAGTCTTCATCTCGCTTGCGCTGACCTACGTGCTCTACATCGGCATCAAGGAGTCGGCCACCGTCAACGACTTCATGGTCTTCATCAAGGTCGGCATCCTGGTCGCCCTCGTCGGCTATGGGCTCTGGTATCTGCTGAAGAACCCGGAAATCGCTAAGGCCAACCTCGTGCCCTTCATCCCGGAGAATACCGGCACCTTCGGCGAATACGGCTGGAGCGGCATCTTCCGCGGCGCGGCGGCCATTTTCTTCGCCTACGTCGGCTTCGACTGCGTGTCCGCCGCGGCGCAGGAGACCAAGAATCCCCAGCGCGACATGCCCATCGGCCTGCTTGGCACGCTGGGCGTCGTCTCCGTGCTCTTCATCGCCGTGTCCTTCGTGCTCACCGGCATGGTGAACTACAAGCAGCTCAACGTGGACGCACCGTTCATCTTTGCGCTTCAGCAGGTTCAGGCCCCCGCCTTTTTCCGCTATCTGATCGAAGCTGCCACCCTCGCCGGCCTGACCTCCGTCATCCTCGTGTCGCTGCTGGGCCAGCCGCGCATCTTCTACTCGATGTCACGCGACGGCCTCCTGCCGCCCACCTTTGCCAAGATTCATCCCAAATACGGCACGCCGCACATCACGACCTGGATCACCGGCATCTCCTGCGCCGTCATTTCCGGGCTCTTCCCGCTCGATCTGCTGGGTGAACTGATCTCCATCGGCACGATGCTGGCCTTCTCGCTGGTGTGCGCCGGCGTGCTGGTGCTGCGCCGCACGCGGCCCGACCTGCCCCGGCCGTTCCGCACGCCCTGGGTACCGCTCGTGCCGCTGCTGGGCATCGGGAGCTGTGCGCTCCAGATGTATTTCCTGCCGCTCATCACCTGGCTGAACCTCGCCATCTGGATGGGCTTCGGCTTCGTCATCTACTTCGGTTACAGCCGTCGACACAGCCTGCTGGCGAAGTGAGACCGTGCCTTTCACGCCTGCCAGCACCGGCTCGCTGCTCGCCTTCTGCTCCATCCTGATTGGCGTGCTCTACGCCGTGCTGTTCGCGATCCACCTCGCGTGGCGATCCCTGAAGATCACCGCCTTGGCGGGCATCGTGATCGGCATCTGGCTGGGCATCCTGTCCGCCCTTGTCGCCAGCGGACGCCTGGCCACCCTGCCGCTCAACGGCCTGCCGTTCTTTTTTGGCCCCATTCTCGTGTTCTGTATTGGATTTGCGGTTTCACCGGTTGGTGGCCGACTCGCCGCCACAATTTCGCTCGCCGCGCTGGTCGGCTTCCAGGCCTTCCGCCTGCCCCTCGAGCTCGTCCTGCACGCCTGGTTTAAGCAGGGTGTGATCCCGGAGACCATGACTTGGTCCGGCTACAACTGGGACATCGCCAGCGGCCTCGTTGCTCTCGCCTGCTTTCCCCTGGCCAACCGCCATCGGTGGGCCGCGCGCCTGGCCAATGTCGTCGGATTCGCCCTGCTGTTGAATGTCATGCGCGTGGCCATCCTGTCCGCCCCGGTGGCCTTCGGCTGGAACGTCCAGCCACCGCTCCTGCTCGCGTTCCACCTGCCCTACGCGCTGATTGCGCCGGTCTGTGTCGGCGGGGCGCTGTTCGGGCACATCGTGCTGACGCGGGCGCTGTGGGGCCGGCAGGCCAAGTAGGGCCGGTTTCCGGCCGGCCACATTCGGATTCGCGGCGCTACGGCCAGTCAGAGACTGGCCCTACCCTCACACCCCGTAATACCCTTCCCATCCCGCGCGGGGCGGCTCCATCGTCAGAAGGTCGTTGGCGCGGACGTTGTTCTTGAACTGTTTCTTCACCGGGTCGAACTCCAGCTTGCCGCCGAGGCGCTGGGCGATGACGCCGAGGATGAACACCTGCGACAGAGGGCCGGAGACATGGAACGGCGACTTCGTCTCCTCGCGTCCAAGGCAGGCCAGCACGAAGTTTTGGAAGTGATCCGAAAAACCGCCGGTGATGCGCGGCAGGGTCGGACCAACTTCCTTCATTTTTTCCTGCGGAATGATGCGCAGCGTATCACCATGCGTGCCGCCGAGGAAGGTGAGTTTCTTGCTGTAGATGAACTTGCCGTTCTTCTGCGTGAAATTCGGGTTCGCGCCTAGCTCGGCCGGCAGCGGCGGCAGGTTGTTCACGCCGTCATACCAGAACACCTCGACCGGCGGCATCGCCCCGCGGGCGGCGAAGTCGAAGCGGATGGTCGTGGCCTGCGGGAAGATGTAGTCGTTGGCGCCCTCACGCTTCACCGCCTCGATCGTGTGCGGCAGGCCTAGGTTCAGGAAGCGGTGGCAGGTGTCGAGGATGTGTGGGCCCCAGTCGCCGAAGGCGCCATTGCCGTAGGCGAACCAGCCGCGCCAGTTGCCGGGATGCAGGCGCGGGCTGTAAGGATGCACGGGCTTGTTGGCGTGCCAGAGGTTCCAGTCGATGGTCGGCGGCACCGGATCGCCGGAATCGTAGCCCTTCACCTCCCAGCCGTGCCAGCGGCGCGGGGAGTTCATGAACATGTCCACGCGGGTAACGTCGGCGATGATGCCGGCCTCCTGCCAGGCCTTGAACTGGTGAAAATTGTTTCCGGAGTGCCCCTGGTTGCCCATCTGCGTCACGACCTTGCTCTTTGCGGCCTGCGCCATGAGCAGTTCGACCTCATGAAAGGTGTGCGCGAGCGGCTTCTCCACATAGACATGCTTGCCCTTCTTCATCGCGTGCATGGCGACGACGAAGTGCGTGAAGTCCGGAGTCGCGATGATGACGGCCTCGAAGGTGTCGCCGGCCTTGGCGAACATCTCGCGGTAGTCTTGAAACAGCCTGGCGTCGGGAAAAATGGCCCGCGCCTCGGCCGTGTGCTCGGCCATGAGGTCCACGTCGCACATCGCCACCGTCTCGATCATCCCGGTGTCGCGAAAGGTCTTCACCAGGTCGAGCCCGCGGAAACCGATGCCCACGAAGGCGACCTTGAGCTTGCGGCCCTCGGGCGCGACCTCCGCTGCGCGCACGAGGCGCGAGGGCGTCAGGGCGAGTGCAGCACCCGCGGCCAGCGAGGCGGTGAGAAACTGACGGCGGGCGGGGTTGGTGACTTCGGGACTGGGACGAGGGGTAACGGGCATGGGGTAAAGACGCTGCTTCAACGCAATTGTTTCGCCACTTCCTTGGCGAAATAGGTGAGGATCATGTCGGCGCCGGCGCGCTTGATGGCCAGCAGCGACTCGTCGCGGCAGCGCGCGAGGTCGAGCCAGCCGAGCCGGGCGGCGGCGTGAATCTGGGCGTATTCACCGGAGACCTGGTAGGCGGCGACCGGCACGCGGATGGCGTTGCGCACGTCGCGGATGATATCGAGGTAGGCGCCGGCGGGCTTCACCATCACGATGTCCGCGCCCTCGGCCACATCCAGTTCGACCTCGCTCACGGCCTCGCGACGGTTGGCGGGATTCATCTGGTAAGTAGCCTTGCTCAGCAGGCGCGTGCCGGCGGCTTGCGCGCTGCCGACGGCGTCGCGGAAAGGGCCGTAGTAGGCCGAGTTGTATTTCGCCGAGTAGGCCAGGATGCCGGTGTCGGTAAAGCCGGCGGCGTCGAGCGCCTTGCGGATGTGCCCCACCCGGCCGTCCATCATATCCGACGGCGCCACGAAGTCCACGCCCGCCTCGGCCTGCAACACGGCCATCCGGCCAAGAATCGTCACGGTGCGGTCGTTGTCCACGTCGTCGCCGGCCTCGGTCAGCACGCCGTCGTGGCCGTGGCTGGTGTAGGGGTCGAGCGCCACGTCGGTGATGATGGTCAGCTCCGGCACGGCCTTCTTCACCGCGCGCACGGCCCGCAACACGAGCGTCTCGGGGTTGAGGGCCTCGGTGCCCACCTCGTCCTTCAGCTTGGGCGAAAGCTTGGGAAACAGCGCCACGGCGGGCACGCCGAGCTTGTGCAACTCGCGGCACTCCTTGACGAGATCGTCAATGCACAGGCGGAACACGCCCGGCATCGAGGCGATGGGCTCGGGCCGAGCCTTGCCCTCGACCACGAAGAGCGGCGCGATGAGGTCCTGCGCGCGCAGGGCGGTCTCGGCGACGAGGGCGCGGCGGCTGGGCTGGCGGCGCAGCCGGCGGGGACGGTGCGTGAGGTCGAGTTTGGGGGTCTTGGCCATGGTGCGAAGAACGCCAGTAAACCAAGGTTTCCCGGCATTTCACGCCAATCTTTTACGCGCGGACCGTCCAAATCACACGCAGAAATTGCGCAGCGAAGCCCCCTCATGTGAGGGGGCCGTCATCGGGAGCATTAAATCGTGAAAGATCATATTCCGAGCCATTGGGACAGCAGCTTCTCCACCTCTGCCTGCGGTTTCCAATGGCCCGTTTTGCAGCTATCCCGGTTCTTTTCCAACGCAGCGAGCAGCGCCAGCTTGTAAGCGACATCCTGCAAGGTGGCATCTTCCGGTAGCGCCTCAATTGCCGCATCCGCCAGCTCCCTCGTGCTGCTCATAGTGCAAGATAGTCTACAACGCCTCCTCTCTTAAAGGTGCGGATTCAGGAGCCGCTGTTAAACCGCTTAGTCAGCTCCGGATACAACTTGGGCAAGTCCTCTTCCTTCCACGGCTTCCCTATCGGGCTGGTCGGGCCGGAATACGGCACTTGGGGCATGGCTGCGCCGGTCTTGGCTTGGTAGGCCTGCATGGCGGAATAAAATATCTGCTCATTCTCGTTCTGTTGATGTCTGACCGCACGATCAGCGGCACGAACCGGACCTTTCAGTGCTGCTTCATGATAGGCTCTGCCTTGAGAAATCAGCCATCCGCAAAAATATCCGAAACCATCGTCAGAAGCTCCGCCATTGACGATGTAAGCGACCGCCCAAAGGTCCCAGCGGGAGCACTCCGCCATGCGCTCGTTCAAGTGGAACTGAAATCCGAGGATTTCCTCCGCCCGCAGCTTGCCGAGTTCAGTTTGCAATGCGATGGCGAGGCGGAAGCCGTCGGCCTCCTGCCCGCTCCCGATACGCGCCGTTTCGATGAGCTGCCAGAACCGGTCGAGGTCCATGGCCGCCTTAGCGGCTGCGACTTGCTCGGGAGTGGCGCGGGGCGGAGTCTTGGCGACAATGCGTCCAAAAGGAATCGCACACGTCCGGAATTCTGCTGCGTCCCCATTGAGGCGAACAATCTCGATACGACTGAGAGGAAGCACAAACTCCATGAAGTTGGTCACACCGTCAGGAGCCACCCGGGACTCGCCATGATCGGCCAACGGCTGTTCGATTAGGGCGCGAGGCACCCGGACCTCCTTTTTCGAAAAATCCGCGTAGATGCCAGCGGCTTCCTCGACAGTGGCCGGCTTCAGCAATACGACTTCATGCGCCTTTCCGTCCACGACCTGAACTTCACGCGGGTATTCCTTGTTTGTCGGCCGGAAGACGACATCTGAACGCTCCTTCATGCATCCGGCGGTCGCCCCGAGTCCCAGCGATAGGGCAACACAAGCGAGGCGAGGCAGCTTCATGGACAAGGCAGGAGTGATAAAGCGCGCTCCCCATCCCGCAAAGCAAAACGCCGCCGGCACGCAAGGGCGCCGGCGGCGTGAAATCAGAAAAGTACTGCCTTAGGACGTTACGCCGCTGCCGGCGGCGGGGGACTGGGTCTTGAACTCCAGCTTGTCGCCATTGCGGACGACCGTGATGGGTTCGCCTTCCTTGACGTCTCCGCGGAGCAGGGCCTCGGCGAGCGGGTCCTCCAGGAGGTGCTCGACGGCACGGCGCAGCGGACGGGCGCCGTATTTCTCGTCGTAGCCCTTCTCGACCAGCAGGGCCTTGGACTCGGGCGAGAACTCCAGGTGGATGTTCCGCGCGGCGAGGCGCTTCACGACCTTGGCCGTCTCGATTTCCACGATCTTGAGCAGGTCGTTTTTGTCGAGGGGCTTGAAGACCACGAGGTCGTTGATGCGGTTCAGGAACTCGGGCTTGAAGACGCGCTTGGCCTCCTCGAGCACCTTCTCCTTCAGCTTGTCCATGTCGTGGAAGTCCGACGCCTTGGCGGCGGCGAAACCCATCGTCGTCTGGCGCTGGATGAGCGCGGCGCCGACGTTGGTCGTCATGATGATGATGGTGTTCCGGAAATCCACGGTCCGGGCGAGCGAATCGGTGAGGCGGCCGTCCTCCAGAATCTGCAGGAGCAGCTGGAGCGCGTCGGGGTGCGCCTTTTCGATCTCGTCGAAGAGGATCACGGAATACGGCCGGCGGCGGACGGCCTCGGTGAGCTGACCGCCCTCCTCGTAGCCGACGTAGCCCGGAGGCGAGCCGATGAGGCGCGAGACGGCGAACTTCTCCATGTATTCCGACATGTCGATCTGGAGGAGGGCGTCCTGGTTGCCGAAGATCTGCGCGGCGAGCTGCTTCGCGAGCTCGGTCTTGCCGACGCCGGTCGGGCCCATGAACATGAACGAGCCGATCGGGCGGCGCGGGTCCTTGAGGTCGGCGCGGGAGCGCCGGAGGGCGCGGGCGATGGCGACGGTGGCGGGATCCTGGCCGACGATGGCCTTTTGCAACTCGCCTTCAAGGGCGAGCAGGCGCTCGCTCTCCTTCTTCTCCAGGCGGTTGAGCGGGATGCCGGTCCACTCGGCGACGACGCGGACCATCTGCTCCTCGTCCACGGTGATGCGGTTCTCGTCGCGGGTCTTCTTCCACGACTCGATCTGCTCGTCCTGCTTGGCGCGAAGCTGCTTTTCCTGATCACGGAACTTGGCGGCCTCCTCGAAGTGCTGGGCGGCGATGGCCTGCTCCTTCTTGGTGCAGACCTCCTCGATCTCCTTGCCCAGGGCCTCGATCTCGGGCGGACGGTTGAGGGTGGTGATGCGGGCGCGCGAACCGGCCTCGTCCATCACGTCGATGGCCTTGTCAGGCAGGAAGCGGCCGGTGATGTAGCGGTCGGAGAGCTTGGCGGCGGCCTCGATGGCCTTGTCGGTGAAGACGGCCTTGTGGTGCTCCTCGTACTTGCCGCGGATGCCCTTGAGGATGATCACGGTGTCGTCCACGGAGGGCGGCTCGACCTTGACCATCTGGAAGCGGCGGTCGAGGGCGCTGTCCTTCTCGATATACTTCCGGTATTCGTTGAGGGTGGTCGCACCGATGCACTGCAGCTCGCCGCGGCTGAGGGCGGGCTTGAAGATGTTGGAGGCGTCCATCGCGCCCTCGGCGGCGCCGGCGCCGACGATGGTGTGCATCTCGTCGATGAAGATGATGACGTTCTTGGAACGCTTGATCTCGTCCATCACGGCCTTGATGCGTTCCTCGAACTGGCCGCGGTATTTCGTGCCGGCGACCATGAGCGCGAGGTCGAGGGTGATAACCTTCTTGTCGGCGAGGATCTCAGGCACGTTGCCCTTGGCGATCTCCTGCGCGAGGCCCTCGACGATGGCGGTTTTGCCCACGCCGGCCTCGCCCACGAGCACCGGGTTGTTCTTGGTGCGGCGGCAGAGAATCTGGATGACGCGGCTGATCTCGTTCTTGCGGCCCACGACGGGATCCATCTCGCCCTTGCGGGCCAGCTCGGTGAGGTCGCGGCCGAAGGCCTTGAGCGCGGGCGTCTTGACCTCTTTCTTGCCCTCCTCGGAGCTGCCACGCGGGGCGACTTCCTCGCCGCCACCGCCACCACCGGCGGAGCCCTGACCGCCGTCGCCCTGACCGGAAGAGAACTGCGGGTCGAGTTCACGGAGAATCTCATTGCGGGTGCGCTCGATATCCACCTCGAGGGTCTTGAGCACGCGGGCGGCGACGCCCTCACCCTCGCGGAGCAGACCGAGGAGGATGTGCTCGGTGCCGACGTAGGAGTGATTGAGCGCCTTGGCCTCCTTGCCGGCGAGCGCGAGGACCTTTTTCACGCGGGGCGTGTAGGGAATGCTGCCGACGGGCGTCTTGGACTCCTGGCCGATGCCGACCTGTTTCTCGACCTCGGCGCGGACGGTCTCAAGGTCGAGACCCATCTTCTGGAGAACACTCACGGCGACGCCCTGCCCCAGCTTGATCAACCCGAGCAGCAGGTGCTCGGTGCCGACGTAGTTGTGGTGGAAGCGGTCGGCTTCCTTGCGGGCCAAGGCCAGCACTTGCTGGGCGCGCGGCGTAAAGTTGTTCATCGGTTCCATGGGTGCCTTGGTTATATCGGTTACTTGGCGGCGGAAGTGAAGTCCGGCGGGGGCAATTTGGCAAATTCAGACCGCAAGCGGCTGGCCCGCAGCACGTCGCGCTGATTGGGATCGAAGGAGCCCTTGGCCGCGTGCTGGACGTGGCCGGGCTGGCACTCGATGAACAGCCGGTCCACGACGGCCCGCTGGGTGTCGGCAAAGACGCCGAAGTCGATGCCGAGCCGGATGAGCGACAGCAGGTTCATGGCCTCGCCCGAGTTGAGCAGGTGGCCGTTCTGGAGGATGCCGAACGCGCGGCCGATCTTGTCGAAGAGCTTGTTCGGGTCGGTCTCGATCAGCTTCTCGCGGGCATTCAGTTCCTGCTCGATGATGGTGTTCAGCACGCCGTGCAGGTGCTTGATGATCTCCTCCTCGCTTTCGCCGAGCGTCGTCTGGTTGGAAATCTGGAAGATGCTACCGCTCGCGTCGGAGCCCTCGCCGAACAGGCCGCGCACGGCCATGCCGAGCTGGTTCACGGCTCGCACGACCTTCTCCATCTGGCTGGAGATGACCAGCGCCGGCAGGTGCATCATCGCCGAGGCGCGGATGCCGGTGCCGAGGTTGGTGGGGCAGGCGGAGAGGTAGCCAAGGTTGGGCGAGAAAGCGAAGTCGAGGTGCTCCTCCAGGTCGGAGTCGAGTGCGTTGATCGTGTTCCAGACCTTTTTGAACTGGAAGCCGGCGCGGAGGACCTGGATGCGCAGGTGGTCCTCCTCATTGACCATGACGACACAGGACTGGTCCTTGCTGATGACGATGCCCGAGCCGGATTTGGCGTGGCAAAGCTCGCGACTGATCAGATGGCGCTCCACCAAGATCTGCTTTTGCAGCTCGTCGAGACTCTCCACGGGAATCGCGAGGCCACGCTTCATCTGCGGCAAGGCGGCGACGGCCTGCATGCATTGGTCGCGAATCTCCTTCTTCTGCGCCTCACGGGCCCAGCCGGGGAACGGCTGGGCGGCGAGATTGCGCGCGAGGCGGATCCGCGTCATCAACACGACGGCGCTCTTGCTGGCGGCGGTGTCGGTCAGCTCGGAGGGAGAGTCGATGAGTTCGTTGATCTTCATTTGCCCGCCTCCTCCTTGCGTCCGGCGGCCTGGCGGACCTGCGTGATCTCGTCGCGGTAACGCGCGGCATCCTCGTAACGCTCGGCCTTGATGGCCTGGTCGAGCTCCGTCTCCAGCTGGGTGAGTCGCTCGTAGAGCGAGCGGCGCGTGACGGCCTTCTGCGGAATCTTGCCGGTATGGGCGCTGCCCTTGTGCATCGAGTCGAGCATCGGATCGAGCAGGCGGCTGAAGTGCGAGTAGCACTCCGGACAGCCAAAGCGGCCGGTCTTCTTGAAGTCCTGCTGCGTGAAGCCGCAGGCCGAGCACTTGGCGTCGCCGGCCGGCTCCGGGTTGAGCGAGGCCTTCAGCAACAGATCGGCCAGCGAGAAGCCGCTCGGATCGGTTACGCCCTTGGCCTGCGCGCACGCCTCGCAGAGGTCCACCTTGTGTATCTTGCTGTTAACAATCTGGGTGAGATGGACGGTCGCGGGCTTGGAGCAGAGGTCGCACTTGAGAGAGTTGGCCATGGAAAAAGGTTAAGGCAGGATAAGCGCCGCGGCCCGGAAACGCAAATGCGCCGGACTGGCCCTTCCTTCTGCAAAAACTGTGCCCGTTGCGCAGCCCGAAGCAAGCGCGGAGGCCGTCAGATGCGGGTGCCTTCGACCAGCACACGCTGACGGAAACCGACGAGCACCTGGGCCGTGATCGGACCGGGCTTGCCGGTGCCGATGACGCGGCCGTCGAGCTTCACCACCGGGATGACCTCGGCGCCGGTGCCGGTGAGGAAACATTCGTCAGCGCACCAGACATCGTAGCGAGTGAGGTTGGCCTCGCGGATGGTGACGCCAATGGCCTTGGCCACATCGAAGATCGTGCCACGAGTGATGCCCTTGAGCGCACCGGCGGTGGAGGCGGGGGTGATGATCTCACCCTTGGAGATGACGAAGATGTTGTCCGCCGTGCACTCGGCCACGTAGCCCTGCTGGTTCAGCATGATGGCCTCAAGCGCGCCGGCCTGCTTGGCCTCGATCTTGGCGAGGATGTTGTTGAGGTAATTGAGCGACTTCACGGTCGGCGGCAGCGCGTCGGGCGCGATGCGGCGGGTGGGCACCGTGACGATGCTCAGGCCGTTGTCGTAATACTCCTGCGGGTAGAGCGAGATCTTGCTGGCGATGATGAACGTCGTGGGATGCGCGCAGGACCAAGGTGCGAGGCCGAGATCGCCAACGCCGCGGGTCACCACGAGACGGATGTAGCCGTCCTGAAGCTGGTTGCGACGGCAGGTCTCGCAGACGGCCTCGGCCAGCTCGGCGCGGGACTGCGGGATGGTGAGCATGATGGCGCGGGCCGACAGCTCGAGGCGCTCGAGGTGTTCGTCGAGGCGGAACACGTTGCCGCCGTAGATGCGGATGCCCTCGAAGATTCCGTCGCCGTAAAGCAGGCCGTGATCGAAGACCGAAACCTTCGCATCGTTGGAGTCCACGTATTTGCCATCAAAGTAAACGACCATGGTGACCGGATGTGACCCCAAGCTATGACGCTTGTCGAGTCCCGGGATGGGAGAATGGGCTTGTATCCGCTCCTCCGACGGGAGACTGTGACGGCGCACGGGCCGCAAACCTCCAACCCCAGTAAGTATATGCGCCCGTATCGAGCCGTTCACGGCTTCACGCTCATCGAGTTGCTCACGGTTATTGCCATCATCGGCATCCTGGCAGCCCTGATATTCCCCACCATCGGAAAGGTCCGCGAGACCGCCCAACGCACGGTGGATGCCAACAACCTCCGCGAGGTCGTCAAAGCCGCGAGCATTTATGCCGCGGACAACAACGACCGGCTCCCCGACCCTGCGGTGATCGCCACCCAATACCCCAACCTGGGATCCGGTCCCTACGCATGGGCGGGCATCCTGGCACAACGTGGCATCGTTACCGACGCCGCGTTCTACTTCGCCAAGAACGACCCGTTCTACAGCGGCAGCGCCCCGGCCTCCGTCGTGCAACCCGCCAGCCCCACCACCATCGCCACCGATTTCGGCGCTCGCACCCTGAGCTTCGAATTCGTCGGCGGTCTGCGCATGGGCGACAGCGCCAACACGCCGGTGGCCTTCACCCGCGGACTGCAAACCTCGGGCGCATGGGACACCACGAGCGGAGCCTACAAGGACACCGGCGGCCACATCGCCTTCCTGGGGGGCAACATCCAGTTCTACCCCAACGTCAGCGCCACCGACACCCAGTTGACGCTCACCAACGGCACCAAGGGCGCGAACATCCGCCAAGCCATACCGGTATCGGCGCGCATCTATGCGACGACCCCGTCGGGTGGCACAACCATCGGATCGCTCACCGGCACGGCCGGTCTCGCGCCCTGAGTAGAACAGGCTTCTCCCAGTCCGGCCCGGCTGCCTCATGCAGCCGGGCTTTTTTCTTCCCCCCGGAGCAGGCGCGGCCCAGTCTGGCCGGACCACACCATGGCCCCCGCCAACCCCATTTACGTCATCGGCCACCGCAATCCCGACGCCGACTCCATTTGCTCGGCGATCGCCTATGCCGCCTTCAAGCAGGCGCGCGGGGAACATGGCTACCTGGCGGCCCGCTGCGGCAACTCCAACGCCCGCATCGATGCCATCCTCGAACGGTTCCACACCCCCCTGCCCCACTATCTGAGCGACGTCTATCCGCGCGTGCGCGATATGATGTCCTACGAGCCGCTGGTCGTGCACGAGGAGGCAACCTGCGCCGAGGCGCTCAGCCTGATCGACCGCCACGGCATCACCTACGTGCCGGTGGTTTCCGACCAAAACAAGGCCGTCGGCTCGCTGACCCTCGCCCAGCTCGGCCACTTTTTCATCCCCCGCCTCGACGAACCCCGCGCCATGCGGCAGGTCCGCACCAGCCTCGCGCGCATCGCCCGCACCCTGCAGGGCGCCGTGCTCCACACCGCCGAGGAGAACCGCATTGAGGACCTCTACGTCCGCATCGGCGCGATGGATGTCCGCACCTTCTGGTCCATCTCGGAACGCGAACAGATTTCCGCCGCCCAATCCTTGATCATCGTCGGCGACCGGCGCGACATCCAGCATCGCAGCATCGAGCTCGGCGTGCGCGCGCTGGTCATCACGGGAAGCCTCCCCGTTGACCCTGAAATCGTCTCCCTCGCCAAGGAGCGCGGCGTCGGCCTCATCTCCAGCCCGCACGACACCGCCACCACCGCCTGGTTCGTCCGCACCGCCTCGACCGTGGGCAAGCTGGCCGACCGTCGCTTCAATTCGCTCAACGCCGAGGCCCGAATCGCGGACGTGCGCCGGAAATTCTCCCAATTCTCCCCGCACGCCATGATGGTCACCGGCGAGGACAACCTGCTTCAGGGGATCCTCACCAAGTCCGACTTGCTCAAGCCCGTGCCCACGCGCCTCGTGCTCGTGGATCACAACGAGCTCACCCAGGCGGTGCCCGGCGCCGACGAGGTCGTCATCACCGAGATCCTCGACCACCACCGCCTCGGGCCGGTCGCCACCTCGCAGCCCATTCTGTTCATCAACGAGCCCGTCGGCTCCACCTGCACGATCGTCGCCGACCACTTCCGCCGGCATGGGATCGCACCTTCCGCCGACCTCGCGGGCATCATGATGTCGGGCCTCATCTCCGACACGCTGCTGCTGCAGAGCCCGACCTCCACGCCGAAGGACGCCGACGTGCTCAACTGGCTCCAAAGTCACGCCGACATCAAGGCGCAGGAACTCGCCCACCTCATCTTCAGCTCGGGCTCCGTCATTCTCGCCAACCCCGCCGACAAGGTCGTGCGCTCCGACTTCAAGGTCTATGCCGAGGAGGGCGTGCGCTTCGCCGTCTCCCAGGTCGAGGAACTCGGTTTCGACAACTTCTGGCAGCACGCCACGCAACTCTCCCAGGCGCTCGCCGATCTGCGCGCGACCGAGCGGCTGGCCTTCGCCGCCCTGCTGGTCACCGACATCAACACCCAGAACTCGCTCATGCTCGCCAAGGGCGACCCTGAGTTCATCCGCCGCATCTCCTATGCCCATGTGCAGCAGGACGAGATCTTCGACCTGCCCGGCGTCGTCAGCCGCAAGAAGCAGCTCATCCCCTACCTCACCGACGTGCTGAAGGCGATGAGCCACGACGACGTGTCACCCGGCACCCGCAACCGGAGCGGCGCGCCCTTTACGCGCTGAACCGCTTAGCCCCGGCGTGCGTAACCGGGGTTCCCGCCGGCCGTCTCGTTTTACGTTCTCCCAGCCCCACCCGCGCATGCGCCGCCTCCTTCTCCGTCTTGCCGCCCTGCCGTTTATCGCCGCCGGTGTCCTCGACGCCCAATCGGGCGCAGATCTTCCCGCCACCGAGCCGATCTTCGAGCTGCCCAAGCTCACCGTCAACGAGCCCGCCGACCTGCCTGAGTTGGAACGATGGCACCACACCCGGCTCGACTCGTTCGAAATCCTCGCCTGCGGAAACGAGCGCGACATCAAGCGCCTGCTCGTGGACTTTCAGAAGTTCCGGCAGGCGGTGAAACTCGTCTGGCCGGCGCCCATCAAGCCGCTCGCCGCCTCAACCTTGGTGCTCTGCGGTGAGAAGGGCCGTTACGATGCCTTCATCCCGAACAGTCTGAAAAACGCCGACGCGCCCCTGCCGAGTCTCTTCCTGCGCAATCGCGAGCAGATCGCCATCGTCGTGGATCTTGAGACCACCCGGATGAGCATCCTTGATCCGATGGCGACGCTCAACGCCGCCTCCTCCGCGGCCGAGTATGAAGTGGACCACTACCGCCAACTCTACCGCGAATACATCCACTACCTGCTGAGCCAGTCCGAAGCCCGCATCCCTGCCTGGCTCAAGGAAGGTCTCGCCCAGATCATCATGGACGTGGAACTGAATGACCGTCGCCTGATCTACGGCAAAATCGACACCTTTAAGGGCGATGTCTCCGGCGTTTCCCCGCTCGAACCCGGCGAGGATGCCGATGCCGCCGCTCCCACCGCCGTCGTGGGCGAGCGTCCGTTCAACGCCGTGCTGCAGTTCCGCCGGCTCATGCCGCTGGACGAATTCTTCGCCGTCAGCGAAGACTCCGAAATCGCCCGCACTCCCCTGGGCAACAACCTCTGGGCCAAGCAGGCCTACGCCTTCGTCCACTACTGCATGTTTGGCGCGAATCTCCGCCACAAGGAAGCGCTGGTCACCTTCGTCGGCCGCCTCGTGCAGGAGCCGCTCAGCGAGGAGCTGTTCAAAGAATGCTTCAAGACGGGCTACAAGGGCATGGTCGAGGAGCTCAACGGCTACCTCCGCCACACCCGCCACAAATACCAGCAATACAACCTGCAGGCCGGCGACCGCCTCACCACGGCCGACATCGAGCTCACCGTGGCCTCCGCCACCCAGGTCGGACTGATCAAGGGCGACACGCTCCAGCTGGCCGGCCACCCCGAGGCCGCCTACACCGAATATCGCAACACCTATCGCCGCGGCAGTCGCGAGCCCGCGCTGCTCGCCGGCCTTTCCGCCACCGTGCCCAACCCCGAGATGGCCGCCAAGTTCGCCGACGAGGCAATCAAGGCCGGTGTCACGCGGCCCTCCGCCTTCGTCCGCCAGGCCCGCAACCGCCTCGCCGCCTTCCGCGCCGACCCGGGCCCAGACGGCAAGCTTACCCAGCAACAGCTCGCCGCGGTGCTTGGCCCCCTCTTCAAGGCCCGCAGTTTACCGCCTCCCATACCCGAACTATACGAGACCATCGCCGAGGCCTGGGCCGCCAGTTCCATTGCCCCAAAACCCGAGCACCTCGCCGTGCTCGACGAAGGCGTGCGGCGCTTCCCCCGCAATAGCGCCCTGCTTCACCAGACCGCCCTGCTTTACCACCGCATCGGCGCGGCGGACACCGCCGCCGCCATTGCGCGTCTCGGCCTGCGTTTCGCTGCCGACGAAGCCACCAAAGCCCAGTTCAACAGCCTCCTGTCGCTCCTGCCGGCCGGCGCCGGACTGAAGTAGTTCCCACGGAAAGCCCCCGATAGCTTGATCGAATGTAGCAACAAGGGTCGGCCCTTGGGCCGACCTCATGCACGAGGACGGCGCAGTCAACGCCCCTGCACGGCAACCCAGCCGGAAAACCAAAGGCCCCGACCGATCCCAACTGCGCCATTGCCTTGCCGGGGCGGTTGGCCCTTTCATGGGTGCGAATGTCCGTCGAGAACACCACTCCCGCGCCTGCGCCCAGCGATTTCATCCGCGATATCGTCGCCGGCCACGTTGCCGAAAAACGCTACGCCAAGATCGTCACGCGTTTCCCGCCCGAGCCCAACGGCTACCTGCACATCGGCCACGCCAAATCCATCTGCCTGAACTTCGGCATCGCCCGCGAGCACAACGGCCAGTGCAACCTGCGCTTCGACGACACCAATCCCGTCAAGGAGGATGTCGAATACGTGCAGTCCATCACCACCGACGTGCAGTGGCTCGTTGCCGGCTGGGCCGACCACTGCCTCGGCTTCAAGCCCAAGGGCGCGCATCCGGCCAAGGTCACCAGCAACGGCCAGCCGGATTACTACCTCGGACCGGTCGCACCCGGCGCCGACAGCGAGGCATTTTTCGCGAGCGACTATTTCGACCAGCTCTACGAATACGCCCTCGAACTCATCCGCCGCGGCAAGGCCTACGTCTGCGACCTGAGCCCCGAAGACACCGAGAAATACCGCGGCGCGCCCGACCGCCCGGGTCAGGACAGTCCCTTCCGCAACCGCTCCGTCGCCGAGAACCTCGACCTGTTCCAGCGGATGAAGGCCGGCGAGTTCCCCGACGGCGCGCGCTCGCTGCGCAGCAAGATCGACATGGCCTCGCCCAACATGTGGCTGCGCGACCCGCTCCTCTACCGCATCCGCCACGTCGCCCATCACCACGCCGGCGACAAGTGGTGCATCTACCCGCTCTACGACTATGCCCACTGCCTGAGCGATTACCTTGAGGGGATCACACACTCCATCTGCACCCTCGAGTTCGTGGACCACCGCCCGCTCTACGACTGGGTGCTCGATTCCCTCGGCCTGCCCCGCGCCCTTCCGCACCAATACGAATTCGCGAAACTCAACCTCGCCTACACCCTCGTGTCGAAGCGCAAGCTCCTCCAGCTCGTCAACGAGAAGGTCGTGACCGGCTGGGACGACCCGCGCATGCCCACGATTTCCGGCCTGCGTCGCCGCGGCATCCCCGCCAGCGCGCTCCGCACCTTCGTCACCGGCGTTGGCGTCACCAAGTTTGATTCCCTCACCGAGGCCGCCGTCTTCGAAAACGCTGTCCGCAACGACCTCAACGCCACGGCCGCCCGCCGGCTGGCCGTGCTCAAGCCCATCAAGATCGTGCTGACCAACCTCCAGCCCGGCGAGGTCGTCGAGTGCACCGCCACCAACAACCCGCAGGACGAAAATCCCACGACGCGCCCGGTCGCGCTCACGCGCGAGGTCTTCATCGAGTCCGACGATTTCGCCGAGGTCCCGCCGCCGAAGTATTTCCGCCTGAAACCCGGCGGCGAGGTGCGCCTGAAATACGCCTGCATCATCAAGCTCGACGAAATCGTGAAGGACGCCACCGGCACCATCACCGAGCTCCGTTGCACGGCCCAGCTCGACACCCGTTCCGGCCAGCCCAACGCCGACAAGAAGGTCAAGGGCACCATTCACTGGGTCAGCGCCTCGCACTGCATCGAAGCCGAGGTCCGTCTCTACGACCGTTTGTTCACGGTGGCCGAGCCCGCCGCGCAGGAGGACTTCCTCAAGGTCGTGAACCCGAAGTCGCTCGAGATCGTGACCGCCAGGCTCGAGACCTCCCTCGCCACCGCCAAGCCCGCCGACCGCTTCCAGTTCGAGCGCCTCGGCTACTTCGCCTTGGACAAGGATTCAGCCCCCGACTCGCGCCTGATTTTCAACCGCACCATCACGCTCAAGGACACCTGGGCGAAATAGCCCGCCATGGACCCCAGCCCGGCTCCCCGTTCCGCGCCCCCGGACACCTCGGAAACCGGTTACGATCTCCGACAGCGCATCGGCGCGGGTCTGGGGGCCGTTCTTTTCGCGGCCATGCTATTTTTGCCGCCGCTCGGGACGCTGGACGCCGCCGCCACCAAGGTCGCCCTGCTCACGGCCCTGATGGCCGTGTTGTGGGTGACCGAGGCCGCGCCCATCCCGGCCACCGCGTTGCTGCCGCTGGTCCTGCTGCCCCTGCTCGGCATCGCGCCTATCCGGCAGGCCGCCACGCCCTACGCCGATCCCGTCATCTACCTTTTCATGGGCGGCTTCATGCTCGCGCTGGCGATGGAGCGCTGCCGCCTGCACCTGCGGCTCGCACTCGCGATCATCGCCACCGTCGGCACGAACCCGCGCTCGCTTGTCCTGGGTTTCCTGTGCGCCGGTGCGTTCATCAGCATGTGGACAAGCAACTCCGCCACGGCGATGATGCTCCTGCCCATCGGCGTCAGCGTTTACTCCCTCCTGCAATCTTCCTCCGCCGTTCGATCCGGTGCAGGTGAGACCGGTGCCGCCCTGGTCCTGGCCATCGCGTATGGATCCAACATCGGCGGCATGGGCACGCTCATCGGCACGCCGCCCAATGCCGTGCTCAAGGCCTACCTCGAACGCTCACACGGGATCAGCATCGGCTTCGGCCAGTGGATGATGCTGGGCGTGCCTCTGATCCTGCTCGCCCTGCCCGTGGCGTGGCTGATCCTCACCCGCCTCAGTTTCCGCGTGCCCGCGAGTGGTTCGGCCGGCGTGCGCGATGAAATTGCCTCCGCCCGCGCCAAACTCGGGCCGCTGAGCCGGGCGGAATGGACGGTCGCCGGTGCCTTCGTGCTCGCGGTCACGCTCTGGATCAGCCGCGAGTTCTGGAAGGGAATCCCGCCGCTCGGCCCGCTGCTCACCGATGAGGTCATCGCCATGGGCACGGCGCTCCTCCTGTTTTTCATCCCGGCCGGACGCGGCCAAGGGTTCGTGCTGAGCTGGTCCGACATGAGGAAGCTGCCCTGGGACGTGCTTATCCTGTTCGGCGGCGGCCTGAGCCTCGCCGCTGCACTGGAAAAAACGGGCCTCGTGCTCGCGCTCGCCCAGGCCCTCGAGGGCATGAACGGCTGGCCACCGCTGGCGGTCGTATTTCTTGTGACCCTGGTCATGATTTTCGCCACGGCGCTCACCAGCAACACGGCCACCGCCACGGCATTTTTGCCGGTCACCGGTGCACTGGCGCTCGCCGTCGGCCAGCCGGCGCTGTTGCTGTGCGTGCCCGTCGCCCTGGCCGCGAGTGCCGACTTCATGCTGCCCGTCGGCACCCCGCCCAACGCCATCGCCTACGGCTCGGGCCTCGTGCCGCTGCCCCGCATGGTGCGCGCCGGTCTTTGGATGAACCTCACTTTCGCGCTTCTGCTGCCTGTGCTCATGTGGACGCTCGGCCGCTGGGTATTCAAACTTTGACCAGCCGCCAGCGGCTTCCCGGCCAGACCGGATTTTGCAGCTGAACCGGCTTCAGACCATGGGAGCGGGCTTGCCGACGCGTTTGGACTTTCAACACCTCGGGCAAGCTCGCCTCCACAGGCTGTCCGCCAAACACCTCAGGCCTGCAAGCGCACGAGCAGGTCCTTGCTTTCGACGGTGTCGCCGACGGACGCGAGGACCTCTTTCACCATGCCGGTGGCGGAGGCGTAGAGCGTGGTCTGCATTTTCATGGCCTCGAGCGTGAGCAGCTTGTCGCCCTTGGTGACCTTGGCGCCGACACTGACGGCGAGCGCGGTGACCAGGCCCGGAATCGGCGCGCCGATCTGGAGCGCGTCGGCCGGATCAGCCTTGGTGCGAACCTTGGCGGGAGTGGCCACTGACCTGTCGGCGACGCGGGTTTCGCGCGGACGGCCGTTCAGCTCGAAGTTCAGCGTGCGGAAGCCGTCGCGGTCCACTTCGCTGACGTTGATGAGTTTGATGAAGAGCGTCTTGCCCTCCTCGATCTCGACCGTGATTTCCTCGCCGACGGACAGCCCGTAGAGAAATGCCCGCGTAGGCACGGCGCTGACGTCGCCGTAGGTAACTTGGAACTTCGCGAAGTCGGCGAACACCTCGGGATACATCAGGTGGCTGTAGAGCGCCGCGTCGCCGACCTCGATCTTGAGCTTCTTGTGCAGCGCCTCCTTTTCCTTTTCGAGGTCGACGGGCGGCAGGTTTGCACCGGGACGTCCGCGCCGAGGCTGGCGGGCGCCGAGCACGACTTTCTGCAGCTTCTTGGGCCAGCCACCGGGAGGCTGGCCGAGTTCGCCGGCCAGCATGTCCACGACCGAGGCCGGGAACGGCATCGAGCCGGGCTCCAGGTTGACCACGTCGGCGGTCTTGATGCCGCGTGAGACGAGGAAGAGAGCCATGTCACCGACCACCTTGGACGAGGGCGTGACCTTCACGATGTCGCCGAACAGCAGATTCACCTCGGCGTAGGTGCGCACGACCTCGGGCCAGCGGGCGCCGAGACCCATCGAGGCGGCCTGCTCCTTGAGATTGGTGTATTGGCCGCCGGGCATCTCGTGCTGGTAAACCTCGGCGCTGCCGGCCCGGGGAGCCGAGTCGAACGGCGCGTAGAGGTCGCGCACCTGTTCCCAGTAACCGGAGAATTCGTTGAGCGTGTCGAGGTTCAACCCTGTGTCGCGCTTGGTGTGGGCGAGCGCGGCGACGATCGAGTTGAGGTTGGGCTGGCTGGTCGAGCCCGACATCGAGGCGAGCGCGAGGTCCACGACGTCCACGCCTGCGTCCACCGCGGCAATGACCGAGGCCGAGGCGATGCCGCTGGTGTCGTGCGTATGGAAATGGATCGGCAGACCGACCTCCTCGCGCAGGGTTTTCACCAACTTCGCCGCGGCGTAGGGCCTGCACAGACCGGCCATGTCCTTGATCGCGAGCAGGTGGGCGCCGCGCTTCTCAAGGTCCTTCGCCATCTGCACGTAGTATTTGAGCGAGTATTTGTCGCGCTTCGGGTCGAGCAGGTCGCCGGTGTAGCAGACCGCCGCCTCCGCGAGCGCGTTCGTCTCCAGCACGGCGTCGAGGGCCACGTAGAGGTTGGGCAGGTAGTTGAGCGAGTCGAAGACGCGGAAAAGGTCCACGCCGGCCGCGGCCGCGTGCTTCACGTAGCCGCGCACGACGTTGTCGGGATAGAAGCTGTAGCCGACAGCGTTGGCGCCGCGCAGCAGCATCTGGAACAGGATGTTTGGCACGCGGGAGCGCAGTGCGGACAGACGCTCGTAGGGATCCTCGCGCAGGAAGCGCATCGAGGTGTCGAAGGTCGCGCCGCCCCAGCACTCGAGGCTAAAGAGGTTCGGCGTGCGGCGGGCGACGGCATCGGCCACGCGGAGCATGTCGTAAGTGCGCACGCGGGCCGCCATGAGCGACTGATGGGCATCGCGCATGGTCGTGTCGGTGACGAGCAGGCGCTTCTCGGCCCGCACCCACTGGGCGAACTTCTTCGGCCCGAGTTTCTGCAGAAGCTGGCGCGAACCGGCCGGCGGCGGCAGTTCGGGCGGGAACGACGGCGCCGCGGGCTGCGTGGGCACCTTGGCCGGGCGACGGCCTTTCACATGCGGGTTGCCGTTGACGACAATGTCGCCGAGGAAGGCCAGCACCTTGGTCGCGCGGTCGCGGCGCTGCTTGAACTCGAAGAGCCCAGGGTTGTGGTCAATGAACCCGGTGGTGACCGCGCCGGACTTGAAGTCGGTATGCGTGATCACGTTCTCGAGGAACGGGATGTTGGTCTTCACCCCGCGGATGCGGAATTCCTTCAGCGCACGGTCCATGCGCTGGAGTGCGATGCCCCATTTAGGACCAAAGGCGGTCAGTTTCACCAACAGTGAATCATAGAACGGCGTGATGACGCTGCCCGTGTCGCCCATCGCGCCGTCGAGGCGGATGCCGAGCCCGGCGGCGCTGCGGTAGCTGACGATCTTGCCGTAGTCGGGCGTGAACTTGTTCGCCGGATCCTCCGTCGTGATACGGGCCTGCACCGCGTAGCCGATGCGAGGCACCTCGGCCTGCACCGGCAGGTCCAGCTCCGGGCCGTGCAGGGTGTGGCCCTGCGCGATGAGGATCTGCGAACGCACGATGTCCACGCCGGTGACGATCTCCGTCACCGTGTGCTCCACCTGGATGCGCGGGTTCATCTCGATGAAATACCACTCCGCCGGGTTGTCGGCGTTGACGAGGTATTCGAGCGTGCCGGCGTTGTCGTAACGGATCTCCTTGGCCAGCCGCACGGCCGACTCGCAGAGCTCCTTGCGCACCTGCTCAGGCAGGCCATAGGAAGGCGCGATCTCGATGACCTTCTGGTGACGGCGCTGGACGGAGCAGTCGCGTTCGTGGAGATGGAGGACGTTGCCGTGGCGGTCGCCGATCACCTGCACCTCAATGTGCTTGGCGCGCGGGAGGAACTTCTCGAGGAAGACGGCCGGGTTGCCGAAGGCCGTGGCGGCCTCGCCCTGCGCCTCGTCGAGGCGGGCGCGCAAGTCCTCCTCCTTGTGCACGACGCGCATGCCGCGTCCGCCACCACCGAAGGCCGCCTTGATAATGAGCGGGAAACCGATCTTGCGCGCGAGCTTCATGGCCTCGGCCGGGTCACTCACCGGTTCCTCGGTGCCGGGCAGCACAGGCACGCTGAGTTTCTGGGCGAGCGCGCGGGCGGCGGTCTTGTCGCCCATCATGTCGAGCAGCTCAGGCCGCGGACCGACGAAGGTAATGCCCGCATAGGCACAGGCGCGCGCGAAGGCGGCGTTCTCCGACAGGAAGCCGTAGCCCGGGTGGATGTGCGTCACGCCCTTGGCCTTGGCCAGCGCCACGATGCCGGGGATGTCGAGGTAAGCCGCGACCGGGCCCTTGCCCGCGCCGATCAGGTAGGCCTCATCGGCCTTGAAACGGTGCACGCCGAGGCGGTCCTCGTGGGCATAGATGGCAACGGTCGGGATGCCGAGTTCGGTGGCGGCGCGGAAGACGCGGATGGCGATCTCGCTCCGGTTGGCAACAAGCAGCTTGGTCATGCGTGGGGTAGAAAGCTGCCTGCACAAAGGCGGGCGCGGCGGACGGCGTCAACTTTGCAGAGGTTGCCGGACAGTCCTAATTTGAAACCGCCGACGCCTGGCCCGGAAACCGGCTTCACATCCGGCGGGCATCGTGCAGCAATGGCGGCGTGTCACCCCGCTTCCTGCTTGTCCTGCTGATCTTCGTCAGCGTTGCGCGCCTCGGCGCGACCACCGACTGGCCCGATGCCGATGGCGTCCGTTTCCAGGGCGAACCGGCCGCGATCTTTGGCTCGCTCGCGCTGTTTCGCACCACCGACCCGGTGCTCAAGCGCGTGCCGCTGCGCGCGCTCTCAATCGAGGAATGTCAGCGTTTCCACCAAGTCCTGGCCAGCCGTCCGGCCCGCGCGACCCGTTGGTCGGAAGCGCAGAGCGCGGCGACCCGCGAACTCAACGGCGCCTTGAAACGCCTCGAATACCAATATCGCCGCATGATCCCGGCCGACCTCTCGGACCGGCCCGAGCCTGAGCTGCTCGTCGTCATCTACGGCTACCACGGCGACTCAGGCACCTGGATGCTCTCGAACAATCTCGTGCCGATCCATAACCGGCTGCAAAACGTCTATCCCGGTCTCACGGCCACGGTCTTCTATGGCATGTGGCACAACGAGCAGGAGCATGAGCGGGTCACCATCCAGTCTTGGACTCCGTGGCTGGTCACCGATTTCAAACGTCAGGCGGAGATGCCCACCCTCACCCGCCGGGCTCCGCCGGACGGCTCGGCCATGGTCGTCATGACGCGTGACGGCGACCTGCTGCTGTGGGCCCGTCCGCTCAACCTTGCGGCCATCCGGAAGTTTATCGACGACCTATCCGATCTGGTCTGGGCCGCCAGCCCGCTCAACAGCCGCGCCTGGACCGATCGGGCGCACTACGGCCGCGCCGTGCGCTCCCTTGCCTACGCCAGCACCGACACCGGCCCCGAGCTCATTGGCAATCCCCTCCGCGCCGACGGGCTGCGCCAGCGCGGCGTCGGTCGCGTCACCGCAAAGCTCGAAATCGACGCCGAGGGCAAGGTTACCGCCGCCACCCTGCAACCCGACGCCGCCGTGCCCGCGAAACTGGCCGGCCCGCTCACGGACGCGCTGAAACGCGCCATGTTCCTGCCCGCCATGAACGGGGGCCAAGCCGTCGCCTCCACCAGCGATTACGTGCTCGAGGTCCCGCCCGCCACTCCGCAGGCCGACGCCGACCTCGCATGGCTCGACCGCAGCATCCGGGGCGAAGTGCCGTTGCTGGCCTGGAAAACCCTCGGGCCGATCCCGGTCAACGAACAGGAGTTCAGCGAAATCGAAAGCGTCGGTCCCGACGGGCGGGTCGTGTTGCGTGCCTTCGAGGTCTCTGACCGGCGCGTTTCCCGTGCCTCGCAGGAGAGCGCGTTCAACAGTGATTTCTTCGGCGAGACCGGCGCCGCGAACGTTGTGCCCGTGGACGGACAGGCCCAGATCGTGGACGGCAAGGCCTATGCCTGGAAGGCGATCCAGTCGCAGAACGGCTATGTCAACCTGCAGGAAGGCATCTACCCGCGGCCGGAATACTGCGTCGGCTACGCGTGGACCGAGATCGAGGTCTCGGCCGACACCCAGGCCTGGCTTGGCATCGGCAGTGACGACGGCCTGAAGGTCTGGCACAACGGCGAACTCGTAAACGACCGCTGGACGCGCCGCATCAGCCGCATCGACGACGACATCGTGCCGCTGCGCCTGAAGGCCGGCAAAAACCACCTTTTGATCAAGATCCAGAATGTCGCCGGCGACTGGAGCTTCGTCACCCGCCTGCGCTTCCGCGACCGATGACCACGCCCCACCAATCCAAGGACCCGCTGCACGGAGTCACCCTCGAGAAAATCCTCACGGAACTCGAAGCCGCCTACGGCTGGGCCGAACTGGGGCGGCGTGTGCGCATCCGCTGCTTCAATTTTGAGCCGAGCATCGGCTCCAGCCTGAAGTTCCTGCGCCGCACCCCCTGGGCGCGACAGGAGGTTGAGGCGCTCTATCGCGAGCACCTGAGCCGCCGGTCCTGACATGCTCAAGTCCCGCCAACCGCCCGCCGCCCGCCTACCCCACCGTTACGAATGGCTGTGGGAGCCGCTCGCCGACGACGCGACCTTTGTGCTGCGTTCCATGTTTGGCGCCCGAGCCGTGTATCTGGACGGCAAGATGGTGCTCTGCTTCAGCGCCGGCGAAGAGCCTTGGCGTGGCGTGCTGGTTTGCACGAGCCACGAACGCCAAGCGGCCCTGCAGACGGAGTTCGCTGCCCTCACACCACACCCGATCCTGCCGAAATGGCTCTACCTGCCCGAAACGGCCGATGCCTTTGAGGCGACCGCCACCAAGCTCGTTGCCTTGGCCCGTCGGCGTGACCCGCGGATCGGCATCACGCCGCAGCCCCGAAAGCGGAAGAAACCCTCCACCAAGCTCAGACTGAAAAGGTGAGCGTGGTGGGTGGCTCGGGATGGAACCGGGGCGCCCTCGCCCCGGGAATTGGGACCCGACCTGGCGGTAACCCGGACTTTCCGAAATCGCGCCGCCCGCAGCTTCACGGCTCCCGCGCTGTGCGTCCGCCGTCGTGCAGGACGGAACGCGTGGCCGGTTGCGAGGACTCGGAGGAAGCCGGCGGACTGTAGCTGGGCGGCGGCGTGTAACTGGGAGCCGGCGGAGAATAGGAACGGCTCTCCGTCGCGGTGGACGATTGCGACGATGGCGGCGGCGAATAATCGCGCCCACGGTTCGAAGAATTGTCCCCCGAGGTGCTGCGGTCGCGATGGAAATCTGAACGCGTGGCCGGTCGGTTCGAACCGGAGTTCGATGACGGAGAGTAAGTGCTGCCCGTGTTTTGCGCATCCGACCGGTTGTCGCGATCGCGCCAGTTCGGGCGGGTGCCACCGTTGTTCGAGGTCTGATTGCCGCGATCACGTCCCCGGTTGTCGTTGTCCCGGTTGTTGCCGCTCCAGCGGGTGCGATCGCCCTGGGAAGGCACGTAGGAAGGCTTCAGCGCGCCATTGGGCCGGCCGTCGGTGGTCGGCGGATCGCGATCCGGCCGATGATCCGGCCGGCGGTCCGGATGCCGCCAGTTGCCGGTGTAGTGCGGATACGTCCACGACGGATAATAGCTGCCATAGCCGTAGTAGGGATCGTCGTAGTAGCGGAAAGTGAAGGCATTGAAACCGAACCACCCGAAAGGCGAATAATCATAGGAATAGCGCGGATAGAGCGGATAGGAGGTGCTGGGATAGGACGCCACCATCCGGACCTCCGCCTCCGGGAAGCGCGAGTAACGCACGACCACCCATTCATCCTTCGGCTGCCCCGCCTCCTCGGCCAGATTGATCTTCAGGTAGTAGTCGCCGCTGCCGGTCTGACCCTCGCGGTTGAGGTATTCAATGGCCTTGGCCCGCAGGTAGGCCATCTCCCGGTCGCTAAACGTGCGCTTGGTGGAGGTCTCGACAATTTCGAAGTCGTCGGCAGCTTGGCGGCGGTAGGCCGAGGACTGACTGGCGCAGCCGGCGAAAAGGCCGACGAGGCTGAGGACGAGGACCATCGCGCCGAGGCGGACGCAGGTTTTCATGGGGAAGGGTTGGGGTGAAAAGGCCATCTTTGGGACCGGTCCCGCCTCACCCGGTTCCGCCGCAGCGCAGATTTGGCATGTATTTTCCATCTGCTTTGTGGCTGATTGGGGCCTTTGACCGCCATGCCGCCCGATCTGAACGCCGTCCGCTCCTACCTGCTCGCCCTGCAGGACTCGATCTGCGCCGCCCTGGAAATGGAGGACGGCCGCGCCCGCTTCAGGGAAGATGCCTGGACCCGCGCCGAAGGCGGCGGCGGCCGTTCACGGGTGCTCAGCGAGGGCGCGGTGTTCGAGAAGGCCGGTGTCGGCTTCTCCCACGTTTCCGGCGCCTCGCTGCCCCCCTCCGCCACCGCCAGCCGCCCTGAACTCGCCGGCAAAGCCTTTCATGCCCTAGGCGTATCCTTGGTGATCCATCCGCGCAACCCCTACGTCCCCACGTCGCACATGAACGTGCGCTTCTTTACGACGGCAGCGGCGGCGAACCAAGGTGGACCAATCGAAAATCAAAAATCAAAAATCGAAAATCCGACCTGGTGGTTCGGCGGCGGCTTTGACCTCACGCCCTATTACGGCTTCGCAGAGGACTGCGTTCACTGGCATCGCACCGCGCAGGCTGCGACCGGGGAGCACTACCCGCGCTTCAAGAAGTGGTGCGACGATTACTTCTACCTCAAACACCGCGCCGAGCCGCGCGGCGTGGGCGGCGTGTTCTTCGACGATTTCAACGCCCCGGGCTTCGAGGCGAGTTTCTCGCTCATGCGGGCGGTCGGCGACGCCTTCATCCCCGCCTACCTGCCCATCGTGAAAAAGCGCAAAGCCACGCCGCACGGCGAACGTGAGCGCGACTTCCAGCTTTACCGCCGCGGCCGCTACGTGGAGTTCAACCTCGTCTGGGACCGCGGCACGCACTTCGGCCTGCAGAGCGGCGGACGCACCGAATCCATCCTCATGTCCCTGCCTCCGCTCGTCGCCTGGCGCTACGACTGGAAACCCGACGCCGGCACGCCGGAGGCCCGGCTCTACGACGTGTTCCTCCAACCGCGCAACTGGGCGGATGAATAGCCACGAAAAGGCACGAGAATACACGAAAACAAACCATTCCTTTTCGTGGCTTTTTGCGCCTTTTTGTGGCCAATAACCTCATGACCAGTCGCGAACGATTCCTCGCCGCCACCGCCTGCCAACCGCTCGACCGCCCGCCCGTCTGGGTGATGCGCCAGGCCGGCCGCTACCTGCCCGAATACCGCGCCCTGAAGGGCAAGCACTCCTTCGTCGAAATGGTGCGAACGCCCGAACTCGCCGCCGAGGTCACGCTCCAACCGCTCCGCCGCTTCGCGCTCGATGCGGCCATCATCTTCTCCGACATCCTCGTGATCCCCGAGGCGCTCGGACAGAAATACCAGTTCCGCGAGGGCGGCGGCATCGGCATGGAATTCCGCCTGGAAACCCGCGCGCAGCTCGACCGGCTCGACCCGACGGGCGTGCAGTTCCGCCTCGATTACGTGGGCAAGGCCCTGGCGCGCGTGAAGGCCGAGCTCAAAGGCGAGCGCGCCCTGCTCGGCTTCGGCGGCTCCCCGTGGACGCTCGCCACCTACATGGTCGAGGGCGGCAGCTCCGACGATTACGTCCGCATCAAGGAGCTGTTCTACACCGACCGGCCGTTCTTCGACGCGCTGATGGAAAAACTCACCGCCGCGCTCATCGAGTATTTCCAGATGCAGATCCGCTGCGGCGCCGACGCCATCCAGCTCTTCGACTCGTGGGGCGGTATCATCGCGGGGCAGGATTACGAGGCCGCCTCGCTCCGCTGGATGCGCGCGATCATCGCGGCCCTGCCGAAGGATTTCCCGATCATCCTCTACGCCAAGGGCGTCAACTCCCAGCTCACCGACCTCGCCTTCAGCGGCGCGCGTGTGCTCGGCGTGGACTGGACGGCCGATCTGTCCGTCGTGCGCCGCCTCGTGCCGGCCAACATCGCCTTGCAGGGCAATCTCGACCCGGTGCTGATGAACACCACGCCCGACATCGTGCGTCGCGAGACCACCCGCCTGCTCGAATCCCTGCGCGGCGCCCCTGGCCACATCCTCAACCTCGGCCATGGCATCATGCCCCAGGCCAAGATCGAGTGCATGGAAGCCCTCGTGGACACGGTCACCCGCTGGAAATGACCCGTATCGGCGCAACCATGGCCAAGATTTGCGCAGTCCCCGGGTCATGGTTTGAGTATCCTCGGAGCTAATCCGATGTCCGACGCAACTTCCACGCACGTTGCCATCGTCGGGGCCGGCATCACCGGCCTCACGGCGGCGTTCCACCTCGCCCGGCGCGGCTGCCGCGTCACCGTCTTCGAAAAGGGCCCCCAGCCCGGCGGTTCCATCCGCTCCACCGCCGAAGAGGGCTGGCTCTACGAGTCCGGCCCCAACTCCCTCCAATACGGCAAGGACATCAAGCAGCTGGTCTCAGACCTCGGATTGGAATCGTCCGTCGTGCCCGCCAACCCGCTCGCTAAGCGCCGTTTCGTCGTCCGCGGCGGCAAGTTCGTGCAGGTGCCATCCTCGCCGCCGGCCTTCCTCAAGACGTCGCTTTTCGGCCTGCGCACCAAGCTCTCGTTGCCGCTGGAAATGTTCAGCCGCCCGCGCGTGCGCACCACCGACCTCAGCCTCGCCGAACTCGTCCGCTCGCACTTCACGCAGGAACTCGTGGACTACGCGGTCAACCCGCTCGTCGCGGGCATCTACGCGGGCGATCCGGAGAAACTTTCGGTTCGCCATTCCTTCCGCATGCTCTGGGAGGCCGAACGCTCGCACGGCTCGCTGATCCGCGGCATGATGGCCGGCGCCAAGGCCCGCAAGGCCGCCGGCGAAGGCGGCATCCCGCCCATCGTTTCTTTCACCGGGGGGCTTCAGACGCTCACCGACACCCTCGCCGCGAAACTCCCGGCCGGCTCGCTCAAGCTCAACGCCGCGGTCGAAACCCTGCTCCCCGGCCAGCCGCACCGCCTCGTTTGGAAACAGGACGGCCAGACCCAGTCCGGCGAGTTCGACGCCGTCGTGCTGGCCGCGCCGGCCGGCGCGCTGGCCCAGCTCACTATCGGCACGCTCGGCGAGCGCCCGCTCGCTTCGCTGGAAAACATCCCCCACCCGCCCGTCAGTTCGCTGTTCCTCGGCTACCGTCGCGACCAGGTCGCACATCCGCTCGACGGCTTTGGCGGACTCGTGCCCGCGGTTGAGCGTCGCAACGTGCTGGGCATCCTGTTTTCCTCAACCCTCTTCCCCAACCGTGCCCCCGACGGCCACGTTGCGCTCACCGTCTTCATCGGCGGTATGCGCCAGCCCGAATTGGCGCGGTTGACGTCGTCGGAACTGCTCGCCAAGATCGACCAGGATTTGCGCGATCTGGCCGGCGTCAGCGGCGCGCCCGTGTTTCTCCGTCATACCTTTTGGCCGCGCGCCATCCCGCAATACGTCCTCGGCTACGAACGCTGGCAGGAGCAGTTCACCGCCCTGGAGAACCGCCACGCCCGCCTTTTCATCGGCGGCAACGCCCGCGACGGGATCTCCGTGCCGGATTGCGTGAAATCGGGGCTGCGGCTGGCGGAGCGAGCCTTGGACAAGTAACAAGTAGCAAGTTTCCAAGTATCAAGGGGCTGTAGCGTCCTGATACCTGATACTTGATACTTGATACTTTGTAGCCCCGGAGTAGCGTCCGGCGCTTTTCTTTCCATGGCCCAAGACCTGAAAAATTCCCTGCTGCTTCCGAAGACGGATTTCCCCATGCGGGCGGACCTCGTCAAACGCGAGCCGGGCCGGGTCGCCCACTGGGAAAAGCTGGGCCTTTACGACAAAATCCAGGCCAAACGCGCCGGGAAACCCGCCTTTGTCCTCCACGACGGCCCCCCGTTCACCAACGGCGACGTTCACATCGGCACCGCGCTCAACAAGTCGCTCAAGGATTTCGTCAACCGCTACAAGTCCATGCGCGGCTTCCGCACGCCCTACGTGCCCGGTTGGGACTGCCACGGCCTGCCCATCGAGCAGAAGGTCAGCCGCGAGATCAAGGACCAGAACCTCACGCTCACGACCGCCGAGATGCGCGCGAAGTGCGACGAGTTTTCCGAAGGCTGGATCGCCAAGCAGAAGAGCCAGTTCAAACGCATCGGCGTGCTCGCCGACTGGGCGAACGAATACAAGACCAAGGCCCCGGCCTTCGAGGCTGACATCCTTCGCACTTTCGCCGCCTTCGTTGAACAGGGTCTCGTCTATCGCAGCAAGAAGCCTGTTTACTGGAGCATCCCCTTCGAGACCGCCCTCGCCGAGGCCGAGATCGAATACAAGGACCACACCTCTGTCGCCATCTGGGTGAAGTTCGCCGTGCCCGCCGCCGAGGCTGCGAAGTTCGGCCTGCCGACGGACAAGCCGCTCTCCATCGTCATTTGGACGACCACGCCTTGGACGATTCCCGCCAACCTCGCGATCGCGCTGCATCCGGAGGTGGAATACGCCGTCGCCGACCTCGGTGCCGAACGCATCATCGTCGCCTCGGCGTTGCTTGGCTCCGTCGCCTCTGCGGCGAAGATCGAGCCGCAGCCGTCGGTCGTGCAAACCGTCGCTGGCGCCAAACTCGAGAAGCTCGCGGCCCGCCACCCCTTAATTGACCGCGCCTCGCCCGTCGTGCTCGCGGACTACGTCACGACCGACAGCGGCACCGGCGCCGTCCACACCGCCCCCGGCCACGGTGCGGAGGATTATCAGACCGGCCTGAAGAACGGCCTCGAGGTTTACTGCCCGGTTGGCGACGACGGCAAATACCTCAACGACGGCCGCGTCCCCGCCGACCTCGTCGGCCTGACCACGCTCGAAACCGTCGAGGACCTCGCCGCCAAGAAGCCCTCGCCCGCCAATCTCGCCGTCCTCAAGAAGCTCGCCGAGGCCAACGCGCTCCTCGCCAAGGCCAAATACCAGCACAGCTACCCGCATTGCTGGCGCTCGAAGACCCCGATCATTTTCCGCGCGGTGGACCAGTGGTTCGTCTCCTTGGACAAGGCCGGCCACCGCCAGATCGCCCTATCTGAAATTGCCAAGATCGCGGCCAACCAGGGTTGGATTCCCGCTTGGGGCGAGGCCCGCATCCGCGGCGCCGTCGAGTCGCGGCCCGACTGGTGCATCAGCCGGCAACGCTCGTGGGGCGTGCCGATCATCGCCTTCTACGGCCCTGACAAACAAGCCTACCTTGACGCCGGGGTTGTCCGCGCCGTGGCCGACAAGATCGCCGCCAAGGGCACCAATTTCTGGTATGACGCCTCCGCCGCCGAGATTCTTGACGGTGTAAAGCTCCCCGCCGGCTGGCCCGCCGCGACCGAACTCACCTGCGGCCGCGACACTCTCGACGTGTGGATCGATTCCGGCTCCACCCAGGCTGCCGTGCTCAAGCGGGGTCAGGGCGGCACCTCCTGGCCGGCCGACCTCTACCTCGAGGGCAGCGACCAGCACCGCGGCTGGTTCCAGTCCTCCCTCTGGAACAGCGTCATCGCCTCGGGCGCCGCGCCCTACAAAGCCGTTCTCACCCACGGGTTCATCGTGGACAAGAACCGCCAGAAGATTTCCAAGAGCTCGACCTACCAAAAGCCCCAGACCGCCGACGCCTACATCGCGCAGCACGGCGCCGACGTCATCCGCCTCTGGATCGCCTCGCAGGACTTCCGCGACGACATCCCCGTGGACGACGAGATACTGAAGAACGTCGGGGAGGCCTACCGTCTTTTCCGCAACACCTTCCGGTTCCAGCTCTCCAATCTGTTCGACTTCGACGCCGCGCAGCACGCCGTCCCGGTCGCAGCGATGGACGCCCTCGACCGCTGGGCCCTGCACCAAACGGCTACGCTAATTACCGAGTGCACCAAGGCCTACGACGCCTACGAGTTCCACCGCGTCTATCAGCTCTGCAACCAGTTCTGCTCGGTCACCCTGTCGGCCGTCTATCACGACATCCTGAAGGACCGCCTCTACACCCTCGGCGCCGCCCATCCGCTCCGCCGCTCGTCGCAGACCGCCATCGCCGCGATCTTCGAGGCACTGGTCAAGCTGCTCGCCCCCTTCCTCACTTTCACCGCCGACGAGGCTTGGAGCTTCGCCAAGACCGGCAAGGAATACTCCGACGACTCCATCCACCTGCAGGACTGGCCGCTAGCGCCATCTGAATGGACCAACCCGTCGCTCGCCGCCGAGTTCGATCAGCTGCTGAAGCTGCGCGCCAAGGCCACCGAGACTCTCGAACCGCTCCGCCAGGCCGGCTCGATCGGCAAGTCATTGGACGCTATTGTCACGATTCATCGGCAATCAGCCAATCCTACCCCTGATTCGGCACTCCTCGAAAAATACCTCTCCAAATTGCCTGAACTTTTCATCGTTTCTGATGTTTTGCTCTCCGAGACGACGAATCCCAATCTTGGCGAGTTAACCATCACAACTGCCACCGAGGCGGGCCTCACCCGCTGCCCGCGCTGCTGGCGCTGGGTCCCGAAAATCGTCTCCACCCCGCACGGAGAGGTTTGCCCTCGCTGTGCGGAAGCCCTTAACTCCTGACCCGTTTTACCGATTATGGCCACGAGCAAGAAAACCACCGCCAAGAAGAAGCCTGTCGCAGCCAAACCGGCCCCGGCCAAAAAGCCCGCCGCCAAAGCCGCCCCGGCCAAACCGACCGCACCCGCCAAGGCCCCCGCGCCGGCGTCCGCTCCCGCCAAATCCACGTCCAAAGCACCCATGTCGTCCGCTGACATCAAGCGCAAGCTCCTCGAACGCAAACCCGCCACGTCCACCCGCGCCATCGCGTTCTCCCTCGATGAGGTGCGCGAGATCGCGCAGAAGAACGAGAAGCAGCTCGAGTCCTCGGCCAAGACCAGCAAGGCCGCCACGCAGGCCAAGACCAAGGCGCACGACCTCGCCCAGCTCGAGAAGCCGCACAAGCCGCACCATGTGAAAACCGCCTCGTTGTCGGACATCCTCGGCTTCAACCCGGCCAAGGGCAAGAAGGCGCCGACCGCCATGGTGGACGAGTCCGAGGTGCCCGAAAAATTCCGCCGCTATTACCGACTCCTGCTCGAATTGCGCAGCCATGTGCTCCAGCAGCTCGGCGAACACACCGAGGAGACCCTGCTCAAGTCGTCCAAGGACGACTCCGGCGACCTCTCTGGCTACGGCCAGCACATGGCCGACGCCGGCACCGACACCTTCGACCGCGACTTCGCCCTGTCTCTCGTCTCCAACGAGCAGGAGGCCCTCGCCGAAATCGAGGCCGCCATCAAGCGCGTCCACGCCGGCACCTACGGCATCTGCGAGGCCACCCAGAAGCCCATCGCCAAGGAGCGCCTGCTCGCCGTGCCTTTCACCCGCTACTCCACCGAGGCCAAGAAACAGGTTGAGCGCCACTCTCACCGCGCCATCCAGCGCGGCGGTCTTTTCGGCGACGGCACCGACGAGGAAGGCGGCAAGATCGCCGACGACAGCGGCGGCGACGAAGAATGATATATTTTTTGATTTTGGATTTCGGATTTTCGATTGAAGCCTGAATCCCAGACTCCCGGACCGACGGGCGAGCCTGCTTCCGGCGATTCCGGCCAATCGAAATCCGGGCATCAAAGATCAAAAATTCAGCGGATCTGGGCGTATCGCCACCTCTGGATTGTCGGCGTGCTGGTTTTCGCTGCCGACCAGATCACCAAGCAGATGATCGCCGACCGCCTGCCCTTTGGCAGCTACGGCACGTTTGCGCAGATCGAGGTGATTCCCGGCTTCTTCAACCTCGTCCATGTGGGCAACACCGGCGCGGCATGGAGCATGTTCACCGGTCAAAGCCTCTGGCTCGCGGTGCTGGCGATCGTGACCCTCGGGGCGATGTTCTGGTGGCGGCACACGCTGGGCCTGCAATACCGGGCCGCTCAGCCCGCCTTCGGCCTGCTCGTCGGCGGCGTCGTCGGCAACATCGTGGACCGGCTCGCCCACGGCCACGTCATCGATTTCCTCGACTTCCACTTCGGCGGCTACGTCTTCCCCACCTTCAACGTCGCCGACAGCGGCATCTGCGTGGGCGTGTTCTGGTATATCCTCTGGTCGTTGCGGCAACCGGCCGAGCCGGCTGCCGCAAAGTAACAAGGATCAAGTTTTCAAGTATCAGGAAGAGTCCTGACGGTCTCTTGATCCTTGTTACTTGATACTTTGCACTTCGTGGAGTGAGCCATGCTCACTCCACGTTCGCCATCTGCTCCCGGACGCGCTCGAGCTCGTTCTTGAACTCGATCACCTTCTGCGAAACCGCGAGGTCGTTGGCCTTGCTGCCGATGGTATGGATCTCGCGCCCGATCTCCTGGAGAATGAACTCCGCCTTGCGGCCGATCTCGCCCTTGCTGCGCAATAGCTCCTTGAGCTGCCCCAAATGGTGCCGCAGCCGGGTGATTTCTTCGGTGATGTCGCAACGGTCGGCGAACAGCGCCACTTCCTTGAGCACGCGCTCGTCGTTCAGCTCCAGTTCCAGCCCGGCCTGCCGCAGCCGCTGCAGCAGCAGATCGCGGTAGGCGGTCGTGATACCGGGGGCCCGCTGCGCGATCACCTCGGTCGCGGCATGCAGCTTCTCCCAGCGACCGAGAAAATCCACCAGAAGGGCCTCACCCTCCTTCGCGCGCATGGCCGCCAGGCCCCGCAGGGCCTCGCCGAGCGCCTTGAGCACGACTCCCGCGGCCTCGTCGTCCGCCGGCAAGCCGCCGGCGGCACGCTGACTGTTCGCGATCTGCCAGAGCAGGTCGGCGCTGGGCTCGAATTTGATGCCCTTGCGTTTGGCGAGTTCCGCAAGTTGGTCCAGGCTCTCCTCGACTGCCGTCTCGTCCCAGTCGGTGGCCCCGGACGCTTTGCCCGTCACCTCGACAGCCACATGCACCTTGCCGCGCAAGGCGACCTTGCGAACCGCCTCCCCAACCGCCGCCTCAAAGCCATCCCACTCGGCGGGCAGTTTCATCGTTAGATCCAGGTTCTTCCGGTTCACGGAATTCACCTGAACGGTGAGAGTCTGGTCACCCAGCGCCGCAGTGGCGCGGCCATAGCCGGTCATGCTGTTCATGCAGGAGAAGTAACAAGTATCAGGTAACAAGTAGCAAGAACAGGGATGCCAAGCGCGTTTAGTCCTGGGTATCATCCTTCCCCGCGATCTTGGCGAAGATTCGCTTCAACTCCTCCGCCTCGACCAAAAGTTTGTCGTGGAGCACAGTCACGTCGACCTTCTGGGCAATTCCAACAGCCGCAGCCAGAGCCCTGACTCACGGGCCTCCTTGCGACATATCTTGATCCTGTAGAAGAAGTCTTTCCGGCTCAGCCCCTCCTGCGCCTCCAGGTAATTTGCAGCCACCGAGCCGGATGCCCTAACCAACTGCTTCGCATCCTCGATGTTCGATATGGTTCGCGGCAGTTGATTCACCAAACGCCTCACGCACTGGGCAAACACGAAGGTTCGCCTGAGAAGGTCATTGGATTCACGGGCCATTTTATTTCCTCAATTGCGAGTCAATGGCCCGGTGACTCGTCTCTTGTTACTTGATCCTTGTTACTTGTTACTTTGCTCCGACAGGAGCCTTTGCACTTGCTGCACATCCTTGTCGCCGCGACCGGAAAGGTTCACCACGACGATCTTGTCCTTGCCGAGGGCCTTGGCGCGCTTGAGGCCGTGCACGAGCGCGTGCGTGGATTCGAGGGCCGGGATGATGCCCTCCAGACGTGAACACAGCTGGAAAGATTCCATCACTTCGTCGTCCGTGGCGTAGGCGTAGTCGATGCGCTTCGCGTCGCGGTAGTAGGCGTGTTCCGGGCCGATGGCGGCGTAGTCGAGCCCCGCTGACACGGAGTGCGTTAGCTCGATCTGGCCGTCGGGATTCTGGAGGATGTAGGTCTTGCTGCCTTGCAGCACGCCCAGCTTCCCACCCTCGAAGCGGGCCGCGTGCTCGCCCCGTCGGATGCCATGGCCGCCGGCCTCCACGCCGATGAGCTTCACGGCACTGTCCTGGAGAAAGTCGAAGAACACGCCGATCGCGTTGCTGCCGCCGCCCACGCAGGCGACGATTTCGTCGGGCAGGCGCTTCTCCCGGGCGAGAATCTGCTCCTTTAATTCCTGCCCGATCACACGGTGGAAATCGCGTACCATCATCGGATACGGGTGCGCGCCCAACGCGGAGCCGAGGATGTAGTGGGTGTTGCGCACGTTGGTCACCCAGTCACGCATGGCCTCGTTGACCGCATCCTTGAGCGTCTTTTGGCCGGCCTCGACGGCAACGACCTTGGCGCCCATGAGCCGCATACGGAAGACGTTCAGCGCCTGACGCTCCATGTCCACCGCGCCCATGTAAACCGTGCAGTCGAGGCCAAACTTCGCGCAAACTGCCGCCGTGGCCACGCCGTGCTGGCCGGCACCGGTCTCGGCGATGATGCGCTGCTTGCCCATGCGCTTGGCGAGGATCGCCTGGCCCAGGGCGTTGTTGATCTTGTGCGCACCCGTGTGGAGCAGGTCCTCGCGCTTAAAATAGATCTTCGCGCCGCCGCAGTGCTCGGTCAACCGGCCGGCATAATACAACTCAGTCGGGCGACCGGCGAACTCCTTGAGGTGCGACTTCAGTTCCGCGACAAAAGCCGGATCCTGGCGCGCGTGCTCATAGGCCGCCGTCAGGTCGGCCAGCGCCGTCATCAGTGTCTCCGGAACATAGACCCCGCCATAGGGACCAAAATGCCCGGCGGCATCGGGAAGCTGTGTGGGAGCGGGCGTGGCGGTGGCGGACATGGCCAAATCGCAAGGCCGGGCCCCGGCAAAGGCAACGTGTTTCTCAGACCCGTTTGACCGTCAGCAACGTATAATCGTCCCGCAGCCCGGCTGCACCGGTGAAATTTTGCACCGACTGCAGGATGGCGTCGTTAATCTGGCGGGCGGAACCGGCGTGCGCGCTGCGCAGGGCGTCCGCCAGGCGCGCGCCGCCAAACTCCTTGTCCTCGGCGTTGGGCGCCTCCGTCAGGCCGTCAGTGTAGAGCAACAGCGTTGCTCCGGGCAGAAACTCGGCGGCTTTGTCCTCGATCACCGACTCGAACAGGGCCGGTTCCACCAGGCCCAGTGGCATGCCCTCGCTCGCCACAAACTCGCTCACAAAGCCCCCCGCGCTGGCGCTGCGGCGCGACACCAGCGGACGCTCGTGTCCCGCGCGCGCGAAGATCAGGCTGTTGCGCGTGGCGTCCACCACGGCATAAACCATCGTGATGTAGGTTCCCTCCCGCATGTCGCCCGCCAGGGCCCGGTTCAACTCGGTGAGCACCTTGGCGGGCGAGAAGTGCGCCGGTGCAATCTGGCGGAGCGCCGTGCGGCAACTCGCCATCAGCAGCGAGGCCGATACGCCTTTGCCGGAGACGTCGGCCACCGCGAGGCCCAGCCGGCCGTAGCCCAGCTCGAACACATCGTAGAGATCGCCGCTCACCTTCTGTGCCGCCAGGTAGCGGGCATCCAAGTCCACGCCGGGGACCATGGGCATGCTGCGCGGCAGGAGCATCTGCTGGATGTCGCTCGCCAGGCCGAGATCGAGGTCGAGCCGCTGTTTTTCCACCTGCAACGCGAGGAAGTCGGCGTTGTGCACCGCCAGGCCGGCCTGCTCGGCCAGGGCCTCGACCAGCGAATAGTCTGTCTCGGTGAAAGGCTGGCCGTCGGCCGGATTGCACACGCAGAGCACGCCGACGAGGCGCTTGCGGACGAGGATGGGCGCGGCGATGACCGAGCGCACCGCGAGCGCCGTGTCGTCGTGCCGGACCATGCGCGGGTCAGCGGCGGCGTTGGCGATCAGTTCGCCGCGACCCGTGGCGGCCACGCGGCCGACAAGTCCTTCGCCGACGGGAAAGGTTTCCGACTTGAGCACCTGTTCGATGAACTTGGCGCGTGTGCCCATCTTCATGCGCTGGGTGTCGGGGATCGGCCGGTGCGGCGGGAACAGCCCCTCGACGGCCACGCCGCGCATCAGGTTATCGTTCCCCTTCTCGAAGATGCAGGCGCTCAGCGCCCCGGTGCTCAGGATCGCCGCATGCACGATGCGTTGGAACAGCTCGTCGCGCGGCAGCCGCTCGCCCACGGCGTCCACCATCGTGTGCATGTAGTCGATCACGATCTGCCGCTCCTCCATTAGCACCTGGTTCTCCTCCTGCAGCCGCGCCGCCTCTCGCTGGGCACGCCAGTAGAACGCGTAAACGATCACCGCGCTCAGCAGGGCTCCGAGGAGGAACAGGGACATGCGTTCAAATTGAAGTAACAAGTATCAAGGAACAAGGAACAAGAGACCGAAGCGAAGGCCCGACCTTCGCAGATCCCGCAGCTGAGCCAGCTTTTCCTGATCCTTGGAAACTTGCCACTTGTTACTTGGCCGCGTCAGCGGCTTCCGAGCTGGTTGCGCAGGAAGGCCAGCACATCCTGGAACTTCGTGGCGTTCTCGGGATCGGTGGCCACGAGGTTCTCATGCGCTTCCAAAACGAGGCGGGCGTTCTCGATCTCACCCAGCTTGCGGGCGTCGAGTTGGTTCATGGCGCCCTCCGCCACGGTGCCGCCGGTGTCCACCGTCGCGAGGCGGTGGAGGCCGAGGTTGCGAATGAGTTCGAGGTTGCGCTCCCCCACCCGCACGAGCGTCAGCGAGCCGGGCGGGTTCAGCTTGCGCAGCTGGATCGCCGCGCCGGCGAGCACGCCAAGGAAGGTGCTGTCCATGCTGGCGCAGGCCTTGAAATCCACCGCAAAGCGCGTCTTCCCCTGCCCGACCATGGCGGTGAAGAATTCCTTCACCGCCGCACTGTTCAGAAAAGAAGCCCGCCCCTCGATGCGCACAACGACCGGATCGGCGTAGGCATCGACGAGGAAAACGGGCTGGGCGGAGTCGGACATGGGAGAGGCAGGAAGTAACAAGTGTCAGGTTTCCAAGTATCAGGATGGGAGCGGCGATCCTCTGGTTCTTGTCACCTGTTACTTGATCCTTGTTACTTCGCGCGCCTTCAGGCGCGCGCCACGATTTGCCTCAGCACATACGGCAAAATGCCGCCGTGCTGGTAGTAATCGATCTCGATGGGCGTATCGATGCGGCAACGCACAGACACGTTTTCGACCGAACCGTCCTTGCGGGTGATCTTGAGCGTGAGGTCCTGTTGCGGTTTCACCGCCGGGCTGAGACCGACCACGTCGTAGGTCTCGGAGCCGTCGAGCTTCAGGGACTGGGCCGTGGTGCCCTCCTTGAACTGGAGCGGGAGGACGCCCATGCCGACGAGGTTGGAACGGTGGATGCGCTCGAAGCTCTGCGCCACGACGACCTTTACACCGAGGAGGTTGGTGCCCTTGGCGGCCCAGTCGCGCGAGGAACCGGTGCCGTATTCCTGGCCGGCGAGGATGATCAGCGGCGTGCCGGCCTTCTGATAGGCCATGGACGCGTCGTAGATCGAGGTCTCGACGCCATCGGGCCCGAGCGTGTTGCCGCCTTCCTTGCCGCCGAGCATCAGGTTCTTGATGCGGACGTTGGCGAAGGTGCCGCGGGTCATCACGCGGTCGTTGCCGCGGCGGGAGCCGTAGGAGTTGAAGTCCTCGAAGGTCACGCCGTTCTCGAGCAGGTATTTGCCGGCGGGCGAAGTCTTCTTGATGGCGCCGGCGGGTGAGATGTGGTCGGTCGTGACGGAATCGCCGAAGATGCCGAGCGCGCGGGCGCCCTTGATCTCGGCGATGGTGCCGGGCTTCATGCCGAAGTTGGTGAAGAACGGCGGCTCCTGGATGTAGGTGGACTTGGCGTCGAAGGCGTAAACGTTGCCGGTCGTGGACGGGATCTCGTTCCACTTCGGGTTTTGCGCCGCGAAGTCGGTGTAGAGCCTGCGGAAAACCTCGGGCTTGAGCGCGGCCTGCATTTGGTCGCGAACCTCCTGAATGGTCGGCCAGATATCCTTCAGGAAGACGTTCTTCCCGTCGTTGCCCGTGCCGATCGGCTCGGAGCTGAGGTCGATGTCGGCGCGGCCGGCGAGCGCGAAGGCCACGACGAGCGGCGGCGACATGAGGAAATTGGCCTTGATGTTCTGGTGGACGCGGGCCTCGAAGTTGCGGTTGCCGGAGAGCACCGACGCGGCGACGAGGTCGTACTTCACCACAGCTTCCTCGACAGGCGCGGCGAGCGGGCCGGAGTTGCCGATGCAGGTCGTGCAGCCGTAGCCGACGGTCTGGAAGCCGAGCTTGTCGAGATACGGCGTGAGGCCGGTCTTGTTGAGGTAGTCGGTTACGACGCGCGAGCCGGGGGCCAGCGAGGACTTCACCACCGGGTTGGGCTTGAGGCCCTTCTCGACGGCCTTCTTGGCGAGCAGACCGGCCGCGAGCATAACCGAGGGATTCGAGGTGTTCGTGCAGCTCGTGATGGCTGCGATGAGGACGGAGCCGTGACCGATCTTGGTGCCGGCGATGTCAGCCTTCACGGTGGAAAACTCCTCGGCCTTCTTGCCAAAGCCGTTTTCGGTGACCGGCTTTGAGAAAGAGCCGACGAAGTTGTCCTTGAGCTTGTTCAGCTCGATGCGGTCCTGCGGACGCTTCGGGCCGGCGACGCTCGGGACGACGGTGCCGAGGTCGAGCTCGACGACCTGCGAGTAGTCAATCTGGCCCTTCTGCGGGATGCCCCAGAGGCCCTGCGCCTTGTAGTAGGCCTCGTAGGTGGCGACGTGCTTTTCGTCGCGGCCGGTGGCGCGCAGGTAGTTGGTGCACTCGGCGTCGATCGGGAAGAAGCCCATGGTCGCGCCGTATTCGGGGGCCATGTTGGCGATGGTCGAGCGGTCCACGACGGGCAGCGCAGCGGCGCCGGGGCCGAAGAATTCGACGAACTTGCCGACGACCTTGGTCTTGCGCATGAGCTGCGTGACGGTGAGCGCGAGGTCGGTGGCGGTGACGCCTTCCTTGAGCGCGCCGGTGAGATAAACGCCAACGACGTCGGGTGTAAGGAAGTAAACCGGCTGGCCGAGCATGCCGGCCTCGGCCTCGATGCCGCCGACGCCCCAGCCCACGATGCCGATGCCGTTGATCATCGTGGTGTGCGAGTCGGTGCCGACGAGGGTGTCAGGATAATAGACGTCGCCCTGGTTGAGCACGCCCTTGGCGAGATACTCGAGGTTGACCTGATGGACGATGCCGATGCCCGGGGGCACGACCTTGAAGGTGTCGAAGGCCTGCATGCCCCACTTGAGGAACTGGTAGCGCTCGCGGTTGCGCGAGAACTCAAGATCGAGGTTTTTCTGCATCGCCTCGGCCGAACCGGCGAAGTCCACCTGCACGGAGTGGTCCACCACGAGGTCAACGGGCACGAGCGGCTCGATGATCTTCGGGTTCTTGCCCATTTTGGCCACGGCTGAGCGCATGGCCGCGAGATCCACGAGCAGCGGCACGCCGGTGAAGTCCTGCAACACAATGCGCGCGACCACGAAGGGGATCTCCGCGGTGCGGGCCTCCGTGGGCTTCCACGAGGCGAGTTCCTTGATGTTGGACTCGAGCACGCGCTTGCCGTCGCAGTTGCGCAGCACGGCCTCGAGGACGAGGCGGATGCTCACGGGCAGGCGCGAGACGTTGAAGCCGGCCTTCTCGAGCGCGGGCAGGGAGTAGAACTTCTTGCCGCCCTCAAAGGTCTGGAGGGTGTTGAAGGGATTCGGGAGGGACACAGGATTTTCGATTTTGGATTTACGATTCTCGATTGAAGATCGGCGCGGCGGGAGGCCATCACCCGCCCGGTCTGACTGTTTGGCGTTTGGACCTTGGCGTTTGGATTTTTTCCGCGCTCAGCTGCTGAGCGCGGTTTTGATTGCCGCAAAGTTCGGGAGATCCTTCGGCGTCGGGGTCTGCTCGACGTATTTGATCACGCCGTCCTTGCCAACCACGAAGGCGGCGCGGGCCGCGGTGTCGCCCACGCCGGCGAGCATCGGGAAGAGCACGTCGTAGGCCTTGGTGACGGTCTTGTTCAGGTCGCTGGCGAGAGTGACCTTGATATTGTTGGCCTTGGCCCACGCTTCCTGCGCGAACGGGCTGTCCACGCTAATGGCGAGGACGCTGGCGCCGAGCTTCTCGTATTCGCCGAGGCCGGCGGTCTGGTCGCACATCTCCTGGGTGCAGACGCCGGTGTAGGCCAGCGGGAAGAACAGGATCACGACCTGCTTGCCGGCATAGTCGCTCAGCTTGACGTCCTTGAGGCCATCGGCGGCTTTGGACTTGAGGGAGAAATCAGGGGCTTTGGAGCCAACAGCGAGGGGCATGGTGAGGAGGGAGTGATGGTTCGTATTTGAACGACGGTCGGTCGTCGCGTGGAGCCGCAAACGTAGAGCCGGCCGGCGAGCCCCCGCAAACCATTTTGGGCGGGTATGACGACGCTTACTAAATCCGCACGTCGGGCTATAAGATTTGCTGCCCACCGTCCAAATCAGCGCGAAGTAACAAGTATCAAGTCTCCAAGGAACAAGAGACAGGCCCCAGCCCTGACACTCGCCAGCAAACTTAGGCGATCCTAGACCTGATACTTCCGACAGCAGGCGACTCCCCCCGACGTCTGTCTTTCCTGCGCCAAGCGCATCCGCTGGCTTCGTCCTGATACTTGATCCTTGATCCTTGTTACTTTGCTTAGCGTCGCCTGGAATTTCCCCGGCTCACTTGCCACTTGTCACAGGCTGACGGGCTGCCGATAAACAGCGGCTTTCATGAGCGACTTCATTTCCGACCTCGAATGGCGCGGCCTGCTGGCCGACTGCACGGATCTCGACGGCCTGCGCAAGCGGCTGGCGACCGGCTCGCCCCTCACGGTCTATTGCGGCTTCGACCCGACCGGCGACTCGCTCCACGTCGGCCACCTCATGGGCCAGCTCACCCTTGCCCGCTTCCAGCGCGCCGGCCACCACGTGATCGCCCTCGCCGGCGGCGCCACCGGCATGGTCGGCGACCCGTCCGGCCGTTCCGCCGAGCGCAACCTCCTCACCCGCGAGCAACTCGCCCACAACATCGCCTGCATCAAGGCCCAGCTCTCGCGCCTGCTCGACTTCACGGCCGCGGCCAACCCGGCGCGCCTCGTGGACAACGCCGACTGGATCGCGCCGTTCAGTTTCCTCGAGTTCCTGCGCGACGTCGGAAAACACTTCACGCTGAACGTCATGCTCGCCAAGGACTCGGTGAAGTCCCGCATGGAGGGCGACGGCGGCATCAGCTACACGGAGTTCAGCTATCAGCTGCTGCAGGCCTACGATTTCTTCCACCTGAAGAAGACCTTCGGCTGCGAGTTGCAGATCGGCGGCTCCGACCAGTGGGGCAACCTCACCGCCGGCACCGACCTCATCCGCAAGAAGCTCGGCCACGAGGCCACCGCCTGGGGCTGGACCTTCCCGCTCATCACCAAGAGCGATGGCACGAAGTTCGGCAAGACCGCCAGCGGCGCCGTGTGGCTCGACTCGCAAAAGACGAGCCCGTACCGCCTCTACCAGTTCTTCGTGAACACCGAGGACGCCAAGGTCTGCGAATACCTCCGCAAATTCACCTTCCTCTCCCGCGCCGAGATCGAACCGCTTGAGGCCGCCCACGCCGCCAACCCCGGCGCCCGCGAGGCCCACCGCGCCCTCGCCCGCGAGGTCACCACCCTCGTCCACGGCGCCGACGCCCTCGCCGGCGCGCTCAAGGCCTCCGAAATCCTCTTCGGCGGTTCGCTCGACGGCGTCACCGAGGCGATCTTCAACGACGTGGTCGGCGAGGTGCCGACGAAAGACCTCGAACGCGCCAAACTCGACGGCCCCGGCGCCTCGATCGTCGATCTCATCGTCCTCGCCGGTCTGGAAAATTCCAAGGGCGCCGCCCGCAAAGCTCTCGAAGCCGGCGGCGTTTACCTGAACAACGTCCGCATCCCCGACCACACCCGCGCGGTGACGTCCGCCGATTTGCTGTTCGGCAAGTATCTCCTCCTTCGCAAGGGCAAGAAGAGCTACGCGGTGCTGACGGTGAAGTGAGTCGTTCAACGCTCCTGAAGATCGCGCAGACGAAGCAACTGCTCCCCGCGCATCACATATACGATGAAGACCCGATCTACCTCCACCCGGTAGAAAATCCTAAGCGGGTTGATCACCAGCTGCCGGTAAGGCGTGTCGGCCAAGCCGGAGGGTTTTCCACCGGATAACGGGAAGATGGCCAGTTGATCCACCCGGGCAAAGACCCGTTGCACGAGCCGCTTGGCTGCCGTTGGTTTGTCCAACGCGATGTAGCTCGCAATGGCTTCGAGATCGGCGAGCGCTGGCTCCGTCCAAATTATTTGAGCCATCGGGCCATTCGCTTTTTGGCCCGTGAATGTGACACCACCCTGCCCTCGGCGATGGCTTTCTCGCCTTGCGCCAACCCTTCCAGCAGCCGTAGGCGCTTCGTCATCGCCTCGTAAGATTTCGCCTCAACCAGGTAGGCCGCCACGCCATTCTCCTTCACCAGCACCGCGGGCGACTCGCCCTGCCTGTATTCGGAGCTTTTGCGCTTGGCCGCCACTTTCATGGGGTGAATGAAGCTTTGGCCGACGTGTCGGTCAATCCACAAGCCAGTTTCCTCAGCACCCCTTCGGCGGCTGCCAGAGCTCGATACGGTTGCCCTCGCCGTCCTTGATCCAGGCGAACTGGCCGTATTCGGATTTCTCGATCCCCTTCGGATCGATCCAGACCTTTTCCTTCTTCAGGGCGGCGAGCACCTTCTTCAGGTCGGCCACGCGGTAGTTGATCATGTGGCCCTGCTGGCCCTTCCCGAAATACTCCGTGTCGCGGGGGAACGGGCTCCACACGGTCGTGCCTTTCTTCTTCGGGTTCTTCGCCTCGCGCCACGCAAAGGAGCAGCCGCCCCAGGGCTCGATCGGCAGGCCGAGGTGCTTCTGATACCAGGCCGCGAGCTTCGTTGCGTTCTTAACCTTGAAGAAGATGCCGCCCAGCCCGGTCACGCGCGCTTTTTTCATGCCGTGAGCCAAACACAAAACGTCATGGAGGCACGCCGAAACCGGTGCGGCCGCGCCGACAGGCCGCGCACAAGTGACACTGCCATGGCCGGCTCAGGAGCGGGAACTCCGTTGGGCCGGCACGGCCTCGATCTCGACATAAACGGCGGTCGCCCCGGTCTGCGCCACGTCATCGACCGCACCGCCGACTTCCTTGAGCGTTTTGGTTTCGGCGCTCTCCGCGATCGGGCCCACGCGGCACATGAACTCCCACTGCATGAAGCCCTCGGGCACCGGCTTCCCCCGGCAGCGCCGCACGTATTTGTTGATCTCGTGACGGATTTTGTCGCGGACCCGGGCATCATCCTTTCCGGGGGCTTGCAGGGGGAAATTCTTCTTCATGGGGTGACATCGTCGCGCGCCCCGGCCGCGACTCAATGAGATTTGTCGCCGCCGCTCGGTTCACGCCACCGGCCGGCCCGCCCGGGCCGCGATGCGCTCGAGCAGCGCCACCCGCTGCTCGGGGGTGCCCGGGTTCAAACCGGGCCGGACCAGAAGCTCCAGCCCCTCGCCGCGCCGCACCAACCAGCCCCAGCCGTCCGGCACTTCGGACGGTTCCATGACGCCCTCCTCCGTCACCACGTAGAGGAGACTCGCCGCCTGCCAGCGGCCCAGCTTGGCGAATTTCGTGCCTTCGTGTAGCTTGCGCTGCGCCGTCTGCAGATCGGCGGCAAGGCGGTCGTGGGTCTCATGCTTCAAGCCGCGCAGGTCGTAGGCGTCAAACTCGGCAAACAGTTCTTCGCCGCGGCGCAGATCCGGTCGGTGCGCGGCGATGAGCGCACGCAGCGCGTCGAGCCGCCGGGCCAGGGCGGCGACCTTCGCCCGTTCCTCGGGCGCGCTGTCCCGCTGAAAGTCCGCCCGCGAGGCCTTGCACTCGAAGACCGCCGTAAGCGCACCCTCCGACAGGATGCGGGGCGTGGCCGCCGCCACGTCAGCGCGATACGCCGCGCGCGGCAACTTCACCTCGGTCGCCGCCAGCACCAACCGTCGCGCCCGGGCCCAGCCGAGCGCGAGGCGCTTCAGGTTCCGGTGCGCGTCGCTTTCTCCGCCCGTCGGCACGGTCAGGTGAAGAACCGCTCGGACACGATTTTGCCCTCCTTCACCTCATAAACGCAGAGCTCGGTCATCTGCATGCGGCCCGCGCCCTTCATGGTCACATCCATGCTCATCGTGCACGCAAACGAGCTGTTGGCGACGAGCGGATCCGACACACTCAGCGCGTGCATCGTCTCGACCATGGCCTCGAATTTCTTCCCCTTTTCCAGGATAGCGGCCAATCCCTTGGTCTCCTGGGCGAAGGCGGGGGTCGCGTAAGGTTCGAGGCTGACGGCTTGGTCGGCGTAGAGTTCACGCTGGGCAGATTCCCAGGCGGCCTTGCGGCAGTGGGCGACGAGTTTCTCGGCAATGGCTTGAGTGGTCATGATTGTGGCGGGGTTGCGGGTTGAATCGTCGGGAGGCTAACAGATCCTCCTGTCAGCCCTATGTCAGGAACCTATCGCGCCAAGCTGCCGCGCACCTCGGGGAGCACCGGACTCTGGCCGATCACCTGTCGTACTTCGACCGTCATGCCGAGCGGCAGGCCGGGACACTGCTTGGCGATGGCGGTGGCCTCGTCGAGAGTGGCGACCGTGAGATGGAAATACCCGCCGACCACCTCCTTGCCCTCGGCGTAGGGACCGTCGGTCACGCGTTCGCCGCGGGGGCCGGAGACAACGCGGCCGCCGGTGTCGAGCGGGTTGGCGTGCGCGACCTGGCCGCGGGCGGCGAGGCTTTCGAACCAATCGTTCCACTGCCCGGCGAGCGCGGTGCGCTGCTCCGGCGTGAGGTGCGCGTGCACGTCGGCACCGGAATTGCGGATGAGCAGGAGAAAGGAAGCGGAAGACATGGGCGCTTGGGGATTCAAGTAAACCGACGCACGAAACCAGCCCCGGCGGACATATTCCACGAAAAATCCGCCTGGGTCCGGCCAGAGCGGAGACGGCTAATGGCAAAACATCCCCGCGAACAGTCCGACGCGTGCCGGCTCTTGCCGCGCCCGGCGATTCCCTCAGACTGCGCGTTCCACCCATGCCCCGCCCCAGCGCCGTCCTCGTCCGTCGCGACACCGTCACCCTGCCCACCTGGCTGCCCGCCGCCCCGGACCGCAACCCGATGTTCCTGGAAAAGCGCGTCTATCAGGGTTCCAGCGGCCGCGTCTATCCCCTGCCCTTCACCGACCGCATCGCCGAAAAATCCGTGCCCCACGCCTGGGAGGCCGTGTTTCTGGAGAACGAATTTCTGCTCGTGATGATTCTGCCCCAGCTCGGCGGGCGCATTCACCGCGTGCTCGACAAAACCAACGGCTACGACGCGGTCTATCACCAGCCGGTCATCAAGCCCGCCCTCGTCGGCCTCGCCGGTCCGTGGGCCAGCGGCGGCATCGAGTTCAACTGGCCGCAGCACCACCGCCCCTCGACCTTCCTGCCGGCCGACGTGGCCATTGAAAAACACCCCGACGGCTCCGCCACCGTCTGGCTCGGCGATCACGATCCGATGGCGCGCCTGAAAGGCATGCACGGCGTGCGCCTCCGCCCGGGTTGCTCGCGCCTCGATCTTCTCGTCCGCGCCTACAACCGCACGGCCGACGTGCAGACCTTCCTCTGGTGGGCCAACGTCGCGACCCGCGTCCACGAACACTACCAGTCCTTTTTCCCGCCCGACGTCACCCACATCGCCGATCACGCCAAACGCGCAACCGACACCTTTCCGCTCTCCTCCGGCCGCTACTACGGCGTGGACTACGCCGCCCGCGCCCGCGAGGGCGTGCCCGCCACTGAGCAGCCGCGCCAGTTTCAACCGCCGCCCGGGTCCTACGCCGCGAACGACCTTTCCTGGTATGCCAACATCCCCGTGCCCACGTCCTACATGGTCATGGGCTCGCAGGAGGATTTTTTTGGCGGCTACGATCACCGCGCCCAGGCCGGTCTTGTCCATATCGCCGACCACCACATCGCGCCCGGCAAGAAGCAGTGGACGTGGGGTAACCACGAGTTCGGTTACGCTTGGGACCGCAACCTCACCGCTCCCGATGCCGCCGGCGAATACGCGCCCTACATCGAGCTCATGGCCGGTGTCTTCACCGATAACCAACCCGACTTCTCCTTCCTCCAGCCCGGCGAAACCAAGACCTGGACCCAATGCTGGTATCCCATCCGTGCCATCGGCCCGGCCCAGCAGGCCAACCCCGAAGCCGCCCTCAGCCTGCGCATCGCGCGCGGCCGCGTTCACCTCGGCGTGGCCGTGACCGCAGCGCACCCCGCCGCGCGCATCACGCTCGCCTCCGCCGGGCGCAAGCTGGCCGGCTTCACGCACGACCTTTCACCGGCCACTCCCTTTACCAAGACCCAGCGCTTGCCGCGCTCACACGACCTGACGCTGACCGTCCACACCCGCGACGGCCGCGAACTCATCCGCTACACGCCGAGGTCGCCGCGCGGGCAGCCGCCTCCGCCGCCCGCCACCGAACCCGCCGCGCCCGGCGACGTGGCCACCAATGACGAACTCTACTTCGTCGGCCTGCACCTCGAGCAATACCGCCACGCCACCCGCCATCCGGAGGCCTACTGGCGCGAAGCCCTGCGTCGTGATGCCGGCGACGCCCGCTGCCATCTCGCCCTCGGCCGCTGGCACCTGCGCCGCGGCGAACTAGCCGCCGCTGCGCGCCATCTCCGCGCCAGCATTGCCCGGGCCACTTCGCGCAATCCCAATCCCGCCGACGGGGAGGCGCACTACCAACTCGGCCGGTGCCTGCGGGCGCAGGCCGATTGTTCCGGGAGCGACCAGACTCGCGACTCGCTGCGCACCGACGCCTATGCCGCCTTCTCCAAGGCAACGTGGAACCACGCCTGGCAGTCCGCCGCCTTCCACGCCCTCGCCGAGATAGACAGCGCGCGTGCCGACTGGAACACCGCGCTCGACCACCTCGACCGCTGCCTGCGCCTGAATGCCGACCATCTCCTCGCCCGCAACCTCAAGGCGCTGGTTCTCCGCCGGCTCGGCCGGCCCGCCGAGGCCGTCGCTCTGCTGCGGGAAACCCGCGCGCTCGACCCGCTCGATTGGTGGTCGCGGGATCTGCTCGGCGAAAAACTGGCCTGCGACAACCAGGTGCGCCTCGACCTCGCGCTCGACTACGCCCGCGCCGGCTTCCACTCGGAGGCCGTCGCCGTCCTCGACGGCGCCCGCCCCGAACCGCACACGGGCACGGCTCCGCTCATCGGCTATTACCGTGGCTGGCTCCTGCATCGCCTGGGCCGGAAGTCCGAGTCGCGCCGCACCCTCCGTGCCGCCGCCCAAGCCTCTCCCGACTATTGCTTCCCCGCGCGCCCCGAGGAGATCGCCATTCTCCAGCACGCAATCGATGCGAATCCTCGCGACGCCCGCGCACCATTCTACCTCGGCAACCTGTTTTACGACCGCCGCCGCCACCGCGAAGCCATCGCCCTTTGGCGCCGCGCCGTGAAACTCGAACCGAAAAACGCCGTCGCCTGGCGCAACCTTGGCATCGGCTGCTTCAACATCCTGGGCCAGCCCGCCGCCGCCCGCGCCGCCTACGAGCGCGCCTTCCGCGCCGCGCCACGCGACGCCCGCCTGCTCTTCGAGCGCGACCAGCTGTGGAAGCGCCTCGGCGTCACGCCGGCCCGCCGTTTGCGCGAACTGCGCCGGCACGAGCGGCTGGTCGCGCAACGCGACGATCTCACGGTGGAACTCTGCGCGCTCCTCAATCACCAGGGGCGGCCTGACCTCGCCCTCGCCACGCTCGGACCGCGACGCTTTCAGCCTTGGGAAGGCGGCGAAGGCCAGGTGCTCGGGCAGTATGTGCGCGCCCGGCTCGGCCTGGGTCGGGCCGCAATGGCCAAAGGCGACGCTGCCACGGCCGTCGGACATTTTCGCCAGGCCCTTCAGCCGCCCGAAAACCTGGGCGAATCCTGGCACCTGCTCGCCAACCGCAGCCACGTCCACTACTGGCTCGGCGCGGCCCTGGCCGCGACCGGAGAAAAAAGCGCGGCCCGTGAAGAGTGGCTCAAGGCGGCGACTTCCAAAGGTGACTTCCAGGACATGAGCGTGCGCGCCCATTCGGAGATGACCTACTACTCCGCACTCTCGCTGACCGGACTCGGCCGAAGGGCCGAGGCTCAAATACTCTTCCTCACGCTGTTCGCCTACGCCCGTCACCTCGCGCGCCAACCTGCGAAGATCGACTACTTCGCGACGTCGCTGCCAACGATGCTGCTCTTCGACGACGACCTCGCCGCCCGCCAAGGCACCACGGCGCTCTTCCTCGAAGCCCAGGCCCGGCTAGGTCTCGGCGAAAGGCCCACCGCCCGCCGCCTGCTGCGCACCGTGCTGAAGCGCGACCCGAACCACGCCCTCGCCGCGGATCTGCTGGACAGCCAGTAGGGCCGGTCTCCGACCGGCCGATGCAGGCGCGCGCATCGTTAGAGCCTTTTCAGAAAAGGCGTAGCCGCGCTTGAGCCGCAGGCGAAAGCGTGGTCAGGGGACGACCACTTTGTCGCTGCGCTCCAAAGCGGCTACACTTCTTTTTAACTGCTCTAGTGGCCGCGTTGCGGCACGGCAAAAACGTGGTCGTTGCCGGACCACGCTTTCGCCCTGCTGCGCAGGACTCAGGCGCGGTTACCAATAACCGGCCGGCGAAGACCGGCCCTACCCGCCTCACTTCGGCAGCCACTTCTCCCAGTTCTTCGCGAAGGCGTCCACGTTGGCCTTGGTGATCGCGGTCAGCTCGGTGTCCTCGATCACTTTGGCCGGCGACTGCTTGAAGTGCAGTTTCTCGACCAGTCGCTCCACCGCGCGCCAGCCGTAGCCATAGACGTCCTGCGAGAGCAGCATCTGCACGTGGCCGCTGCGCACGTAGGGCAGCTGCGGCGGCAGGGCGTCAACCGACACGCACTGGATCGTGCCCGGCGGCCACTTCAGCGCCCGGTCGGTGAAGAGCGGCCAGCCGCCGAGAAAACCCCAGCCCGTGATGTCGGGGTTGGCCTGCATGACCTGCTCGATCTTCGCGACGGCATCGAGCGGCGTCTCCTTGTGGTAGAAAATGTCGAGCAGCCTGATGCCCGGATGACGCTTCGCCGCGGCGCGGAAACCGGCGGCGCGTTGCTGGAGGTTCACGGCATTGGGATTGCCATCAATCGCCGCGACCACGCCGTGCCCGCCGAGCAATTTGGCCAGTTCGTCGAACGTGCGTTCGCCGCACGCGAAGTCATCAATGCCGATCGAGACCATGCGCTTGCTGGCCGGGGCGTCGCCGGAAAAAGTCACGACCGGGAGCCCGGCGTCCACGGCTTTGTTGATCGCGTCGGTGAGTTTATTGGCGTCGGAGCAGCTCACGATGATGCCGTCGGCGCCCGACAGGACCAGCTGTTCGATGAAGTCGGCCTGCTTCTGTGCGTCCTCCTCGTTGGGCGTGCGCCAGTCGATCTTGATCGTGATGCCGTGCTTCGCACCGAGTTCGCGGGCCGCGTCGTTGGCGCCGGCGCGGGCCGCCTCGAAGAACTGGTTGCCCTGCGACTTGGCCACCATGCCGAGCGTGTAGGTGTCGGCCGCATGGAGCGCAGCGGTGAACAGGCCCAGGGCGAGAACGAACAGGCGGGATAGCATGCGCCGCACCCTAGCGGTCGCCCGCCAAAATGAAACCGCAGAAACGCCGGCGGGCGTTTTTCACCCCGGACCTCAGCTCTGCTTCGGAATCCGGCGGCTGGCCTCGGCGGAGGCCTGCCAGGAACCCGTCCCGCGCGGTCGAGGCGGCAAAGCCACGGTTGCCACGCCGACATTCGTGTATTCCGCCTCTTCACCCAGCTCCGCGCTGCCGCCAATCTCCAACGGCCCCAGCACGATCTCCTCCACGGGAACGCTGAACTTTCCGGCCGCAGCTGCGCGCAAGGTTTCCCGCAACACGGATTGGGGCGGCATGAGACCGCCGCCGCCGGTGCTCACCTCTCCCAGCAGCACCAGCGACGGATCAGAGGGAGCCGCAAACGAGCGCATGTGCGCCTCCACGATGGCAGCGCAACCGGACACGATAATCACACAGACGACGAGCAGACCCAGGCGAAGGAGGGCTTTCATGCAGACGGGGTTAGGGGATAATGATTGCCGGTGGCCCAACCGACACCGTTACGACACAGGCACTCTGCCCAAGTTCCTCAGCAAATTTTTTGCATACCGCCGCGAACCGCCCATCCTGACCGCGCCCCCTTACCCAATGCCTACCCTGCCCCGCCTTGTCTTCGTCCTCGCCTTGATTGTCGCTGCTTCCGCCTTTGCCACCGACGCGTCCCTCCCGCCCCTCCCCGCCCCACAGCGCGTCCCGGCTCCCGGTCCGAAGAGCGACGCCCCTTACGCGCCGCAGGCCGTGCTGCCCGGCGGCGTGGTCATCCCGCTTTACCCCGCCGGCTCGCCTTACCTGAAACCCGACAAGATCACTGAGCCCGAAGTCTATCAGCTGTGGGGGCCCGCGCTCGTCGGCGCCGTCACGAACATCCACAACCCCTCGCTCGAGTTTCACGCGGGCAACAGCCAGCTCAACACCGGCGCGGTCGTCATCCTCGCGGGCGGCGGCGGCCACCGCACGCTCAACGTCGGCGAGGCCTCCCCGCTCGTGCAGTTCCTCGCCCATCAGGGCGTGAGCAGCGTCATCCTCCGCAACCGCCTGCGCAGCGACGGCTACGAGCCCAAAACCGACGGGGTGAACGACGCCCTCCAGGCCATCAAGCTCGTGCGCGCCTACGCCAAGGAATGGAAACTCGATCCGGCCAAGGTCGGCATCATGGGCTTCTCCGCCGGCGCCGAGCTGGCCATGAACGCCGCACTGCGCTGGGAGGACTTCGACCGCGTCAACGACACGCCCGGCAACCCGCTGGCCAAGGTTTCATCGCGCCCGGACTTCGTCGGCAGCATCTATCCCGGCCCATCGCTCTTTTTCCGCGCCGAGCAAAAACCCGCCATCCCGCGCGCCATGCCCCCGGTCTTCATCGCCTGCGCCGGTCAGGGCGACTGGATCCACGCGGTGTGGGCGATCGAGTTCTACGAGGCCCTGCTGATGGACGGCGTGCCCAACATCGAGATGCTCCTCTACGCGCGCGGCCGCCATCCCGGCGACAAGACCGCGCCCGGCGAGCCGCCGGCCACCGGCAGCATCAGCAACATGGGCGGCATCCCCTACGGCACCTGGTCGGCCCGTTTCCTCGACTGGTTCCGTGACCTCGGCTTCCTCGGCGCCCCCGGCGTCGAAACCTTGGCCGCCCGGGACGTCGCCGCCAGTCTGGACCGCCAGCCGCGCTCCTTCCGCCCGCCCGGACCGCCTCCCGCGCCCGCGCCCGCGCCGGCCAAGGCGCCGTGAAAGCCTGATCTTTGCACGAGCTCTGCCGTACGTCGAAAGTTTCGCAATTATTGCGGGAGAAGCCCAAGTCTCGCCTTTGACTGCTCGTGGCCGGCCTCGGCTGCTTTCTCATACCATTTCCGAGCCTGCTGAAAATCCTGCACCAGCCCTTCGCCGCGCTGATATAGCGAGCCGAGGAAAAACATCGCATCCACAACTCCGGCTTCAGCCGCCTTCTCACACCATTCTCGGGCCTGCTGAAAATCCCTTTCTCCGCCTGCTCCTCGCCCATACATGATCGCGAGATTGAACATAGCTTGGCCGTCGCCTACCAACGCCGCTCTTTCATACCAGATCCGCGCCTGCACTTCGTCTTTTGGGGCATCATCCGCACCACCATAGGATGCTCCGAGGCTAAACATGCCCGAAGCGTTCCCTTGACGAGCGGATTGTAAATACCAATGCCGCGCTGTCGTGTAATCGCGCGGCACGCCTCGGCCAGTGGCATAGAGCACACCGAGATTGTTCATCGCGGTAACGTCCCCCGCGGCGGCAGCCTTTTCATACCATTCCCGAGCCCGCTGATAGTCTAACTCTACTCCTTCTCCGGCCTCAAACATGAGACCCAGGTTGTTCATCGCCTTGCCACTGCCCGCGGCGGCAGCCCGTTCATACCAATGACGTGCCAGTTGAAAGTCCTGCGCCCCGCCCTCGGCCCGCTTATACATCAGGCCGAGATTGAACATAGCCTCCCTTTCTCCGGCTTCAGCCGCCTTCTGATACCACTGCCGCGCCCGCTGGTAATCCCGATCTCCTCCATCGCCGTCTGCATACATGGCCGCGAGATTATACATGGCCAGACGGTGGCCCGCCAATGCAGCCTTTTCATACCAAACACGCGCCTGCACCTCGTCTTTGGACGCGCCATTGCCGCTCGCATGGGAGGCACCTAGATTAAACATAGCCAGCGCGCTTCCGTTGGCTGCGGCCTTAAAATACCACTGCCGCGCCAGAGCGACGTCCTGCACGACACCCTTTCCGTCGGCATAAATCACACCCAGATTGACCATGGCACCGTCATCACCGGCGTTGGCCGCTCTTTCATACCATTCTCGGGCGCGATGGTAGTCCTGCGGCACGCCGGTGCCATGCTCGTAAAGTTTAGCCAGAGCAGCCATACCTTCGCGGCTGCCGGCCACCGCCGCTTTCTCAAACCATTCTCGGGCCAACATGTAATCTTGCGGCACGCCATCGCCAAAATAGTAGAGAATTCCTAGATTGTGCATCGCGTCGAAGTTTCCCTGCGCGGCGGCCATCTCCTGCAAATCTCGATTTTTCCCGAGATCGCGCACGCCCATGCGTCCGCTGAAATAGATCACACCGAGCTTGACCATCGCGTCGCTGTTCCCCGCTGCAATCGCGCGTTCATACCACGCACATGCCTTCGACAAGTCCGTCGGTCCTCCCCGACCATTTTCGAGAAGCCCAGCCAGAGCGACTATGGCGGTGACGTCACCAGCCTCAGCCGCCTTTTCATACCAATGGCGGGCTTGCGGAAGATCCTGCGGACCGCCGTGCCCTTGCTCGAGGAGCAAACCAAAATTATACATCGCGTTCATGTCACCGGCCTCAGCCGCCTCTTCAAACCAATGGCGGGCCATACCCAGATCTTGTGCACCGCCTTTTCCATCAAAGTAGAATTCCGCCAGTTTTCCCATGGCAACCTTGTTGCCAGCCACCGCTGCGCTTTTGAAATACTGACGGGCGAGTTCCAAGTCCGCCGACACCCCGTCGCCATTCTCATACATCTGTCCAAGGTTGCCGATTGCATCGGGATCTCCCAGGGCGGCGGCAGTTTCGAACAACAGAAGGGCCTTGGCATAGTCCTGCGCAACTCCATGGCCTTGGCTATAAAGGCGGCCCAGATTGTTCATCGCTAACCTGTTTCCAAGAGCGACGGCTTGCTCATACCAATACAGGGCTCCGACGAAGTCCGGTGCACCATCCCCGTTCTCATGACAGAGCCAACCCAGATTGTTCATGGCGTCACTCACTCCCTTCTCGGCCGCCCGCATATACCAATAGCGGGCCTTTTCGAGATCACGCGGCACTCCGTCCCCGTTGGCATAATGCCAGCCCATCGTGTAGAGAGCGTTGGCACTGCCAGCGTTGATCGCCCGGTCATACCACTCCCGCGCCACCGCGAAATCAGCGGGGACCCCATGCCCCCTTGAATGCAGCATTCCCAGTCGATACATTGCCTCGCTGTTGCCTGCCTTGGCGGCCTCCTCGAAGTGCCCCTTTGCCGAGGCATAATCCTGCTCTTGCTCGCTTACCAATCCCATCAACAGCGCCATTGCTCCCGTTTCAGGATCAGCTCCCTCCTTGGATTCGGAACCCTTCGCCGAGGCCGGGTCTCTTTGCGACCGATCACCCGGTGATTGACACCCAGGAAACAGGGCGAAGCTGCCGATGAACAGGAGAATGACCCAGGGTCTTTTTCGAATGCTCGAACACATGCACCTAATCCGCCTGACGTTGATCATTTCAGAAACCTTATGGGTAAGGGCAACTTCGTCGAACCAGTATTCGGCCCCTGAAAGCAATGTCGCACCCGAGTAAGAATGAATGTGCCCCCGCGCCGCAATGGCGGATGAAAACTACCCCAATGTGGGAACGCCCATGTCCGGCAACACCTAGCCGATCCGAAGGCCACCAAACTCAATCCAGCCGCGGGAACAAAAACGTGCCCATCGACTGGAACACCGGGCCGAAAAAAGTCGGCTTGAGCTTCTGCACGTTCACCTGGAGCAGGCGGTGCGTGGTGACGTTTTCGAGGACGAGCACATACTCGTCGTTGCCGAACTTGCCAGGCTTGAGGTGGAGCTGGACGCGCCGGTCGCGCACGGAGTAGCCGCTCTCGCGGGTCCAAACCGGGTTCCAAATCTTTTCGCCGTCGCGGTCGAGGAATTCGACCGAAAGCGCCTTTTCGTCGTGCGTGATCCGGATCTCACGCGTCCGCTCCTGCAGCAGTCGGGCCATGCCCGGGTTGAACTCCAGGCTCAGGAGCGCATGCAACGAGATCACGGCCGGAGTCGGCTGACCCTCGGGGATCGACGCGGCCGTGCCGGCATCGTCATAGACCCCGGTCAGGTCAGGCGGCGCCGGTGGCAGGGCGACCTGCGCGGCAGGGAGCCGGTGCGCGCCAAAAAATACGGAGACAAGTGCACAAAGAAGAAGGCGGCGGTGCATAGACATGGGAGACGTCCTCGCGTCCATTATCGCCGGATTTCGCCGCAAAGCCACCCCTTTTCCGTCTGTAGGGCGGGTTCTCCGACGGAGGCTTGGCGGAGATGGCGAAGCAACCCCGCCTACGTTCGTTCGTGATGCCACCCAAGGCGGGGTTCGGAGACCCCGCCCTACAGGCTTGATACTGGAGGAGCCCGGGCATCAGGCCATTGTTTGACCGGAACGACATTTGCGGGGACTGTGCCGGTGACCACGTTGCCCCCTTCCCCATGAAACTGCGCCTCCTTCCCGCCCTGCTCCTTGCTTCGCTGCTCGCCCCTCTCCCAGCCCTTTTTGGACAGGCCGCCACGCCTCCGGAGACCATTTCCGCCTCCTGCCTGATCGCGCTGGGCCGGCCGGCCGGCGAAGCCGATCTGACCCAGCAAGCCTACGCCGGCAAAGCCCTGGCGCAGTTGATCGAAATGCACCGGGACAACCTGCGCAGTGATGCCGCACTTCAGGACGCCGTGTATGTGCAGGCCTATCGGGATGCGACGGGCGCGCACCAGGGATTCAAGGCCGGCAGCGCGCACCCCAAGGGCGTCACCTATGCCGAGGCTGTGAAGGCCGAATTGGCCAAACTGGCCACCCAGCCCGACGCCTACCGCGAGGTCATCAACCGCGCCTACCAGCTCGTGATCCGGCGCGACGCCTATCCCGAGGAGATCGCCTACTGGAAACCCTACGGCACCCTGCCCTACGTCGTCCTCGTCGGCGCGATCGAGAACTGGGCGTTTCGCAACCAGCCCGGCCTGATGGTCACGACCGGCACGCCCTCCATCGCCGTGAACAGCCGTTTTCTCCGCACCCAGCGCGTGCCGCTCGCGCTCGCCAACGAGGCCCGCGAACTCCTCGGGCTGCCGGTCTGGACCGACGTCGCCCGCCAGCACAGCCCCGGCCGCAACATCGTCGCCGTCGGCGCCAAGGACATCGAAAGCGTCGGCGGCGTGCACTTCCTGCTCGTCGGCGGCGGTCCCCTGTCGGGGAACTGATCCCTGGGTTGAGCCTGGGTAAGGTGGAGCGACCTGCTCCTCAGGGCGCTTCTTGCGGCGTGAACCGCCTCGGCGCGTTGGGGAACAACGCGCCCCACCTAAGGCCGCCCGCCCACTTTACTCTTTAACCCGACACGGTGACGCCTTTCGCTCGTCGGCTATGACCAAGCCCGCCTGCCCGGCCTGCACCCTCGACGATGTTCTCTCGCATCCCAACCACTGGGAATGCGCGACCTGCGGCCACGAATGGCCCAAAGAGGAAGTCCCCGAGGCCGCGCGCGTCGTCAAGGATGCCCATGGCAACGTGCTTGCCGAGGGCGACAGCATCACGGTCATCAAGGACCTCAAGCTCGGCGGCGCCCAGGTGCTCAAGGCGGGCTCCAAGGCCAAGAACATCCGCCTCGTGGACGGCGATCACGAGATCGACTGCAAGATCGACGGCATCGCCTACGGCCTGAAAGCCTGCTTCGTGAAGAAGGCCTGAGTGCTCATTGAATGCAGGGCGGGGTCTCCGACCCCCGCCTCGAATGCGGCACCGTCTTCGAACATAGGCGGGGTTGCTTCGCCATCTCCGCCAAGCCTCCGTCGGAGACGCCGCCCTACAACATCCGTCGTCATCCTTAAGCGCGCCCGGAGGTCGTGCTCCCGCGCTCAGGCTGGCGGCAGCTTCGTCAGGCGGACCGTCGCCCGGGTCAGTTGCTCGACGCGGCGAACCTGCTCGGGATTGCTCACCCGATCGTCGGCGAAGTCTTCCGCCTCCGCATAGACAAAACGCGGCACGATCAGGCAGCGGAAATCCAGCATCAGGCTGTTCGCCAGCGCCATCACCGACATGTAGCTCGACTTGCCGCCGGCCGCACAAAGAAACGCGACCGGCTTGTTCTCCCACGCCGAGCCGGTCAGCTCGATGAGGTTCTTCAGCGCGGCGCTGCCGTCGTAGTTGTAGATCGGCGTGGCCACGATGAGCGCGTCGGCCGCAGCGAGACGGGCTTGCACCCGCCCTACTTCGGGATCGGCGTAGGCGGACCCGCCGTCGCACAGCGGCAACGGATGCTCGCGCAGGTCGAGCACCTCGGCGGCGACGCCTTCGGCCGCGAGCACGCGGGCGGCTTCGTGCGCCAGCAGGCGGCTCTTGCTGTCGGGATTCAGGCTGGTGGAGAGGATCAGGATCATGAGGTTTGGTTTGCAGGTTGGTGGAAGGCCCGCAGGGTAGCGCCTTAACCGCACTTGAGGTCAACCATGCCCGCCAAAAGAAGCTCCTGCACCGACTGCGTCCGTGAACTCGGGGTCGGCGAGATCGCCCGCCGCAGCGGCGTCGCTGTCTCTGCCATCCACTTCTACGAGACCAAGGGTCTGCTCTACAGCTGGCGCAACGCCGCCAACCAGCGCCGCTACCCGCGCGAAGCCCTGCGGCGCGTGTCGCTCATCAAGGTTGCGCAGCGCCTCGGTATTCCGCTCGCCGCCATCAAGGCCGCGCTCGACGCCCTGCCGCGCGGTCGCACCCCCACCGAGGCCGACTGGCGCAAACTCTCCGCCCGTTGGCAGGCCGACCTCGCCCGTCGCATCACGGAACTGACGCGCCTGCGCGACCAGCTCGGCGAGTGCATCGGCTGTGGCTGCCTCTCGCTGCAATCCTGCCCGCTCCGCAATCCCGGCGACCAGCTCGCCCGCCGCGGCCCCGGCCCGCACCTGCTGGCCTGCAAGACGAAGGACTGACCACATCCCAATCGTTCTCGTTCTCCTGCTCGTGATCGTTCTCGCGGCAGAACGCCTGCCTGCTCAGAGGAGAACGAGAAAGAGAGCGATTTCCTGTCAGCGCCCTCCGCTCCCTCTTGATACTTATTACTTGTCCCTTGTTACTTGGCTGCCCCGCGGCCCCGCCGCCCCTCAGGTGATCCGGTTCAGGTGCCGGATGCAGGCCATCATGCCCAGCCACACGACGAACGCAATCCACGGCACGGTCGAAATGGAATGCTGCGCGAACCAACCGGCCACGGCCGGCACCACCGCCGCGCCGAAAGCCGCGCTGCCCGACTGGCGCCCGATGACGGTCTGCACCGCGGCCGGCGCAAACCGCCGCGGCACCTCGTGCATGAGCGCGGGATAAATCGGCGCCATGCCCAAGCCGACCAGCGCGAGCGTGAACACGGCCGCCGGCACCACCGCCGCAAAGGCGAAGCCCGCGATGCCGATCGCGGCAACCCCCGCGCCGATCGCGATGGTCCGGCGGTTGCCCCAGTGCTCGATCACGAAGCCCACGCCGATGCGCCCGGCCGTCAGCGCGCCGAAGAACCCCGCCACGCACAGCGCCGCCGTCTCCGGCGCAAAGCCGCGCCGCACCACCAGCACCGTGCCCGCCCACACGCCGATCGTGGACTCGGCGGCGACATACAGCGCGAAAATGAAGGGCGACAGCCAGCCGGCAAAAGAGTTGGCCGGCATCGTCGGCACCTTGCCGCCCGCGGCGTGATGGTCCGCAAAGCTCCGCTCCGGCACCTTGTTCCACAGGCCGAGCGTGAGCAGAAAGAGCACCGCCAGCGCGGCCTGCACGCCGCTGATGAGCAGGTAGCCGGCGCGCCAGCCGTGGCCCGATCCGAGCGCCCAGCCGATGAAAAACGGCCCGCTCGTCGCGCCGATGCCCCAACACGCGTGCAGCCAGTTCATGTGCCGGCCGCTGTAGTGGCGCGCCACGTAGCCATTGAGTCCGGCGTCCACCGCGCCGGCGCCGATGCCCAGCGGCACCGACGCCGCATAAAGCCACAGCGCGCCCTCGGCCTGCGACAGGATGAACATGCCACCGGCCGTGAGCAGCCCGCTCACAAACACCACCGGCCCCGTGCGAAACTTCGCAATGATCCACCCGCTCGCGAATCCTGCCGAGCCGGTCAGGATCGTGCCGATGGTGATGATCGTGCCTGCGAGACCGATCGGCAGGTTCAGCTCCGGATAAATCGCCGGCCACGCCACGCCCAGCGTGCCGTCGGGCAACCCGAGGCTGATATAGCCGAGGTAGATGATCAGCAGCAGGAGAAGCGAAGCGCGACGTTGGTCCACGATGAAGTCCCCACGCAGACAGCCGCGCCCAAGAATGACAAGGCGCGAGCCCGCTCTATCAATCCAGCACCCGGTCAATTTCGCCACGGATTGCACGGATGGGCACGGATTCAAGGCCAGCGGATTTTTGCCACGAAAAGGCACAAAAGGCTCCGCTCTGCTTCTTAAATCTTCCGCGCACCTATAGGCGCCTTGAGAGTCTCATTGTGGTCGATTTATTGAGCCTTTTTGTGGCCATCAAATGCCTTGGGCTTGTTCGGAATCCGTGCCCATCCGTTCCGTCCGTGGTCAAATTCTTCCGCCGCCCCCTTTTCGTGTCTTTGGTGTGTTTCATGGTTGATCAACCCAACCCCTGCCTTGGTTCCTTTCCGTGTGTTCCGTGGGCCACCCCCTCAGCCACTGCCGCCTAGACAAATCGCCGGCACCCGACACTGTATCCCCCATGCAAAAATCCACCCTGCTGATGCTGCTCCCCTTCACCGCCCTCACCACCTTTGCCGCGACTTCGACGGCCAGCCTGAAACCCGCGACGCGCGTCCGGGCCGAGATCCCCGCCCAATACCGCTGGGATTTCTCGCCCATCTACGCCGACTGGGCCGCGTGGGAGGCCGGCATGAAGGAGATGGAGGGCAAGATGGACACGTTCGCCGCCCTCAAGGGCAGCCTCGCCACCGGTCCCGCCGCCGTGCTCAAGGCCTACAAGCTCTACGACGAGATCGGCATGCTCCAATACCGCGTCTATCGCTACCCGCAGCTCCAGCGCGACGTGGACACCCGCAACCAGGAGATCGCCGGCAAGTTCCAGCGGGTCGGCGTCATCTTCGCCAAGTTCGGCACCGCCACGGCCTGGTTCAACCCCGAGCTGCTCACCATCCCGCAGGCGAAGATGGAGGAGTGGATCAAGGCCACGCCCGAACTCGCCCCCTACGCGTTCACCATCCTCGACACCTACCGCCAGCAGAAACACGTCCTCGATGAACAGGGCGAGAAGCTCCTTTCCTACGGCTCCCGCTTCAACTCGACCCCCGGCGCCATCTTCCAGGAACTCAGCACCTCCGACATCAAGTTCCCGGCCATCAAGCTCGCCGACGGCACGGAAGTGACCGTCTCGCCCGCCAACTACGGCCACCTGCTCGAGACCAATTACAACCAGGCGGACCGCGCCGCGGCCTTCACCGCCCACCTCAACACCTACGCCGCCACGGCCAATACCTACGCCGCGATCTACAACGCCATCCTCCAGCGCGGCTGGGCCAACGCCCAGGCCCGCAACTACCCGACCACCCTCGACGCCGCGCTCGACGGCAACGCCATCCCGCCCGCCGTCGTGCAGACGCTCGTGGACACCACCCGTGCCGGCACCGCCCCGCTCCAGCGCTACCTGCGCCTGCGCAAGAAGCTCCTCGGCCTGGAATCCTACCACCTCTACGACGGTTCGGTCCCGCTCTTCAAGTCCGACGCCCGCTATCCCTACGACTCGGCCAAGGACACTGTCATCGCCTCCGTCGCCCCGCTTGGCGCCGACTACACGGCGAAATACCGCCAGTTCGTCTCCGGCGGCCGCATTGACGTCTATGAGAACGAGGGCAAGCGCAGCGGCGCCTATTGCGCCGGCGTCTATGGCGTCGGTCCCTACCTGTTGATGAACTACAACGACACGCAGGACGCCATGTTCACGCTCGCCCACGAAGCCGGCCACGCGATGCACACCGTGCTGTCCTACGAGAGCCAGCCCTTCGTCACTTCCAGCTACACCATCTTCGTCGCCGAGGTCGCCTCGACCACCAACGAACGTTTCCTCCTCAACCACCTGCTCGGCCAGACCTCCGACCCGAAGGAGCGCTTTCTCCTCCTCCAGCACGCGGTGGACTCCATCTTCCGCACCTTCTACACGCAGGTGCTCTTCGCCGACTTCGAGCTCCAGGCCCACCGCCGCGTCGAGCAGGGCCAGCCCATCACCGCCGAGGTGCTCAATGGCATCTACCAGAAACTCCTCCAGGACTACTACGGCGACGCCGCCACGATCGACGATCTCTACAAATACACCTGGGCCCGCATCCCGCACTTCTACAATTCGCCCTACTACGTCTATCAGTATGCGACCTGCTTCGCCTCGTCGGCCCAGCTCTTCAAGGCGATGAACACCGGCACGCCTGCCGAGCGCGCCGCCGCCACCGAGCGTTACCTCACCCTTCTGCGCAGCGGCGGCAACGACCACCCGATGAACCAGCTGCAGAAGGCCGGCGTGGACCTCACCAAGCGCGAGACCGTGCAGGCCGTCATCGACCAGATGAACGAACTCGTCTCCCAGCTCGAAATCGAAGCCGCCAAGATCGCCCCCGCGGCGAAGTGAGTCTTCCCCCGGAAGGCTGATAAAAAACGTCCATAGCTTTTAGACTTTTGTCATCGCGAGGCCCGCAAGTCGGGCCGTGGCGATCCAGCTAGACAAACCGGCCCACCCTCGGGCCGGTTTCTTTTTGTATCGAGTAGCCGCCTTGGAGCGCAGCGACAAGGTGGCCTCTGGAAAAGCCCCGGAATTTGTGAACCACTGATGCACCGCCTAACGGCGCTGCTACTTGGTGCAGCTCCGCCTAATCGGCTCCGCCCCTGAGCTTCGGGGGCCGGCTAATCACCGGCTGCCAGTATCTCCAGCGGCGATTAGCCGCTCCCCGGAACCCAAACCGGAGCCGATTAGGCGGAGGGGATCCAATCAGATTCGCCGTTGGCGAATCCCATTAGTGGTTCACTTCTGCCTTTCCCTTCGCGCCTCTATGCTTTGGTGGTTCAACCGCCATAATCACCTTCACGCGTTGGACCAATTCACTGCTTTGGCCCCCTTTCGTGTCTTTGGTGTATTTCGTGGTTACTCCCCCTGCCTGCTTCCCTTCCGTGTGTTCCGCGTGTTCCGTGTGTTCCGTGGGCCATCCCCTCACCCCGTCTCGAGCTCCTTCCGCACCAGCGGCGCGACCTTCGTCCCGAGCAACACGATCGCCCGCATGATCTGCGCGTGCGTGAGCAGGCGGTTGTCGATCAGCACCGTCAGGCGGTCCAAGCCACCGAACCACCGGCTCTCCTGCACGATCTTCTCCGCCACGGCCTCGGGGCTGCCCACCAGCAACGCCCCCAGCTGACTGCACTGCGCGTCGAACTGCTCGCGCGTGGGCGCCGGCCAGCCGCGCTCGCGACCGATCCGGCCGAAGGCATCGCGGTAGGCGGGCCAGAAGGTCTCCGCCGCGTCCGACGTCGTGTCGGCCACGAAGCCGATGTTGTGGACGCCGACAAAGGCCTTCTCCGCCGGATGCCCCGCCTCCCGCCAGGTCGAGCGATACAGGTCCACCAACGGACGAAACTGCCGCGGCGAGCCGCCGATGATGGCCACGATGAGCGGCAGCCCGAGCCTGGCCGCGCGCACGACCGACTCCGGCGTGCCGCCGACGCCGATGAACACCGGCAGCGGATGCTGCAGCGGACGCGGATACACACCCTGCCCGGTCAGCGCCGCGCGGTGCTGACCCGACCAATGGACCTTCACCTGATCGCGCACCTTGAGCAGCAGGTCGAGCTTCTCGGCCGCCAGCGCCTCGTAGTCGTCGAGATCGAAGCCAAAGAGCGGGTAGGATTCGATGAACGAGCCGCGCCCCACGATGATCTCCGCCCGCCCCTGCGACACGAGGTCCACCGTGGCGAACTGCTGGAACACCCGCACCGGATCGTCGGAGCTGAGCACCGTCACCGCGCTGGCCAGCCGGATGCGCTTCGTCCGCGCCGCCGCCGCCGCCAGCAACACCGCCGGCGCCGAAGACACATAATCCGGCCGGTGGTGTTCGCCCACGCCGAAGACATCGAGCCCGACCTGATCGGCCAGCTCGATCTCCTCGAGCAGTTCCTGCACCCGCCGCGCATCCCCCGGAGGCCCCGGCTGCGCCGTCGCGACAAACGTATCCACGCCAATTTGCATCCGGGGGACATAGCCCTGCTTCCTCGAATTGGCCAGTCATCGCTTTGCCTGCTCCCGAGAATTGCCTGCGCTCGCGAATCCGAGATTGAAAACGAACAGCTTAACCTCCCTCATTTCTTCAAAAGACCAACTTACGCGTAAGCGGATCAACCCCGTCAGGGTAATGCCCTATGTTTATGAGCAGAAAGGAGCAATTTGCACTGATGTTTTTGCTGACTCTCGCGCAGACCAGCACAGCGAACGCACACATGCCTCATGTCGAGCCATGGAAAAATGTGACAGCCGTTAGTGTAGCTGGAGTCGCAGCATTTGTTATCCCCTTTCTGCTTCGCAAGAGAGTGAATAATGGTTTCGTAATGCTGGTGATTGGAGTGCTAACGTTTATTATCCTCTCAGCCGGAGGATTGTTTTTTAGCTTTGTATCCTCTTTCTAAGGCGAAAAGCCCCCGAAAGGGGCACATGCTTTACATTTTACCTCGGAGCTTCGCGAACTCCCTTAGGGCTTCCCGGCCGATCCAATGGGCGGAGGCGGACTCGGATTCTGTGAGGCGCTTGGCCAGGGCGGTGCAAGCCTTGCGGAGGCCGGGGCTTTGGAGGCCGACCATACGCAGGGCCCAGCTCACGCCTTTCTTCACGAAGTTGCGCTCGTCGGTCGCGCCGCGCTCGATCAGGGGCAGGTAACGGAGGAATTTTTCGTCGGGGATGCCGTCGTTGTGCGCGGCCACGCAGGCGAGCAACACGTAGCCGGCGCGGCATTGGAACTCGCCCTTCAGCTTCGTCCACGGTTCGATGCGGTCCCACGCGTGCGGGCTCTGTTCGAAGAGTTTGAAGCACACCGTGTCCACCACGCCCCAGTTGTCGAAATCCCGGCACCAACGGTCCATGAGCCTCGGCGTGAGCCGGTCGGCCTCGCCCACGAACGACGCCAGCAGCCGCGCCTCATAGACGTCGGTCGCCCACAGCGCCTCGGCCAGCGCTTGGTTTTTGCCGAGCCGTTTGCCGAGCTTCTGGATCTCCCCCACGCCCACACCCCAGGCCTTGTCGTTGGGCAGACCGTAACGGGCCATGCCGTCGCGCACCTTCGCGCTGCTCAGGCGTTTCAGTTCGGCGAGGGCTTCCTTGGCCCCGGTGGCGGGGTCACCGGTGAACAGGGCTGGTTTCTTCGCGGGCATGTTGGCTGTGATGCGATGAAATGCAGACCGAGCCAAGGCACTTTCAAGGCAGGTTAAACGCGGAGAGCGCGAAGGGCGCGGAGACGATCATTACCAAGGTCACCAAGGTGGCTCGCGTTGCTCTCAACGCGTTGGGCAAGTCACATGCTCAAACCAGCGTCTTGGAGACAAGCCGCTCCACCTCGACCGAAGCGCTGCGGTTCAAATTCAGTGATTCTTGTGGCTTTTCCTGCCCAGGAGAGACGCTGCCGAGCGGGCTGCATCAGGATGGGCCTACCACAGCACCCCCCGCTTCATCCCAGCCATCCTCGGCGGCCAGCTCGCGCACGCGGGTATCAATCTGCATCACGACGTCGGCCGCGTCGAGCCGACCCTGGCGTTCGAGGTCGTAGGCGAGGTCGGCCAGCTCGGTGCGCAGCCGGTCGAGCACGGTGGGCGCAGTGCAGACAGGAGAATCGGCGGGCATGGCGGGCGAATCGGGTCAGCCGGAGACCAGCACGTTGAAGCCGCCGAAGGTCATGCGGGCCATGTCGAAGGGCATCTTCTGCGGATCGCACATCGCGGCGAGACGGGAATCGGCCATGACCTTGGCGTTGACGCGGTCGCGGTGCGCACGGGAGCGGTAGCGGATGTAGGCGAAGACGACCGTCTCGGTCGGCTTGGTCTTGGCGAGTTTCTTGAACAGATCGCCGGGCACGCCCTTGGGTTGCGGCGAGGGGTCCATAACGCACTCCTGGTAGTCGAGTGCGCCGTGTTCGCGCCAAACCTTTGCGGCCTGGGTCGCGATCTTCTTGTAGAGCGCGAGTTTCTTGCGGGGGAGCGGGATGACAAATCCGTCAACATATTGGGCCATGGGGGGAGTCTCCTTGGGAATGGGTGGATGAGGGGTGGTTCAATCCCTCAACGAACGACCCGAACGCTTCCGGACACCGAGTTTGAGGAACCACTGATCAATTCCGCCAACGGCGGAATTTTAAGAATCCCCTCCGGCTAATCGCCTCCGTGATTGGTTCAAGGGGCCCGCTTATCGCGGGCATTTGATCCCGGTCTGCGATAAGCAGACCCCGCAGCTACTACCCCGAAGGCGATTAGCCGGAGGGCACACCGGAGATTCGCCTTTGGCGAATCTCATTAGTGGTTACCTCTAATCCGAAAAACCACCCAAACTCTGTCCTTCCGGCATGGGGCGCTTCGTCGTAGCCTGTGAACACCCAACCCTCTTCCCGTCATGAGCACGTCCCCCGCCCCCGCTTCCACGCCGTTCATGCTGATCTTCCGCAACACCGGCGCGGAGAACTACCGGCACCTTTCCGCCAGCCAGCAACAGGAACTGGTCGGACGCTGGAACGCTTGGTTCGAGAACCTCGTCAACCAGGGCAAGGCGACCATCGGCCAGCCCCTCGAAGATGCCACGCGGATTGTCGCGGGCCCCGGCGGCGCGCGCATCGTGGACGGCCCCTTTCCCGAGACCAAGGAAGCCGTTGGCGGCTTCGTGACCCTGCAGGTCAGCGGCCTCGCCGAAGCCACCGCCATCGCCCAGCGCCACCCCGGCCTCGACTACGGCATGCTGATCGAGGTCCGCGAGATGACCCCGCACTGCCACCTCGGCGTGAATACCAAGAGCGTGCCCGCCACGGCCTGAGCTTCTCGTGTCCAAGGATTCCCATGTAGGGTCGCCGCTTGCGGCGACTTCCGAGGTCGGCCCAAGGGCCGACCCTACAAAAACGGAGCCCACCCAGCCCGCTCTGCTGGTGGAGCACTTCTTCCGCCACGAGAAGGGCCGCCTGCACGGCGCGCTGGTGCGGTTGCTCGGCGTCCACAATCTCTCGCTCGCCGAGGATGTCGCCCAGGAGGCCATGCTCCGCGCGCTCCGCACCTGGTCCATGGGCGGCGTGCCCGCCAATCCCTCGGCGTGGATCACGCAGGTCGCGATGAACCTCGCCCGTGACGCCCTGCGTCACCGCAAGATGGCCACGGGCAAGGAGGCGGCGATCATCACCCATCACGAGCAGATGACCGCCCCGCTCCCCGTCGCCGGGGAGACCTCCCAAGAAATCCGCGACGACGCCCTGCGCCTGATGTTCGTCTGCGCCCACCCGGAGATCGCGCCCGACGCCCAGGTCATCCTCGCGCTGAAAATTCTCTGCGGTTTCAGCACCGGCGAAATCGCGCGCGCTTTCCTCGCCACCGAGGCGGCCATTGAAAAGCAGCTCACGCGCACCAAGCAACGCATCGCCGATGCCGGCATCGGCTACGAGCTGCCCGAGGGCGAGGACCTCGCCCCGCGGCTCGACGGCGTGCTCGCCGCGATCTACCTGCTCTTCAACGAAGGCTACAAGGCCTCCTCCGGCGACCGCCTGCTCCGCGAGGAACTTTGCCAGGAGGCCATCCGCCTCGCCGCGCTGATCATCACCCACCCCGCCGGCCGCGCCCCGCGCAGCCATGCCCTGCTCGCCCTGATGCTGCTGACCGCCGCCCGCTTTCCCGCCCGGCTCGACGAACAGGGCGGACTGCTCCGCCTCGACGACCAGGACCGTTCCAAATGGGACCAGCAGCTCATCGCGCAGGGCCTGATGCACCTCGGCCATGCTGCGCAAGGGACGGAGATCAGCGAATACCACCTGCAGGCCGGCATCGCCGCCCTGCACTGCCTCGCCCCGGATTACACCTCGACCGACTGGGAAAAAATCCTGCTGCACTACGACGAGCTGCTGCGCCTCAAGCCCTCGCCCGTCGTCGCGCTCAACCGTGCCGTCGCCGTGGCGCACCTGCACGGGCCACAAGCCGGCCTCGACACCATCGCCGCCATCCCGCAGCGCGAGAAGCTCGAGGGCCACTACCTGCTCTACACCGTGACCGGCGAACTGCACTGGCGGTTGCAAAACCACCAGGCCGCCGCGTGGAATTTCCGCAGGGCGCTCAGTCTCTCGCAGGTCGGTCCCGAGCAGGCTTACCTCGCGCGCATGATCGAGCGCAGCGGCGGCGCGCTTCCGGAGGCCGAGCGCTCGGCGGGGTGAGAACTTTATCGCTTCGTGTAGGTTCGGCCCTTGGGCCGACCTCAGCCGCGAAAGCGACGCATGCCGCGCTTGCGGCCGAGGTCGTCGCAAGCGACGACCCTACACTTGAAGTGGAGGGCCCATCTCCCGATGGGCCGCGGTCCCTCGACAGGCTCGGGACCTTGAGCCAGCCGAAACGGCTCAGCGGGAGCAGAGCCCTCCAAATAAAAAGGGCGGGATTAGGAGATCCCGCCCGACAAGAAAGCCAGCCCACGCGAAGCGCGGGCTCCACCTTCACTTCTTCAGCGTGGCGCAGAAGCGGGCGAGGCGCTCGACGCCCTTCTGGAGGACGGCGTCGCTCGTCGCGTAGCTGAGGCGCAGGTAGCCCTCGAGGCCGAAGGCCGAGCCGGGGACGGCGGCGACGCGCTCCTTCTCGAGGAGTTGGGCGCAGAAGTCGGCGTCCTTGAGGCCGAAGCTGGAAATGTTCGGGAAGAGATAGAACGCGCCCTGCGACAACAGGCAGGTGACACCGGGGATCTTGTTGAGCTCGGTGTGGAGGAACTTGCGGCGGCGGTCGAAGGCGTCGGTCATGACCTTCAGCGCGGCGGCAGTCTTCTCCTTCTCCTTGAGCGCGGCGAGCGCGCCGAACTGGGCGAAGGTCGTCACGTTGGAGGACATCTGGCTCTGGAGCTCGGCGATGGCCTTGGCGATGGGCAGCGGGGCCACGAGCGTGCCGATACGCCAGCCGGTCATCGAGTAGGTCTTGGAAAAGCCGGCCACGACGATCGTGCGCGCCTCGATCTCCGGGCTGAAGGTCGCCACGCAGGTCGGGGTGACGCCGTCATAGACGAGGTGTTCATACATCTCGTCGGAGAGGATGTAGAGGTTGTGCTTCAGCGCGACGGCGGCGATGGCCTGCAGCTCGGCGCGAGTATAGACGGCGCCGGTCGGGTTCGAAGGGGAATTAAGAATGAGCAGGCGGGTCTTCGGCGTGATGGCCGCCTCGAGCTGCGCGGGCGTGAGCTTGAAACCGGCCTTGTCGTCGCAGGCGACGTACTTCGGCACCGCGCCGGCGAGCTTCACCATCTCCGGGTAGGAGACCCAGAACGGCGCGGGGATGATGACCTCGTCGCCTGGCGAGCAGGTCGCGAGCACGGCGAGGTAGCAGGAAAACTTGCCACCCGGGGAGACGACGACCTGGGCGGGCACGACCTTGAGGCCGTATTCGGCAACGTAGCGGTCGGCGATGGCCTGGCGCAGCGGCTCGATGCCGGGCGTGGGCGCATACTTGGTCTTGCCGCCCTTGAGCGCGGCGATGCAGGCCTCCTTGATGTGCTCCGGGGTGTCGAAGTCGGGCTCGCCGGCGGCGAAACCGCAAACGTCCTCGCCCGCCGCGGCCAAGGCTTTGGCCTTGGCATCAATGGCGAGGGTCGGCGAAGGCGACACGTTGCGGGCCCAGACGGACAGAGGATGCGGAGTGCTCATGGAGGTATTGGGCGGGAGGTTTAAGGGAGCGCGCGGGACGAACGCAAGCCGACCGTTGGCCGGGGGGATGTCATAGGCGAAACTGTATCGGTGGAAGCGAGACCATCAGTCCCTGACCGGGTCCTGCCCGGAGGTGGAGCGACTTGACCCCAAGGCGCTGGTTCGGAGCGGCAGCACCGCAACGCGCCGGGGTCAGCGCGTTCCACCTTTCCGAACCTTCCGCTTCGGCGCGGGCTTCTTCTTCGCCGCCGGTTTCTTCCTGGAGGATTTCTTCTCCGGCTTCCGCTTGCGCTCCGGGCGCTTCGGCGCGGGGGCCAGCACGGATTCCGTCGGCGGCACCGGCGGCACCGCCGGGATTTCCAGCTGATTGACCGCGCCGCTCTCCAACTGCGGCAGATAGGCTTCGACCGCGGCCCGCACGAGCTGGCCGACGCTGGTGTGCTTGGCGCGGGCAATGCGACGGAGGTTTTGCCGGATCGCGGCGGGCAACCGCACGGAAATCAGCAACTGCGAGGGCTTCAGCACGATCACGTTGGCGAAATCGTAGCGCTCCAGGGCGGTGCGGATGATCGCGCTCACGGACTTGGCCTTGCCGTCGCGGACGGGCTCGCTGATCCGGTCGAGAAACTCGACCTCGAGCTGGATGGGGAACGGGCGGGAAGTTTGGTCGGCCATGGTCAGAAGCGGACGACCTTCTCGCCCGGCACCAGGGGCGCGGGGGTGGTCAGGGCGGACGGGCTGAAAACCTCGGCCGCCCAGTCCAAATCGAGGGCGGCGGCACGCACCGTGAAACGGGTCTTGTCGCGGGTGCGGTGGTCGCGCACGTCCACCGCCTTCACGAGCCATTGCTCGCCCACTTTCTTGAGGTCGAGCAGCGAGATCGACTTCAGCACGGTGTTGGCCCGGTCGAGCAGCTCCGCCTGCACCATCGCCTGAAACTGCGTGTCAATCAGCACGCGCACGCCGGTCAGCTCCGCCACGGGCAGGGCCTGTCCGACGGGCGGACGCAGGATGAAACTGTAGGTCGGACGCCCGCGCACGCGCGCCTGGCCCTCGTAGGTGAAATCCTTCCAGTAAAGGAAGGGCATCTGGAGATCGAAAACCGTGACCCCGGTGTCGGCGAGGGCCTGCCCGGGGGCGGCGGCTTCGACGACCTCACCGTTCACCGTCCACGCGGAAGGCTGCGGCCCGGCCTCGATCAGCCACGCGCCGTCACCGGTCGTGATGCGGGTCAGCGGTCCGGCCGCTCCCGGCGTGCCCAGTAGGGCGCCGGTCACGGTGCGCTCCGCGCCCTTGCGCGGCATGACCCGCAGCTCAAACGACAGCCAATAGTCGCCCGCGATCTGGGCCTGCCGGAACTCCGACAGGATGCGGGCGCCCTCGGCCTGATCGGCCTTGCCGGAGGCGGCCTTGTCCTGGGGCTGGCCGAACTTGTCGGCCTGCGCCGGGGCCGAGACGGCCCAGAGCAGGCCGACGGCCAATAAAAAAGCCCGGTGGTGAACCGGGCTTGAAAGCGTCTTACTTGTTTTCACCCGGCTGAGGCGTGGCGGGCTGGCTCGTGGCAGGCAGCTCGACCGTCGGCGCGGGGGCCGGCGTGGTCGCCGGAGCGTTGACGGTGGGCAGGGCGGCGTTTTCAGCGGCCCGATTCTTGGCCTGATGCACATTGGCCAGATAAAGTCCGAAGCTCAGGACAAAGAAGATGATAGCGCCCTTGATGGTCGCGCCGCTCAGCACGTTGTTGGTCTCGGCACCGAAGGCCGACTCCGTGGCGCCGCCGGCCATGGCCGCACCGATGCCGCCGTCGGTCTTCGCGCGCTGCATGAGCACGATCATCACCAAAAAGATGGATGTGAGGACCAGGATGAGGGTAAGGACGCCGATAACGATACTCATAAGGGAGCAGGACTTTCCGACTCAGACGGGCTTTGTCAACCAAAGTTCCGATTGGACGAGAACAGGCATCGAGGGGGAACCTGCGCACCGCCGCAGGTTATTGGCCGGCCGGTCTCCGCATCGGCCGCCAGAACGTCCGGAAACCGGGCTAGCCTCATTCCCGGCGCTTCGGCAGCTGGTGCCCGTGCTGCACCAAACCCTTCTTGCCGCGGTCGTTGAGCTTGTCCAAAACCGCGGCCAGTCGGCGTTTCCGTTCGTCGGTCTGGGCGAACATCTCCAGCTGGGTCCCCTGCTCCTCCACGTTGGAAAACCGGACGCTCACCAGCCGCAGCGGCCGGCGCTTGGTCCAGGCCGCCCGGAGCAACGCCCCCACCAGCGGGTAAAACGGCGCTTCCAGATCGGTCGCCTCGGTCAGGCTGCGGCCAGCCGTGCTGTTCTCCATGCCCGGGTAGCGGACCTTCACGGTCATGGTCTTCACCCGCTTCCCGTCGGCCCGGATGGCCGGCATGAGTTCGTCGATCATGCGCTTGGCGATGCGCTCAATCTCGGCGAAGTCGCCGATGTCATGCCCGAATGTCTCCTGCACCGAGTAACTCTTGGCATCCTCGTGGCTCACCTCCACCGGCCGGTCGTCTTCGCCGCGCGCCATGCGGAGCATCTCCGACCAGCCGCTGCCGAAGAGGTCCTTCAGTTCGCGCTCGGTGCGGACGAACAGGTCGCTGACCAACCGGATGCCGGCCTTTTCCAGCCGTTCGGTGCTCTTCGTGCCCACGCCGGGGATGACGCTGATCTTGAGTGGCGCGAGGAACGCGGCCTCCTCGCCCGGCAGGATCACCGTGAAACCACGCGGCTTGCGGGCCTTGCTGGCGATGGCAGAGACGAGCTTGTTGGCCGCGATGCCAAACGAAGTCGGAATTTGCAGCTCGTCCCAGATGCGCTGCTGCAACGCCCGCACGCGATTCTCAATTTCCGCGGCCGTCTTGAACCCGCAGGGCCCGAGGTCGAGGTAACCCTCGTCAATGGAGTTGCGCTGCACGAGCGGAGTGAGCGACTCGCACAGGTCGAACATCTCGCGCGACTTTTTGCCGTAGATGCCCGAGGTGTGCGGCAGCAGTATGAGGTCGGGGCAGACCTTCAGCGCCAGCTTGGTGGGCATCGGCGTGTAAACCCCGCAGGCCCGCGCCTCGTAGCTGGCCGACGAGATGATGCCACGCTCGCGTCCGCCCACCGCGCACTTGGTGCCGCGCAGATCCGGCCGCACCGACAGCTCGCACGACACGAAAAACGCGTCGGCGTCGAGGTGGACGATCAGGGGTAGCCCGGACACGTGGAAAGCAGGTTCAAGAGCGCAGCGGGCTGGTTGACCGCGGAGAAGATCAGCCCGCCACCGGCGCGGCCGCCTTCTGCGCTGCCACCCACTCCCGGATGTGCGTCTCCAGCACGGTGAGCGGGACGGCGCCGTTGCGGAGGACTTCGTCGTGGAAAAGGCGGATGTCGAACTTCGCCCCGAGTTCCTTCTCGGCGTGGGCGCGCAGTTCCTTGATCTTCAGTTCACCGAGCTTGTAGGCGAGTGCCTGGCCGGGCCACACGATGTAGCGGTCAATCTCGACCACGATGTCGTGCTCGGACTTGCCGGCGTTGTCCTTGAAGTAATCGATGGCCTGCTGGCGCGACCAGCCGAGCGCGTGCATGCCGGTGTCCACCACCAGGCGGACGGCGCGCCACATCTCGTAGGTGAGCTGGCCGAACTTCGCATACGGGTCGGTGTAGAAGCCCATCTCCTCGCCGAGGCTCTCGGAATAGAGCCCCCACCCTTCGACGAAGGCCGTGTAGCCGCCGTGGCGGCGGAACTCCGGCAGCGCGTCCATCTCCTGCGCAAGGGCGATCTGGTGGTGGTGCCCCGGCACGGCCTCGTGCAGGGTGAGTGCCTCCATCTCCCACTTCGGCCGCGTGTGCAGCGCATAGGTGTTGGCAAAGAAATAGCCGGGCCGGCCGGTCTCGGGCGCGCCGGGGTAGTAGTAGGCCGTGGTCTGGGACTTCTCGGCGTAGGCCGGCACGGGCAGGATGCCATAGGGCGTGCGCGGCAGCGTCTTGAAGAGCTTGATCATCTGCGGGTCGGCGCGCTTGGCGATGTCGCGGTAGGCGCGGAGCAGGTCCTCCTTGTCGGTGAAATAGAACTGCGGGTCGGTGCGCAGGAACACAAAGAACTCCGGCAACGTGCCCTTGAACCCGACCTGAGTCTTCACGCGCTCCATCTCGGCGCGGATACGTTTCACCTCGGCCAGCCCAATGTCGTGGATCTGCTGCGCGGTGAGATCGGTGGAAGTGTAGGTTTTGATGCGCAGCGCATACCAGGCCCGGCCATCCGGCAGGTCGGTGGCGGCAATGGTCTGGCGGGCCCCGGGAATATATTTTTCGCGGACGAACTTCTCCAGGCGCTGGAACGCCGGACGCACTTCGATCGTGTAAGTCTTGGCCGCGGCAGCGCGCAGCTCCAAGCCCCGCTCACCCGACACGGCGGGCGGCAGGTCCACAAACGTGGCGAGCAGAGGGCTCTTGAGCGGCTCCTCGGGGATCTGGTTGAGAATCTGGGTGGGCACCTCGCGGAGCGTGATCTGCGGCGGGGTGATGCCCTTGGCGAGGCCCTCCTCCAGGAGTGAAATCACGTTATCCACGACCTGCGGCAGGGCCTGGAGCCGGGCCAGCTGGTTTTCGAAATGCCCGGCGTTGGCCGCCGACATTCCCCGCAGGAGCTGCGTGGCGTCCTGATGAATGCCGCCCAGCTGGTTGATCTGCTCGAGTTCGCTGGGGAAGCGGTTGCCCTCGACACTCTCCTCGGCCTGGCGCTTGAAGATGTCGTAGCTCACCCGGTCCACCGGCCCGAGCTGCGTGCGGTCGATGGTGGCCAGCGCCGGCAGGGCGCGGCCGGCAACTTCCCGGCGGCGGGCGATGGCCTCGCGGGACAGATCGGTCCACTCCCGCTCGTGTCCGGCGTAGCCGACCCAGGTGGCGTATTCGGGATAGACCGCCATCGTGTAGGCCCAGTCCGCCTGGAACAACGCGTGCAGGCGCTCGGCCTCGGGGGCCTTGCCCTTGGCGTCGATCACCGCCTGGTAGCGGGCCGCGAACTCGTCGCCCCGGCCGGATACGAAAGAAACGGCCCCGACCACCAGCGCCGCGAAAAAACGAAGTTTGCCCTGCATGGCGCGGCAGCTTTGAACATCGGGCTTTCGACGCAACCCCGCAATGCCCCGCCCCATCGAGCTCATCGTCGCCTGTTCGGAAAACCGCATCATCGGCCGCGCCGGCCGCCTGCCCTTCGACATCCCCGAGGACAAAAAGTGGTTCCACGACCAGACCGCGAACCAGACGGTGGTGCTCGGGCGGATCTGCTTTGAGACCTGGCCGCGCGTGATGCGCGACGGCCGCCATCCGGTGGTGATCAGTTCGCAGCCGGCACACATCCAGAAGATCACCGCCCAGAAGGCGGCGTCTGCCCCCGGCGCGGATTCAAACCTGCAGGCCGCCCGGGTTCCCGCCGGGGAACCGAGCATCGCGGCCAACGTGTCCGATGCGCTCGCTCTCGCGCAAAAGCTGCCCGGTCGCATCATGGTTTGCGGCGGCCAGCGCATCTACGAGGAGACCCTGCCGCTCGCCGACCGCATCCTGCTCACCCTGGTGCACGCGCAGGTGGAGGGCGACACCTGGTTTCCGGAGTGGCGGCACATCGCCTGGCGCGAGAGTTGGAAGCGGGAAGGCGCCGACACCAATTACCGTTATACGTTCTCGATTCTGGAGCGGGTGCGGTAGGATCGCCGTCTTTGCCGGGTCGCTCCTTGGCCCGAACTCGCGCGCGGGTTGCCGCAGGCGACGTCCCCGAGGCACCGAACCGCGGGGCTGATGGGCCCGCCTCCCTTCAAGCGGGGTGCGGGCACCCCACCGCCAACGAGATCACATCAGTGGTCGCAGGCCGTCGTGTCGATGTGCAGCAGCGCGTAGAGCGGGCAGAACCCGACCATCGCGGTAACCGCCGGCAGCAAGCCGAGCAGGCCCCACCACGTTTCTACGTGGACTCCCCAGAGGCCGATGAGGCAGCCCCCGACAAACCGCAGGCCGACGTCGATGGATCCGATGTTGGTTTTCATGGCGTTTCCTTTGTTGCCATGAGCATACCGCCAAAGCCGATGCGCCGCTCCGCACATTTTGGCGAAAAACGGGCGGGGGCGGACTTGGCGGAGAACGCAGCCGGTGGGCGGGACTTATTTCTTCCGCGCCGCGTGGGCCTTGGCGACCTCGACGTATTTCTCGGCCCAGGCGCGCAGGCCCATGAGTTCGCTCTCCTTGAGCGAACGAACCACCTTGGCGGGCGACCCAAGGATCATCGAGCCGGCCGGGGCGACGAAGCGCTGCGTGACCAGGGCGTTGGCGCCGACGATGCAGTGGTCGCCGATCACGGCGCCGTCGAGAATCGTGGCGCCCATGCCGATGAGGCACTCGTCGCCGATGGTGCAGGCGTGGATGATCGCGCTGTGCCCGATGGTCGTGTATCGCCCCACTTTCACGCCGTAGTCGTCGGCGAGGTGCACCACCGCGAGGTCCTGGACGTTGGATCCCTCGCCGATCTCGATGGTGTTGATGTCGCCGCGAAGCACGCAGCCATACCACACGCTGCTCAGGGCGCCCAGTTTCACGTCACCCATCACGCTGGCGTTGGGGGCGACGAAGGCCGCCTGCCGGGTGTCGGGAATTTTGCCCAGGTGCCGGGCCAGCCGTTCAGTGATATCCATGCCCGCAGCCTAGGGCTTGTCGGCCGGAGGGCAAACCTCGGATGCGCGCGCCGGTCGGCTGCCGGACACCCACACGATCAGACCCACCAGGCACCCGGCCGAGATGGCCGCGCCGGCAATCAGGCCGGCCAACAGGAGGATCAGGTCGAATGCGTCCATGCGGGGTGTGCCGGATTAGACGCGACGGCCGGCGGAAAGTTTCAGCTCAAAAGAAACTCGCGCCCCGTCGGGGGCATGCTACGAATCAGCGGCACTTCGCCCCGCCCATGGAGCAACTCACCCACATTTTGCGCGGCCTGTTCGGTTATGGCGCGCTCGTCGGCATCGCCGTTCTGCTCAGCTACAACCGCAAGGCCATCAACTGGCGGCTCGTTGCCGCCGGCGCGCTGCTCCAAATGGTGTTCGCCGCCGCCGTGCTCTTCGTCGGGCCGGTGCGGGACGGCGTCGAATGGGTCGGCGGCATCTTCGTGGCCCTGATGGGCTTCACCGGCGAGGGCGTGCGCTTCGTGTTCGGCTCGCTCGCCGATCAGGACAAGCACGGCGTCGTGTTCGCCATCGGCATCCTGCCCTCGATCATCTTTTTCTCCGCGTTCACCTCGATGCTCTACTACCTGGGCGTCCTGCAGAAGATCGTCTATGCCTACGCCTGGGTCATCTCAAAGTTCATGCCGCTCTCCGGTGCGGAGACGCTGAGCGCCTCCGCCAACATCTTTCTCGGGCAAACCGAAGCCCCGTTCCTCATCAAGCCCTACCTGCCGCAGATGACCCGCTCGGAGATCTTCACGATCATGGTCGGCGGCATGGCCACCATCGCCGGCGCCGTCATGATCGCCTACATCAGTTTCCTCGGCGGCAGCAGCGTGGAGCAGCAGGTGTTGTTCGCCACGCACCTCATCACCGCCTCCGTCATCAACGCCCCGGCCGGGCTGATGGTGTCAAAAATCATCCTGCCCCAGACCGAGCCGATCAGCAAGGACCTCGCCGTCTCCAAGGAAAAGATCGGCTCCAACCTCGTGGACGCCGTCTGCCTCGGCACGACCGACGGCCTGAAGCTCGCCGCCAACGTCGGCGCCATGCTCATCGCCTTCACCGCGCTCGTGGCGCTCTTCAATGCCGTCTTCGGCTGGGTCGGCGCGCCGCACACGCTCACCATCGCCGGGAACGAGATCTTCACCTACCCGGGCTTCAACGGCTGGATCGACCAGGTCACGGGCGGCGCCTTCAAGTCCTTCTCCCTCGAGTTCATCCTCGGCATCATCTATGCGCCCGTCGCCTGGCTCATCGGCATCGACAGCGGCTACCTGATGCAGTCGGGCCAGCTGCTCGGCACGCGCACGGTGCTGAACGAATTCGTCTCCTTCCTCCAGCTCGGCCAGATGAAGGCCAACGGCACCCTCACCGACCAGCGCACGATCATCATCCTGACCTACGCGATGTGCGGCTTCGCCAACATCGTGTCCATCGGCATCCAGATCGGCGGCATCGGCACGCTCGCGCCGAATCAGCGGGAGAACCTGGCCGCCCTCGGCGTGAAGGCCGTCTTCGGCGGCACCATCGCCTGCTACCTCTCCGCCTGCGTGGCCGGCATGATGATCTGAGGCACCGCGACCCAATTGGGGCCGAAAGAGCTCCGGGCCGCTATTTCTGTGCGGACATCGCGGCCGACGCGGAGCGCAGGGCCCCATTTGTCTTTCGCCCCAGGCCAGGCGCAGCGGTTCACTTCAGGGCATGATGGCGAGGAACCGCTCGACCGCCCCGTTGACGGGATAAGTGAAGGCAACCGGCTGTGCGTCCACCCAGCCGCGCACCACGCAGCGCGCCGTGGTGCCCAGGGGCAGCCCCGGCGGACGAATTTCGAAACGGCACTCCTCCACGCGCACCAGCACGCTCTGGTTGCCGGCGGCCTTGAACAGCCGTTCCGTCGCGGCATCCATGGTCGCCCCCGAGCGCACCAGGGCCGCGGCGTTGAACTGAAGGTCCGCCGGCACCCCGGGCAGGGTCGCGAGCTCGCCGGTGGAGATCAGCACGCCGCTTTCATCCATGCGGAGCACCAGACGACCCAGCGCGCGCCCGCCCAGCCGCGGCGCCACGCGCGGCGCCAATTCGAACAGTTTGGCCACGCGCAGATCCGCGACCTTCAGCTCGAGCGTGAGCGCGGTTTCACCGAGCTGGTAGCCAAAGGGCTGCGTCTCCACCCGGCCGCCCAAGGCTGACGCCACGGCCCGACTGACGTTGATTTGTTTTCCGTTCCAGAGTCCGAAGTCCAGGTCCAGATCGTCAAAGGGCAATCGCCCCGCCCGCAGCTGCCGCACCTGCAGCCGGCCCGCGGATGTCCGCAGCTTCCAGAGGTCGGAGAACTCCAGGTCCGCCTCCGCCCCGGTGAGGGTGATGTCCCTCGTCCCGGCCTTGAAGTCCGCCTCCCGCAGGCTGACCCGGGCGGTGGCGGCGAAACGCTTGGCGGTCACCTTCCCCTCGGCCACGCCGGTCAGCCGGCCGGCCAAGGTCCACGGACCTCCCGGCAGCAGCACGAGGCGCTGGATCTGCGGCGACCAGGACGCCAGATCGAGCTCCGCGCTATGCACCTGGAAGTCCAGCTCCTGCCCCGCGCGGAGCAGGGTGCCGCTGCCCGCCAGGCGGAAGCCCTCGGCCTCGGCGACGAGGCTGCCGATCCAAGAAGTGCCGCTCCGGGGCTGGCTCTCGAGCTTGACGGCCACGGGTCGGTCGGGCGTGAGCGCCATCCGCACCACCAGTTCGCCCTCCAGCGCAAGCGAGCGGAAGGGCGGCGGCACCGGTTCATCCCCCAACCCGCCGTCCTCATAGGTGTCCCAAACAACCGCCTGCACGTCGGAATTGTCGAGCGCCACCGGCACGCGGGCGCCTTCCACCTGCACGTCGCCGAGCGAGGCCTGCCACCATTTCTCCCGCACCAGGATCACCCGTCGGGCGGATACCGGCTGGGAACGGAAGGTGCAGGCCAGGTCCGCCACCTCCAACCGCCACGGGGTGCCACGCACTTCGCCATGCCGGATCTCGGTGGCCCCGGCCATGCGCAGGACCGAACGCACCACATAGCCCCCGAGCCAGAGCCGCGCCGCCAGCAAGGTCGCGCCCAAGGCCACCCCCGCCGCGACGATCCAGAACCAGCGGTGGCGGAGGAGCGAATTCATGAAGGGGTTGGTCGCGACGCTGATGCCTGGCGGTCCGGGCGACAATCGCGGAAAAACGCTGGCCGTGGACCGACCGGCCCGCTTAGCTGCGCGGCATGGCAAGAAACCGCCCGCAGCCAACCTGGCGCGACCGCCTGCCCGGGCGCCGGCCGGAGGATCATTTCCAATGGCGGGGCAAGGAAGTCTCCCGGCTGGAGAATCTCGCGGACGCCGTGTTCGGCTTCTCCCTCACGCTGCTGGTCGTGTCCACCGAAGTGCCGCGGGATTTCGCCGGCCTCCAGCAGGTGCTGCGCGGCTTCCCGGCCTTTGCGGCGTGCTTCGCGATCCTGCTGCTGTTCTGGAACGAGCACTACAAGTTTTTCCGGCGCTACGGCCTCGAGGATTTCTACACGCGCACCCTCAACTACTTCATCCTGCTGCTGGTGCTGTTCTCGGTCTATCCCCTGAAGTTCCTCTTCGGGGCCTGGCTGGGCGGCGGCACGCGCATGAACGGGCCCGAAGAACTCTGGTTCATCTACCGGATCTACGGCCTCGGCTTCGCCAGCATCTGGACGCTCTACGCGCTGCTCCAGGGCCACGCGCTGCGCCGGCGCGAACAACTGCGCCTGAACGAACTCGAGCTGATCTACACCCGCCTGCAACTGACGGAGTTCCGCCTCCAGGTGGCGGTGTGTTTCCTTTCCGTCGGCCTGACCTATGTGACCACCAAGCCCTGGCTGCCGGGCGTGTGCTACGCGCTGATCGGTCCGCTCGCGGCCTGGAACGGCATGCGGCACGGCCGGCAGGTGCAGGCCGTGCTCGATCGTCGCAACCAGCCGTCGCTCAGCTGATCCGCGCCGGTTTGAGCTTCCAGATCTGCTCCGCGTATTCGCGGATGGTCCGGTCGCTGGAGAACTTGCCCATGCGCGCGGTGTTGAGGATGGCCATCTTCGCCCACTTCCGTTTGTCGCGGTAGGTGGCGTCCACCCGGGCGTGGGCGTCGCAGTAGCTGCGGAAATCGGCCAGCAGCAGATAGGGATCGCCGCCGTGCAGCAGGCTGTGGTGCACGGCACCGAAGGCCCCGTGCTCACCGGGCGTGAAGTAATCGCTGCCCAGCCAGTCAATGACGCCGCGCAGCTCCTCGTCGGCATTGTAGAGATCCCGCGGGTTGTAGCCCCGGGCCCAGAGCGCGGCGACCTGCTCGACCGTGAGGCCGAAGATGAAGATGTTTTCGTCGCCGACCTCCTCCTTGATCTCGACGTTGGCGCCGTCGAGCGTGCCGATGGTGAGGGCGCCGTTGAGGGAGAGCTTCATGTTGCCGGTGCCCGAGGCCTCCTTGCCGGCCGTGGAAATCTGCTCGGACAGGTCGGCCGCCGGGATGATTTTCTCGGCGAGCGACACGCGGTAGTTGGGCAGGAAGACCACCTTGAGCTTCCCGCCGATCCGGGCGTCGCCGTTGATGCGGGCGCCGATGACGTTGATCGCGCGGATGATGTTTTTCGCGAGGTCGTAACCGGGCGCGGCCTTGGCACCGAACACGAACACGCGCGGCACAATGTCGAGGCCGGGATGCTGGAGCAGGCGGCGGTAGAGCGCGAGGATGTGCAGCAGGTTCAGGTGCTGGCGCTTGTATTCGTGCAGGCGCTTGATCTGCACGTCGAACAGCGCGTCGGGCGAGACCTCCACGCCGCACTCCGCCTTGATGATGGCGGCAAGCTCGACCTTGTTGGCGCGCTTCACGGCCATGAACTCGCTCTGGAACGCCGCGTCGCCGGCGGACTTCTCGAGCCCGCGGAGCAGGTCCAGGTCACGGGCCCAGTCCGTGTGGCCGAGACGCTTCGTGATCAGGTCCGAGAGGCGCGGGTTGCACTTCAGCAGCCAGCGCCGGGGCGTGATGCCGTTGGTCTTGTTCTGGAATTTTCCGGGATAAAGCGCGTCGAACTCGGGGAAGAGATCCTGCTTGAGCAGCGCGGTGTGGAGCGCGGCCACGCCGTTGACCGTGTGCGAACCGGCGACGGCGAGATTGGCCATGCGCACCATCTTGCCGCCGTTCTCCTCGATCAGGGAGCAGACGCGCTTCTTGCCGTCGTCGCCGGGCCATTTGGCCTCGACGAGGTGCAGCACGCGGCTGTTGATCTCGTAGATAAGCTGGAGGTGGCGCGGCAGAACTTTCTCAAAGAGACCGACGCTCCACTTCTCGAGCGCCTCGGGCAGCAGCGTGTGATTGGTGTAGGCAAAGGTCTGGCCGACAATCCCCCAGGCGGCCTCGAGGGACATGTTTTCCTCGTCCACCAGGATGCGCATGAGCTCCACCACGGCGATGGCGGGGTGCGTGTCGTTGAGTTGCACGGCGACCTTGCCGGAAAAATTGGCCCAGGAGTTGGCCGGGTTGCGGAGGTGACGGCGGATGATGTCGCGCAGCGAGCAGGCCACGAAGAAATACTGCTGCATCAGGCGCAGTTCCTTGCCGTTCTCGGTCTTGTCGTTCGGGTAAAGTACCTTGGAGACCGTCTCGGCCGAGGTCTGCTCCCGGACGGCCTCGAAGTAGCCGCCGCGGTTGAAGGCGGCCAAATCGAAGTCCTCCGTGGATTGCGAGGCCCAGAGGCGGAGCAGGTTGACGGTCTTGGTGCCGTAGCCGGCGGTCGGGATGTCATGCGGCACGCCGAGGATCGTCTTGGTGTCCACCCAGCGCGGACGGTAGTTGCCGCGGTCGTCGAAGACGTTTTCCACACGGCCATAAACGCGCACTTCCTGCGCATATTCGGGGCGCACCACTTCCCACGGGTTGCCGAAACGGATCCAATTGTCGGGATGCTCGACCTGGTGCCCGTTGACGAACTGCTGCCGGAACAGGCCGAACTCGTAGTAAATGCCGTAACCGAGCGCCGGATAATCCATCGTGGCCAGCGAATCGAGGAAACAGGCCGCGAGGCGGCCGAGGCCGCCGTTGCCGAGACCCATGTCCACCTCGGCGTCACGAATCTTCTCAAAGTCCTGGCCGTGGGCGGCAAGGGCCGCGCGCGCCGTCTCCAGCATGTCGGTCGCGAGCAGGTTGTTGCCGAAGAGCCGGCCCATGAGGTATTCGAGCGAGAAGTAGTAGAGGCGGCGGACGTTGTCCGCGTTGTGCACCGCCTGCGTCGCGATCATGCGCTCGTGGATGGTGTCGCGCACCGCCAGCGCGGTGGCCACCCACCAGTCATGCGGCGTGGCCGATCCCTCGTGCCGGGCCAGGGTCGAGACCAGGTGGCGGTGGATCAAGGCGCTCAGTTTTTGCGCGGATTCATCCGGCTTGGCTGAAGCGGGCGCTGCTTTCTTGGCGGGCTTGGAGGCTTTGGCAGTCGGCATAGGCAGGAGGAGTATCACAAGCCGTGCCAACCGCGCACGCAAGGCGGGACTGCCCCGTCAGCCAACCTTTGCGGAAAAATGCGCAGGATATAAGAAATCTCGCATCCCCGGGGTGGGATTCAGCGCTGAAACCGGCGCGCAAGCTCGCCGCGACTCAGCTCAAAGTGCGTGGGCCGGCCGGTGGGGCTGCTGTGGGGCTGCGAGCAGGCAAACAACTGGGCCACCAACGCCATCGCCTCACCCTCGCCCAGGGTCACGGGCAGGCGCACGGCCTTCTGCGCCGCCAGCCGGGCAAGTTCCTCGCGGGCGAGGTCGGCGCGCCGCTCGTCCAGGCGGCCCTCCCGCATCAGCCCGATGATGTCGCGCAGGAATCCCTCGGCATCGGCCGGGTCCAGCCAGACCGGGACCGACTCGATGCGGAAAAAATTCCGGCCGAACTCCACCACTTCCAGGCCGTGACGATGCAGAAACGGCAACCGCTCCAAGAGCATCGCGCTCGCAATCGCGTCCAGTTCCACGGGCACGGCAAACAGCAGCCGCTGGCTCGCCACCTCGCCGATGGCAAACTGGGCCTGCAGCCGCTCGAACCAAACCCGTTCGTGCGCCGAGCGCCGGTCGAGCACCACGAGCCCGCCCGGCGCCTCAAAAAGCGCGTAGTCACCGTGCGCGGTGTCGAGATAACGCCAGCCCATCAGCACGCCGGGCGAGATTCCCGCCGGACGCAATGCCGTCGGTGCAACCGGACTCGCCGGCTTGAACGGAGCAACCGACACCCGCGGCGGCGGCACCTGGATTGACGGAGGTGGTGATACCGGCGAGAACGGGCGAAAGGGCTGAGCCATCACCGGGGACGCGGGCGCCGCAAAGAGGGCTGTCGTCGCCGGCACCACCGGATCACCGGGCATCGCCTCCGCCGTTTCACGCGAACTCGCACCGGCACCGAACTCCCGCAGCGCTTCCAGCACCGCCCGGATCACAAAGCCCCGCACGGCGCCCTCGCTGCGGAAGCGCACCTCGCGCTTGGCCGGATGGACGTTCACGTCCACCGCGGCGGGTTCGAGGTCCAGGAAAAGCACGGCCACGGGATACCGGCCCTTCGCCAGCGAGGTCGCGTAGGACTCGATCACCGCGTAGTTGAGCGTGCGGCTGTCCACCGGGCGCCGGTTCACGAACATGATCATCTCGTGCCGGGTGGCCCGGCTGACTCCGGGCTTGCCGATGAGTCCGCTGAGCTTCAGCCCGATGTCACTCGCCGCGACGGGCAGAAGGTCCTGGGCAAGTTGCCGGCCGAAGATCTCCCCCACCCGCTCCTCCAGCGTCGTGCAGACGGGCGACTGGAACAACACCCGCCCGTCCTCAATCAGCGTGAACGCCGTCTGCGGACAAGACAGCGCGTAGAGCCGCACGGTCTGGACAATGTGCGCCGACTCCGTCGGGTCGCTTTTGAGAAACTTGCGGCGTGCTGGCACCGAGTTGAACAGGTGCGACACCGTGATGCGCGTGCCCGGCGCCAGGCCGCATTCGCGCACGTGGACGAGTTTGCCGCCGTTGATGAGAATCTCCGTGCCCGCCGGATCCTCGGCGCGGCGGGTGCGCAGCTCGAAGCGCGACACGCTGGCGATCGAAGGCACCGCCTCGCCCCGGAAGCCAAAGGTCTCCAGCCGGTCCAGATCGGCCGTTTCCACGAGCTTGCTCGTGGCATGGCGTTCCAGCGACATCTGGGCGTCGTCGCGGGTCATGCCGCAGCCGTTGTCCTCGACGCGGATCAGGCTGCGCCCGCCGTGGCTGAACTCGACCTCGATCCGGGTCGCCCCCGCGTCGAGCGAGTTCTCCACCAGTTCCTTCACCACGGCGGCCGGACGCTCAATCACCTCGCCGGCGGCGATCTGGTTGGCCACGCGGTCGGTGAGGATGCGGATCGTGGGCATGAGAACAGGCGGAAGGTGCAGAAAATTCCGGCGGGAGCGAGTTTATCGTTCGGAGCGCTCGTCGGCGGCCGGCTCGGGCGGACGGACCAGCGACGCCACGATGCGGAACGGCCGGAACAGCCAGTCGCCCGCCAAAATCGGATCCACATGGCCGGGCGTTTCTTTCAGCCGGTTGCCGAGCAGCACGAGCAGGCCCGCGCCCACGACGATGAACACGAAGAAAGCCTGAAAGGCCGTCACATTGACCGAGGGCACCGGCCCACCGCCCTTCAGCACCAAGCCCCACACCATGGGCGCGAGACCGCCGAGGAAGAAGGTCAGCGCACCATGCAGCGAGACCGGCAGGGCCCGGTCGGCCGCGGGAAGAATCTTGGCCAGGTAGCTGACATTGGCGGAGCCGAACATGCCCAGCGTCGCCCCCAACAGGAAATACAGCGCAGGCAGCAGAAATGGCAGGGCCGGACGCCAGTGCAGGCCCGCGAGCCAGCCGGCGGCAACCATGCCGCAGAGCACGAACGCGGCGCGGAAAAAGGGTTTGGCGCCTGTGCGGTCGAGACGAGAACGCATGAACCAGTTGCCCGCGATCACGCCCAGATACTGCACGATGGTGCAGCCCATGATCAACGAGGGCGCGATGCCGGCCTCGACCTTGAGAAAGTAGGCCGAGAACGGCACGATGGACGTGGTCACCACGTAGAACAGCACCGCCAGCCAGAGATAGGCGCTGAACTCACCGGAGCGAAACATCAGCCGCGGGGTGTCGGCCCAGATTTTACCCAGGCTCATCACGCTGGGCCGCGGGATATCGGGCAGCGAACGCAGGCACCGCACCGCGAGCCAGGCTCCTGCGATGCTGAAAGTATACTGCACCGCGTAAGCCGCAGACGGCGGCAGCCAGGTGAAAGTGGCCGCACAAAGCAGCAGCGTGGCGATGGATGCGGCCCCGCCCATGATCTGATCAGTGGACCAGTATCGTCCGCGCACCGCCTCGGGCACCAGGCCCTGCAGCCAGGTCGTGATCGCCGCCGCGCCCACCGACCGGCTGAGCGAGTAGCAAAACATCGCCGCGACCATGGCGGTGACCGACCAGGCGGGCGGGTTTGACACCACCGTCAGCGCGAGACCCAGCGGAACGAGCAGGAACCAGCTGCGCGCACCCCACCCGGCCATCGTCAACCGTTTGAAGCCCAGCCGCGGCAGCAGCGCCGTCGCCAGCACTTGCACCGGCGTCAACAGGAGCGGCCAGCCATAGACCAGACCGGTCTGAAACGAATCGGCCCCGAGGTAGGCCATGAAGAGCACGGTCGGCGTCGCGGTGGCGACCTGCCAGTTCATCGCGTTGAAAAACGCGAAATACAGGCCCTTCCGGTAAGGACGCAGGGCGGGGTCGCGCTGCGGGAGCAAGGGCAGCATGGCTTAACCCTGACGGCTGGCGTTCAAGCCAGCTGTTTCTGCCAGCGGGCGAACTGGCGGCGAAGTTGTGCCGGGCTTGGCATGCCGGTGCCGGCGCGGCGGGCCATGGCCTTGGCCAGATCGAAGGATTCCACCCAGTCCGCCTGATACGCCGGATGAACGGACTGCACGTCGGAGAGAGAGAGTTGGTTGAGGGCCACGCCCTTCTGCTCGGCGAGTTTGACGACCGCTCCAACCGCATGGTGCGCGGTGCGGAACGGCACGCCCTGGCGCACGAGGTAGTCGGCGAGGTCGGTGGCGAGCAGCGCCGGATCGGAGACGGCCGCGGCGCAACGCGCGGCCTTTACCTGCATGCCGGCGAAGGTGCCGGCGAGCACGTCAAGGCAGAGCGCCGTCTGGTCGTGACTGTCGAAGACCGGCGGCTTGTCCTCCTGCAGGTCGCGGTTGTAGGTCAACGGGAGGCCCTTCGCGAGCGTGAGCAGCGTGTGCAGGTTGCCCTGCAGACGGGCGGACTTGCCGCGAATGAGCTCCATCGAATCGGGATTCTTCTTCTGCGGCATCAGGCTCGAGCCCGTGCAAAAGGTGTCGGGCAGATCCACGAAGCCGAACTCGCTGCTCATCCAGAGAATCAGGTCCTCCGCCATGCGCGAGAGGTGGACGCCGGTCGTGGCGCAGGCGGCGGCGAACTCGATGAACACGTCGCGGTCGGCGACCGTGTCCATGCTGTTCTGGGTGACGCGGGGCCGGCCCTTGGCATCGACGAAGCCGAGGGTCTTCGCGGTGAACTCGCGGTCGATCGGAAGCGTCGTGCCGGCGATGGCCCCGGAGCCAAGCGGACACCAGTTCGCGTGGTCGGCCACAACGGCGAAACGTCCGGCGTCGCGCTGGAGCATTTCAAGATACGCGAATAGATGATGCGCCAGAAACACCGGTTGGGCGCGCTGCAGGTGTGTGTAGCCCGGGATAAGCACGGTCTGGTTTTTCGCCGCGATCGCGAGGATGGCCCGCTGGGCGTCCGCGATCTTCGCGCTGAGTTCCGCGCAAGCGGCCTTGAACCAGAGCCGCATGTCGGTCGCGACCTGGTCGTTGCGGCTGCGCGCGGTGTGGAGCTTCGCGGCGGCCGGCACCCGCTGCGTGAGCGCCTGCTCGATGTTCATGTGGACGTCCTCAAGCTCGGTTCGCCACTTGAACTTGCCGGCGTTGATTTCGGCGAGGATGGCGTCGAGGCCGCCGTGGATGGCATCACGTTCTTGTTTCGAGATGAGCCCGACGTGCGCGAGCATGGCGGAGTGCGCCTTGCTGCCCGCGATGTCGAACGGCGCGAGCCGGTGGTCGAAGGAGACGGATTCGCTGAAACGCTGCATGAGCCCGGCGGGACCCGCCGAGAACCGCCCGCCCCACGTGGCCTGTGCCTGCTTTGCCATAGAGGGCCAAGCAACGGCCCGCCGCCGCCCTTGGCAACGCGGAAATGGGCGGGCTTTTCCCGTTTGCCTGCAACCTTCACCGACACATGGTGACTCAGCCATGATGCGTCGCCCCACCCTGTGCCTGTTGTTGCTGCTGACCGCTGTGTGCGGTGCCTTGTGCGCCGATTCCTCGCAGCCGCTGGGCGATTGGGATTCCGTGACCGTTGCGCCGGTCAAGACCTCCATTTACGTCGGCAGCGTCACCCTTGTCACCGGGGTCTTTCGCCGGGATGGAGATGTCTTCAACACGACCTACGAGGCCAAGGTGTGGCCATGGTTCTTCTGGAGCGAGAGCGGCCGCATCAGCATATCCCTGCCGCCGGCCGATCTGCTGCGGCTGAGCCGGGGTGAGCGCGTCGAGTTCAAGGGCGAAGCCACCAACCACAAGAACAAGCCCCGCCACGTTACCGGCCACGCCGACCGCCTGGACGCCGCCAACGGCAAGATCAAGGTGCGTATCGGCGTGGACGACACCGAGATTATCTTTAACGGCACCTATCGCTTCAACAACGCGGTGAAGTAAACCCCGAATCGGGACCGTGCCTCCCCCGGAAGCCGAATGTTCGTAATACGAACATTCAGCTTTCATGGGCTGCTGCTCTCACTCGGGCCAAACTTTTGCCGCCTGTCCCAATGTTCGTATTACGAACATTGTGGGCAAGGGCGAAACGGGGCGCGCAGTGCCACGCCGGAGAAGGTCAGGGCGAAAGTTCGTAATACGAACTTTCGCCGGGGAACGCCCAGGCTGCTCAGTCCGTCCAGTGCAGGGTCAGCGGACTTTCGATGCCGGGGTGCAGGCTGTGGTGCACGGGGCAGTTGCGGGCGGCGTGCTCGAGGATGCCTTCGGGATCCTTGGACTTCGGAAAGGGCAGCCAGATCTGCACGGCCAGCCGCACGATGCGGCGCGGCTTGTCGGACGACATTTCTTTGGTCACCTCCCAGCGCACACCGGGGATATCGCAGTTGAGCTTCAGCTTCGCCGCGATGGCCATCGTCGTGACCATGCAAGAAGCGAGCGAGGCCGCGGTGAGATCAGTCGGTGAAAACGCCGCGCCGCGTCCGTGATTGTCCGCGGGGGCGTCGGTTTCAATAACCCGCCCCGAGGGGCCATGGGTGAGCTGGCAGTTGAGCCCGCCCGTGTAGATGCCGGTGCTTTTGACCATGCCGGGAGGGAACCACGAAACACCCGAAAGACACGAAAAAATAAACGCCCGGTCTTGCTGGAGGCGGGATACCTCAGGCGAACCGCTGCAGCCGGGCCTGTACGTCGGAGCGAAGGCGATCGAGATGCGCGAGGGTGAATTGCTCGACGGACAGCTTGTTGTCCTTGATCAACGGCGTGAGATCCATCGCCCAGGTCACGGCGTTCGCCGCGTCGGTCGCGTGCGAGGTGTGGAAGGTGGCGTTGGCCAGGCGACGCCCGGCGATGGCGAGGTCGTAGCGTTTGCCACCGGCGATCTGGGACTGGAAGGCGCCGATGAGCTTGGCGGCCAGCGCGGGACGGGCGGAATCGTTGAGCAGGACCTTGTCGGTGTCCACCAGCCAGTCGAGGTTGCGCCAGACTTCGCAGCCCAGCACACGCTTGGGCCGCTTGGATTTCGGCAGGGAGCGCAGGGCGGCCAGACAGCGGAGAAACACCGCAACATGGGTGTCGTGCTTGTCGGCCGGGTTGTGGAGATAAACTGCTTCCAGCTGACCGCAGGCGCGCAGGATGGCCGTGAGATCCGCCGTCACGCGGGATTCCTTGGCGTCCTTCACCACGGCGCTGGGATGCGCGAGTTGGATGACGGCGGCGTATTTGCCGAGTTTTGCCGCGCGGCGCTGCTCGGCCCGGCGCTCGGCCTTCATCTCCTCGTCGGTGAACTTGGCAAACTTCCCGGTGCGCGGACTGCCCGCGCCGTCGGTGACCACCACGCCGGTGAAACCGGCCGATTGTTTTCCATAACAGGCCGCGATGGCCTGGTGGGCCATGATCTCGATGTCGTCCTGGTGCGCCGCGAGACAGAGGTGCGTGGTGCGGGCCAGCGCCTTGGCGACGGAGCGACCGTCAGGCACATGGATGTCAGCGGCGGGCTGGGAGAAATTCACGCGGATGGTTTAGCCACAAAAAGGCGCAAAAGGACACCAAAAGAACACCCGAAGCGTTAGGCCCGCCCGGCAGCCCACGGAGCGCTTATCCCCTCACCTGCAGCCACTCCACTCCCGAGGCGCGACCATCGGCCCCGAACTCGACGAGCGTGGCAGACAGACGGTTGTCGCCGACCGCCACCTCGCAGCGGCGCGGCATGCTGTCGAGGAAACGCCCGATGACCGGCGTGATTTCGCGACCGAGCACGGACTCGTGCGGACCGGTCATGCCGACATCGCATTGGAAGGCCGTGTGCCCGCGCAACAGCGCGGCATCGGCCGTGGCCACATGGGTGTGCGTCCCCAGCACCGCAGTCGCACGTCCCGCGAGGTGCCAGCCCAAGGCCTGTTTCTCCGAGGTGGCCTCGGCATGGACCTCGATGACGGCGCCGTCGTATTGACCCGCCAGTCTTTTCAACAAGGCATCGGCGCAGAGGAACGGGCACTCCGCCTTCAGGCCCATGAAAGAGCGCCCGAGCACCGTGAACACGAGCAGGCGGAAGCCGTTTCTTTCCACGAT